>NZ_ACEP01000067.1 GCF_000173975.1 Anaerobutyricum hallii DSM 3353
GCATCCAAACCTTGCTTCGAGGCCACAAATATGCTTTATTTATTTTCCAGTGGGCTGACTTTGACAGTGGACAAAATTACTATTTATCTATAAATGAGTAAATTTAAAATATTGCACAACTATGTCCGCATTATAAAGACATACATTGCTTGATTAGTCTGAATATGTTTAGACTACAAACAAGAAGCACTTATTTTTGTGCATTTTTTCTGTATTTGCTCATTTATAGTATTTATAATAAAAATATGAAATCTAAAATAAATATTGCATATTTTAGAAATATGTGATATAAAGGAATTAATTACAAAATTTGACATTATTATAACAGGTTGAAGGAGCAGAGACAATGGTAGCAGAAGTTTTTAGCGCAATGATACAGGGAATCGAAGGACAGATTGTAAAGATACAGGTAGATATTAGTAATGGGCTTCCAAATTTTAATATGATTGGATACTTGTCTAATGAAGTGAAGGAGTCAAAAGAGCGGGTACGTACTGCTTTGAATAATATCGGTGTTTTGTTGCCGCCGAAGAGGATTTCTGTGAATTTTGCTCCGGCAGATTTTCGAAAATGTGGGACTTCTTTTGATATTGGGGTTGCGGCAGCGATTTTGCTTGCAATGGATTTTGTCCCGGAAACTTATATAAAAGATACACTTTTTGTTGGTGAGCTATCGTTAAATGGGCAGATTTGTCCGATTTCTGGTGTTTTACCGATTGTCGTTGCTGCATCTAAAAGAGGAATAAAGAGATGTATTGTGGCACAGGAGAACGTGGCAGAGGCTGCTTTTGTAGAGCAGATGGAGGTAGTTGGATGTAGGAATTTAGAAGAACTTTTTTTCTATCTAAAACATGGGTATATTATAAATGATGACTCAGGAGAAATATTAGAGAATTCAGGGAATATATCAGAAGATTCAGGAAAGGAATGTACGATACAAGATGTCAAAAAATCACAGGAGATATCGGAAAGTACACGAAGTTTAAATTTACTTGTAAAAGATATTTTAGAAAATGCAGACGAAGACAAAATATCTGTTACGGATTTTTCTGAAGTAAAAGGACAGGTTATGGCTAAAAGAGCAATGGAGATTGCGGCGGCAGGATATCATAATTTAATGTTGGGTGGTCCGCCGGGAGTGGGAAAGTCTATGTTAGCATCCTGTATTTCTGGAATTATGCCACAGATGACAACAGAAGAGATGATAGATACTACGATTATATACAGTGCAAAAGGCTTGTTAAAAGACAGTTTTTCATTGATTACGAAACGACCCTTCCGTAATCCCTCTCTTGCGGTTACACAGGCAGGAATGTTTGGAGGAGGAATGACTCCGCAGCCGGGAGAGATTTCTCTTGCACATCATGGAATTCTTTTTTTAGATGAGTTTCCAGAATATAAAAGAGAAATTATAGAAATGCTTCGAGTTCCTTTGGAAAAACATGAGATTTCTATTGTAAGAAAGGAACAAACCCTGACATTTCCGGCAGACTTTTTGCTGTCTGTTTGTGCGAACTCCTGCCCATGCGGATATTATCCAATGGATAAATGCCGCTGTACCTATCGTCAGATTGTAAAGTACCAGAATAGAATAAGTGGCCCGATTCTTGACCGAATTGATTTGTTTGTTCGTTGTGAGGAGATAGGATACGAAGCGCTGACTTCGAACTCTAAAGAAGAAAGTTCTGCGGATATTCGGAAAAGGGTAAGCAAAGCATGGGAGATACAAAAAGAACGTTTTGCACAAAGTACTACATTGTTTAATGGCAGAATGAATAAGAATGAGGTGGAAATCTATTGCAAACTAGATGAAGAAGGACAGCAGCTTATGAAAGAAGCTTTTTCTGTTTTCCAGCTTACAGGGCGTTCTTATTTTAAGATTTTAAAAGTGGCAAGAACCATCGCAGATTTAGAAGGTAGTTACGATATAAAAAGCCGTCATGTAGAGGAAGCACTATATTTTAGACAAAAGGGAGAAGGGAGGGTTAAGGTGAGATGACGAACAATGATTTTTACTGGTATTGGTTTACGAATATTGCAGGAATTGGTGTAAAGACACAGAAAAAACTTCTAGAACACTTTGGACATCCATCTACAATATATAATGCTCCGGAAAGTGAGATAAAAGGAATTCTTACGACTGGGCAATGTAAAGAGGTTATAGCGTCGAAAAATCAGAAAAAAATAGAAGCTTCTATACGAAAATTAGAAAAACGAGAAATTTATTTTTTTCACAGGGAGTCACAGGAATATCCAGAAAGACTTGCACAGTTATATGAACCGCCAAATTTGCTATATTATATAGGAAGACTTCCGAATTTTTCAAAGCCAATTCTTGCAATTGTCGGTGCGAGAAGGGCAACTATATATGGAAGAAAAATGGCGAGAGAATTTGCAAAAAGACTAGCAGAATGTGGCATTCAGATTGTGAGTGGCATGGCGGCCGGAGTGGATGCTGCGGGGCATAAGGGAGCGTTAGATGCGAATGGATATACGCTTGGGGTTCTTGGAGGCGGGATTGATACGATTTATCCAGTAGAGAATTTTAATTTATATCAACAGGTGTATCAGATGGGCGGAGTTCTTTCGGAATACAATATGGGTATTTCTCCTCAAAAAGGATTGTTTCCTATGAGAAATCGGATTATCAGCGGGCTTTCCGATGGGATTTTTGTCACGGAGGCGGGGGCGAGAAGTGGTTCATTAATTACTGCTGATCAAGGACTGGAACAAGGAAAAGATATTTTTGCACTTCCGGGAAGAATTACGGATTGTATGAGCAGAGGATGTAATGATTTAATCAGTCAGGGAGCTGTCCTGGTTCGTTCTCCAGAAGACATTATGGATATAATTATAAAAGAGGGGAAAACAGGAAATAAAAAGAAAAATATGGATGTAAACAGAGAAAAATTTTTCAAAGAACAAAAATTTTTTTGTGAAAATAAAAAAGAAGAAAAAGTATATTCGCTCTTAGATGAAATTCATCCCATGACTTTTGAAAATCTTTTGGAAAATAGCGGTTTTTCTGCCTTTGAATTGCAACATATCCTGATGAAATTTGAACTAAAAAACATAATTTATCAGATAGAACAAAATGTCTATTTAAGAAAAGTGTGAAATTTTCTGCTTGCGTGGCAAAACGAAATAGTGTATGATGTATAATTGTTTTATGAAAGAGTACATTTATTGTTTTTGATTTCGAGTATTGTCTTATTGATATTTAACATAATTTCCTTATAGAATCTTTTCTTTATGCGAATTATAAATGTTAATTAAGACAGTTCAGCAGAGTGTATTTGAAAAAATTATTCCATAAATGTAACGCATATCTTGCTAATGGTATTTTTTCAAATATGTGATAGTGATAAAATACAATAAATTGCAATATAATATTTAAAAGTTAGGAGTGTTTTGGGGAATGTCAGCAAACTTAGTTATTGTTGAATCGCCGGCCAAGGCTAAAACAATTCAGAAATTTCTGGGAAAGTCATATAAGGTTATTGCCTCAAACGGCCATGTAAGAGATTTGCCAAAAAGTACACTGGGGATAGACGTTGAGAATGATTTTGAACCAAAGTATATCACAATTCGAGGAAAGGGAGATATTTTAGCTCAGCTTCGTAAAGAAGTAAAGAAAGCAGATAAAGTATATCTTGCAACTGACCCTGACCGAGAAGGAGAGGCTATTTCATGGCATCTGTATTATGCATTAAAACTTGAGAACAAGAAGTGCAGTCGCATTACCTTTAATGAGATTACAAAGGATGCCGTAAAGAAATCCATTAAAAATTCCCGTGATATTGATATGAATCTTGTGGATGCACAGCAGGCGAGAAGGGTATTAGATCGAATTGTAGGATATAAGATTAGTCCGATTCTCTGGTCAAAGATTAAAAGAGGGCTTTCAGCAGGCCGTGTACAGTCTGTTGCGCTTCGTATCATCTGTGACAGAGAAAAGGAAATTGATGAATACATTTCACAGGAATATTGGAGCCTTATCGCAAACATTTTAGTGCCAGGAGCGAAAAAAACTCTGGAGGCTCATTTTGCTGGAGATAAAAATGGTAAGATTGAACTTCATTCACAAAAAGAAGTAGATGCTCTGGTAGAGAAATTACAAAAAGAGAAGTTTGAGGTATTGTCAGTAAAGAATGGAGAGAGAAGAAAGAAGCCGCCACTGCCATTTACAACAAGTACTTTACAGCAGGAAGCATCGAAGCGTCTGAATATGTCTACACAAAAGACAATGCGTCTTGCACAGGAACTTTATGAGGGAGTTACATTAAAAGGAAAGGGAAGTGTTGGTCTTATCACTTATCTTCGAACAGACTCTACACGTATTTCAGAAGAAGCAGATGCAAGTTGTCGAGAGTATATCGCACAGCAGTATGGAGAACAGTTTGTTGGAGATAAAACGGCAGTAAAGTCATCAAAAACAGGAAAGATTCAGGACGCACATGAAGCAATCCGTCCAACTGACAGCAGTCTTTCACCAGCAATGCTTAAAGAACAGCTTCCAAGAGATTTGTTCCGTTTGTATCAGTTGATCTGGACGAGATTTTTAGCAAGCCGGATGGCAGAAGCAGTATATGAGACAACATCTGTTAAAATTGGAGCTGGAGATTACCGTTTTAATGTTGCAGCATCTAAAGTCAAGTTTGATGGATTTATGACGGTATATAGCTATGATAGTGAAAAATCAACAATGAATGCCGCAATGAAAAAAATTACGAAGGATACAGAGATTACGTTATCTGGATTAGATCCTCAGCAGCATTTTACACAGCCGCCAGCACATTTTACAGAAGCTTCTCTTGTAAAAACCTTAGAAGAATTAGGAATAGGTCGTCCAAGCACCTATGCGCCAACAATTACTACTCTTTTAGCAAGAAGATATATTGTAAAAGAAAGTAAGAATCTTTATATTACAGAGTTGGGAGAGGCTGTAAACGATATGATGGAGGATGGCTTCCCTACCATTGTTGATGTGAATTTTACTGCGAATATGGAATCTCTTTTAGATGGAGTGGAAGAGGGAAAAGTAAAGTGGAAAACAATTGTCGAAAACTTCTATCCAGATATGATGCAGGCTGTTGAAAAGGCAGAAAAGGAATTAGAAGAAGTAAAAATTGAAGACGAGGTTTCCGAAGAAGTCTGCGAGGAATGTGGACGAAATATGGTAGTAAAATATGGACCACACGGAAAGTTCCTTGCTTGTCCAGGTTTCCCTGACTGTCGAAACACAAAGCCATATTACGAAAAGATTGGTGTAAGTTGTCCAAAGTGCGGCAAAGATGTTGTTCTTAAAAAGACAAAAAAAGGTAGAAAATACTACGGCTGCATCGATAATCCGGAATGTGATTTTATGAGCTGGCAGAAGCCTTCCAATATTCGCTGTAAACAATGCGGGGGATATATGGTGGAAAAGGGTAAGAAGCTTGTATGTGCAGATAAGGAATGCGGCTTCGTAATGGACAAAGAAGAAGTTAAATAGGAATTTGCCGGGGTGAAGCAGACAGACGAACCCCAGAGAGAATAACCCCTATATCTGTGACTAAAGTCACAAATATAGGGGTTAGACTCTCTTCGGGGCGTCTTTTTGCCTGCGGCAAATTCCTATTTTGTTTTCCTAAATTATTGGAATTGTACGAAATTATAAATTAATTTAAAAAAGTGGTAAAAATATTAGATAATACCGTTGTGGTTGCCAGGAAGATATGTTAAAATGATAAAAGGTGAAGAATTGTCTGTTAATTTTAACAATTGAGATGGAGGTATTTATGAGTGTTCAATTGCTTGATAAAACAAGAAAAATAAATAAATTGTTGCACAATAATAATTCACACAAGGTAGTATTTAATGATATCTGCGAGGTGTTAAGTAATATTCTTTTATCGAATGTTCTGGTAATCAGTCGTAAAGGTAAGGTGCTTGGTATTAAGAACCGCCAGGATATCGAAGTGATTGATGAATTAATCAATAATGAGGTGGGCGGTTACATTGACTCACTTCTTAATGAGCGTTTATTAGGTGTTCTTTCCACAAAAGAGAATGTAAATCTCGAGACACTGGGCTTTGAACATACAGAGATTGACCGTTATCAGGCAATTATTACTCCAATTGATATTGCAGGAGAAAGACTTGGTACGGTATTTATGTACAGAAAGGAACACCATTACGAAATTGATGATATTATTCTTGTAGAGTATGGAACAACCGTTGTTGGTCTTGAAATGATGCGTTCTGTTAATGAGGAGAATGCAGAAGAGACAAGAAAAGTTTCCATTGTAAAGTCTGCGATTTCCACCTTATCTTTCTCAGAATTAGAAGCAATTCAGCATATTTTTGATGAATTAGATGGCTCGGAGGGAATTCTTGTAGCCAGCAAGATAGCAGACAGAGTGGGGATTACCCGTTCTGTTATTGTGAACGCACTTCGGAAGTTTGAGAGCGCCGGAGTTATTGAATCTCGTTCTTCCGGTATGAAGGGAACTTATATTAAAGTGCTGAATGATGTAGTTTTTGATGAATTAAAGAAAATGAAACACTAATGTACTGTCCTGCTGACATTTCATTAATAAGACAGCACACTAAAACGTGTTCCAACAAATATTCTCATAAGATAACAGAGAATATGAATTTGTAATAAAGCAGAACAATACTTCAAAAGATTGACAGGGCTATCTCTGCTGCCTGAAGGTAGTTGGCATTTGCCCGCGATATACGAAAGGATTTATTTATGAAGTCGGATAACTATAAAATAACACAATATTCAGTCAGTAGTATCCTTAACTATGTCGAGAATTCCCAGATTGCCATTCCTGAAATACAAAGACCATTTGTATGGAAGGGAGAGGAAGTCAGAGCATTGATCGACTCTTTATATGAAGGATACCCGATTGGATATTTAATTGTATGGCAGAATTCTCAGGTACGTGTCCGTGGATTTGGAAAGGGCGGTACAAAAAAGATTCTGATTGACGGACAACAGAGAGTCACTGCTTTAATGGCAGCGCTTCTTGGAAAAGAAGTGTTAGATGAACAGTATCAGTCTTGCAGAATCCGTATTGCATTTAACCCGTTAGCGCAAACAGGTGATGAGCGTTTTGCAGTCTGTGATGAAAAGCATGAACAGGATAGCAAATGGATTCCAGACATTTCTATCTTTTTTAGAAGAGATTTTTCTTTTAGACAGTTTGAAAAAGAATATAAAGAGGCGAATCCAGGAGAAGATTTCACACCTTTGGAAGAATCCGTGGATACATTAAAAGAAATTGTAAAACATCAGGTAGGTGTCATCGAACTTTCTTTCCTTTTAGATATTGATGTTGTTTCAGAGATTTTTATTCGTATTAATTTACAGGGAAAACCACTGAATCAGGAAGACTTTGTTATGTCTAAGATTTCTGTCAATGAAGAGTATGGCGGGGACTACATAAGAAATTGTATTGATTATTTCTGTCATTTACTTAGAGAGCCATCCTTTTATCAGGTATTACAGCAAAATGAAACAGACTTTTTTAATTCTGAGTATGGACAGGCTGTTGCATGGTGCCAGAATGGGGAAAAGAATCTTTATATTCCGTCTTATGCAGATGTGTTAAAAGTTGTACTCATTTCCTATTTTGGAAAGGTACGAATTGGAGATTTAGTTTATCTTTTATCCGGAAGAACCGGAGAGAAAAAGGGACTTACCAAAAAAGAAATATCTAAGAAGCTTTCAGAAGAATCTTTTGAAAAACTTGGTGCTGGTGTAAGGGCTTTTGTCTGTGAGAAGAATTTTAAAGGATTCCAAAAGGCATTAAAGAAAGCGGGATATTGTTGTAGCCGTCTGCTGTATTCACAGTCTGTTTTAAATTACTGCTACGCAATGTACCTTCTTATGGATCGACAGGGAATCGGTGAAGAAGAAAAGGAATCTCTTTTAGCAAGATGGATGACGATGGTGATGCTTACCGGACACTACCAAAGTGGTGGAGAGGGAACTGTACTTAAAGACTATGCTAATGCTACAGAAGAAGGTTTTGCTTCTTATTTAGCACAGATAGAAGAATTAAAGCTTACAGAAGAATTCTATGACAGTATTCTTCCAGATAAGTTTGCTTCCACAACAGCACGTACTGCACCATTCCTTGTTTATGTTGCAACACAGTGCGCAAGAGGAGTCCATTCTCTTTTCAGTGATGTAACAATAGAAGAACTTTATAAAAATAAAACAGAGTCCTATCAGATTCTCCCGAAAACCTATCTTGCCAAATGTGGATATAAAACAAGAGAAATCTACGGACAGGTTGCAAACCTTACTTACATTTCAAAAGAGACAAAGGATATCGTAAAAAGAAAAGCACCAGCTGATTATAGAGAAAAATTAGAAGAGATAATCGGAAGAGAGTCAATTACAGCTTCCTTACAGGAAAATGGTCTTACGGAAGAGATATTTACTGCCGGAGAAAAAGATGTTACCAAAATTTTAGCAGACCGTCGGAAACAGATGGCATTGGAGATTAAGGAGTTTTACAAAACACTTTAATAATATAAAACTTCACAAATGATTTGTAGAATAAAATACTATTAATAATTTACGGAAGGAAGTAGATCATACTATTTATACAATATAACACAACCGTGGGACCCACGGGGATAGCTCGCTTATGCTTAGCACAGTAGTGTTATCGGACGAGAACCGAACTTGCGAGGTGGGGGAGGATGTCATAATTGAAATAAATAGTAATTTAAGAGAAAACAAATTATTTAAGCGATTATTTGAAATTTTTCTTGCAATATAACATAAAGCATGATATAATTCGTTCGGTAAATTAAGTTATAAAAAACACGTTGCCGGATTCTGTCGGTCGAAGTGCCTGAACAAAGGTGGCTGAGGAATGAGAAAGCAGCGGAAGAACAAACAAAAAGGAGATTTGACATGAGTGTAATTTCAATGAAACAGTTACTCGAAGCAGGTGTTCATTTTGGACATCAGACAAGAAGATGGAACCCTAAAATGGCTCCTTACATCTACACAGAGCGTAATGGTATCTACATTATCGACTTACAGAAATCTGTAGGTAAGGTTGACGAAGCTTACAACGCAATCAGAGACTGTGTTGCTAACGGAGGAAAGATTCTTTTCGTTGGTACTAAGAAACAGGCTCAGGATTCTATCAAGAACGAAGCTGAGAGATGTGGAATGTACTATGTAAACCAGAGATGGTTAGGTGGTATGCTCACAAACTTCAAGACTATTCAGAGCCGTATTGCCCAGTTAAAGAAGATTGAAGCTATGGAAGCAGACGGAACATTTGATGTACTTCCTAAGAAAGAAGTAATTAACCTCAAGAAACAGCAGGAAAAATTAGAGAAGAACTTAGGCGGTATTAAAGAGATGCAGGATATCCCTGACATGATCTTTGTTGTAGACCCTAGAAAAGAAAGAATCTGTATTCAGGAAGCAGAAACTCTTGGTATTCCTTTAGTTGGTATCTGTGATACGAACTGTGACCCAGAAGAATTAGATTACGTTATCCCAGGTAACGATGATGCCATTCGTGCAGTTAAATTAATCGTTTCCAAGATGGCTGACGCTGTAATCGAAGGAAATCAGGGACAGGATGCAGAAGTAGCAGAGGAAGAAGCTGCTGAAGAAGCAGAAGCTTAATTCTGTTTGCAATAATCGCCTCAGCCTGCACTTGGTACAGGCCGGGGCATTTTTGTGTAAAATCTATATGAAACACATAAAAGAGATGAATTTGGAGGAATCGAAATGGCTATTACAGCAAAACAGGTAAAAGAGTTACGTGAGATGACAGGTGCCGGAATGATGGATTGTAAGAAAGCTCTTACAGCTACAGAAGGCGATTTTGATAAAGCAATTGAATTCTTAAGAGAAAAAGGTCTTGCAACTGCTGAAAAGAAAGCTGGACGTGTTGCTGCAGAAGGTCTTGTAAAAGTTATCGTATCTGATGATAAGAAGAAAGCTGTTGCAGTAGAAGTTAACGCTGAGACAGACTTCGTTGCAAAGAACGAAAAATTCCAGGCTTACGTTGCACAGGTTGCAGAGCAGGCTATGGAAACAGAAGCAGCAGATATCGATGCTTTCTTAGCTGAAACATGGAAATTTGATGAGACTAAGACTGTAAACGAAGCATTAGCAGGACAGATTGCTATCATCGGTGAAAACATGAACATCCGTAGATTCCAGCAGGTAAAAGAAGATGCAGGTTTCGTAGCTTCTTATACACATATGGGTGGAAAGATTGGTGTTTTAGTAGACGTTGCAACAGACGTTGTTAACGCTGACATCGAAGAGATGGCTAAAAACGTATGTATGCAGGTTGCAGCTTTAAATCCTAAGTATACAGACCGTTCTGAAGTTGATCAGGATTATCTTGCAAAAGAAGAAGAAATCCTTACAGCAGCAGCTAAGAATGAAAAACCAGATGCTAATGATAAGATTATCACAGGTATGGTTAAAGGACGTCTTAACAAAGAATTAAAAGAAATCTGCTTAATGGATCAGGTATATGTAAAAGCTGAAGACGGAAAACAGTCCGTATCCAAATATGTTGAGGAAGTAGCTAAGGCTAACAATGCTAAAATTGCTATCAAAGGTTTCGTTCGTATGGAAACTGGAGAAGGAATCGAGAAGAAAGAAGAGGACTTCGCAGCTGAGGTGGCAGCTCAGATGGCTGGCAAATAATTCCTTGAATTATTAATGCTGTAAATTAAAATAGAATTTATAAAAGGCTCCGAAACCTTCATAAACACTTTATTTTCTAGTGATTATGAGGTTTTCGGAGCCTTTTTCTATGGAAAAAAGGAAATGGCGAAAGTATCGCCAGGAACCGTTAAAAACCGTCTAAAATCACTTCAAATTGAGTATTACTCAAGTCATAGATTGAGTAAAATGAGTATTCACAGTTTGAATTCAGTGAATGAAATAAAGGAAAGAGAGAATGAAATCTGCGTAGTTTCACAAATTTATGTGGATGATGAGTTAATTGCTTATTATCCATATGTTCTGGTGAGAAAATATATTAAAAAGATGAACTTAGCAAAAAATTTCTTCCCTAGAATAGCAGAAGCAATTTCTGAACAGTTAACAGCATGTTATTTTCAAAAATTTAAAGGTGGAGATTGGCTATTTGGCGATAAATTTGCACAAATGCTTATAGCAAACTGTGTTTCATCTAATTTACATAATGGAATAAAATTTGCACATTTAATTGAAAAAATAGAACAATTATCCGTTTCGACGTTTGAAGGAGAATATTTTTCAACTGGAGTGATTGTATCAAGTAATTTTGCTAAACATTTCCAAGGAGGAAAATATGCGGCATATCATTTTAAGGGTTTTCCTCAGTTTCTTTTCATGGTATATCAGGAGATATTTTGCAGATGGCTTTCAAAAACTGGAAATCAATTAGATGAAAGACGGCCGATTTTTGATATTTATCGTCTGGTGGGAGAAAATGGATATATGGAAATAGATATCTGCTTTCCGTTGAAATAAAATACAAGAAACTCCACGTTGCCACCAGTATTTTTATGGAAATTTGCACTCAAAATTCAGTACGGAAAAAGCTATTACAGCACAAATTCAGAAGTATGGAAGTACGTACATCTCTATTAGATAGAGTATGGCAACAGCAAGTTGCTTTTCGGAATATGGATTTGGTTATATGATATGGTTATGGAGGTGACCACTATGAAAACAAAAAATATTATTTTGAAACTTCGCACGGAAAGAGGAATGTCACAAGACGAGCTGGCAGATAAAATCATGGTAACAAGGCAGGCAGTATCACGTTGGGAAAATGGTGCTATGCAGATGGAACATATACATATAACGATATGGACGAATTGATTGATGTGTGTGTAAAGAATATGGTAAATGAAAACTTTACCGAAAAACAGGCAGGATCTTATTTGAAAGAAATGCTTCCAAAGTTAGATTACTGGAAAAGATATGATGAACTTAGTGACAATGGGCAGTTTGAAGAGTTTAAAAAGCAATTGATAAACGAAATAAATGATCTGCATATAGATGGACTTCCAAGGGTAGACAAATTAAATGCACTTGTGGGAAAATATGTGAATCTTGAATATCAACTGCCGAACGGACAAAAAGTGAAATTCCTTGATGATCAGAAAACCTATCTGGGGAATCAACTGGAGTCTGAATTCAGAGCAGAAAGATGCTTTGGCATTCTGGCAAATATGGATTTTATTCTGGTATGTACATATGAGAAGAATGGTGAAAATCCAGAGTTATTGATTTATAAAAAGAGATAATATAAGCAAAAAGAAAAGTCTTGACAAATAAACGACCGTTTACTATTATTGAGATGTAAACGGTCGTTTATTTATTTTGGAGGAAATGTGCATGGGTAATAGGAAAGAGGAAATATTAATTGTGGCACTGCATTTGTTCGCCAGAGATGGTTACGAGGCTGTCTCCGTCAGCCAGATAGCAGGAGAACTTGATATGACAAAAGGGGCATTGTACCGTCATTACAAAAGCAAAAGAGATATTTTTGACTGTATTGTGCAGCGTATGGAGCAGCAGGACAGCGAACAGGCCAGGCAGAATGAAGTACCGGAAGAAAGTATTGAGAATGTGCCGGAAGAATATCAGAATGTATCAGTAGAAGATTTTGTAGGATACAGCAAATCAATGTTTGAGTATTGGACAGAGGATGATTTTGCATCATCGTTTCGTAAAATGCTTACGCTTGAACAATTTAGAAATGAAGAGATGCAGAATTTATATCAGCAATATCTGGTATCCGGACCGGCAGAATACGTGAAGGATCTGTTCAAAAATATGGAAATAAAAAATCCAGAAGAGGAAGCAGTTAAATTTTATGCAAATATGTTTTTCTATTATAGTGTATATGATGGAGCAACAGATAAGACGAAAGCAAAATGTCAGTTTGAATATATGCTGGACAAAATTGTAGAAGAAATGAAACAGTAAAATAAGAGCCAGACGATTAAGACGCAGAGCCGTTAATTCTGATATTGAAAAACCAGGATTATCGGTTTTTATTTTTAAGAAAGGACATAAAAGAAATGGAAAAAAGTAATATTATGATTCGTTTAGAGAAAAAGGAAGAACATCAGAAAGTAGAAAATCTGGTAAGAGAAAGTTTTTGGAATGTGTATCGTCCAGGATGCCTTGAGCATTATGTATTGCATCAGCTCAGAAATGATCTGGCATTTGTTCCGGAACTGGATTTTGTGATGTTTCTTAATGAAAATGGCAAAGAGGACAAGCTGATCGGTCAGAATATGTTTATGAGAACGGCTATTAAATCGGATGATGGAAGAAATATTCCAATTATGACTATGGGACCGATTTGTATTACTCCAGAATTAAAACGACAAGGGTATGGAAAAGCCTTACTGGATTATTCATTGGATAAGGCAGCGAAACTTGGCTGTGGTGCAGTCTGCTTTGAGGGAAACATTGATTTTTATGGAAAAAGTGGATTCAGACCGGCAAGCGAATTTAACATTCGTTATCATGGACTGGAAGAAGGGCAGGATGCATCTTTCTTTCTGTGCAAAGAGCTGATTCCTGGATATTTAAACGGTATTACTGGAGAGTATGCGACACCAGCGGGATATTTTGTAGATGAAAAGAAAGCCGAAGAATTTGATAAGATGTTTCCTTATAAAGAGAAGAAAAAACTGCCAGGTCAGTTATTCTAACCCGTACTTGAATTATGCAGATCAAAAGTATCCAGCCGATGGCTGCTAAAATTCTGGCAGAGGAAACAGGAAAAATGATCATTGCGACGAAACAGTTATTCTATGCAATGGAAGTACACAAATTACTTCATTTTCAAAATGCAGATATGAGTGCAGTAAGTTTTGCAATGACAGTTCATGGACTTATGGATTATGAACTGGACCTTCGAAGTGGAGAATGTAAAACAGAGAATCAGGAAAGAAACAATCTTGACGAATATCTGCAATGGTTTTGTAGGGAGAATGCAACAAAATGAAGAAAAAGAATTTTATAAATTATTGCAGACTGCTTGGAGTTGCAGCATTTATTTCTTATGGTTTTGTGGAGATCAAACCATTAAAAGTAGGGGGCAGAATAAGTATAGAAGCCAATTGTTGCATGGAATGCAGAATGGTGGCATTCCGATATTGATAGCAGAGTAAGTATGGATTGATAGATCAGGTTATCGAGAAACGATGATGAAGTTAAATATTTTCTTTTGTGTTAAAAGAATAAGTGTTGACAAGTGACCGATAGGTAACTATAATAAAAGTAACCAAAAGGTAACTTGCTAATAACATCAATTTAGGAGAGAAATATGGAAAGCAAAGAAAAGAACACAAAGGAAAAAATACTGGAAGAAGCATTAAAATTGTTTGCACAAAGTGGCTATATGGGAACGTCTATGAATGAGATCGCTTCAAGATTAGGAGTTACCAAGGCTGCATTGTATAAACACTATTCCAGTAAACAGGAAATATTGGACAGCATTGTAGAAAGAATGAACCAGATGGATGTCAAAAGGGCAAAGGAATATGAAATGCCGGATGGCGATATGGAGGATGTGATCGCAGGATATAAAAACATTGCTTTGGAAAAGATCAGACAGTTTACAAAAGTACAGTTTCTGCACTGGACGGAAGAAGAATTTTCCTGTTGTTTCCGAAAAATGCTGACATTAGAACAGTACAGAGATCCTAAAATGGCTAAACTCTATCAGAATTATCTTGCGGAAGGTCCACTTCGGTACATGGAAGCTGTTTTTTCTGGAATTGTAGAAAGCGGTGAAGATGCAAAGCAACTTGCAATGGATTTCTACGGACCTATTTTTCTTTTATACAGCATTTATGATGGAGCAGAGAATAAACAGGAAGTAGTGAAACAAGTAGAGGAGCATGTAGAGAAAATTGCCAAAATATTCCAAAAAATATCGACTTAAGGTGAAAAAAATGAACAAGGACGAGATGGAGTATCAGAAATGGGTATATTGTCCGGTATGCGGAAATAAAACAAGAGTGAGATTGCGAAAAGACACCGTGCTTTTACATTTTCCACTATTTTGCCCAAAATGTAAAAAGGAGAGTCTAATTGACGCAGAGGGTTTTACAGTCAGGCTGATCGGATGCAAAAGTATGTAAAAGAAGCTGCCAGTGGCAAGTCCTGTAGATGAAAAATGAATATGGAAAAGTCAGACGCTTAGACGCAGTACGGATGCAAAATCGTATTGTGTCTTTTTTACCTTAGGAAAGATTCCTGTATTTACATTGCAGGGAAATTTCAGTGTAGAAAGACTTCATGGGATGTACAAAATGATGATGAACATTATGGTAAAAACAGCAGGAAAAGCACTGGAGAAGAAAACAGATCGAACTCCGGAAGAGGAGGATATGCTGGATATGATGTTGCATGGTGGTGAACGTGTCAAGATACAGAACCTGCAGGGCGTGATTAGTTGGTACAACGGTAAAAGATGATCGGAGGTAAGTTATGAAACTTTATTTTGGAAATATGGTAACTACAGTAACGACTATTATGATAATTGCTCTAGTTGGATTTATTGGATATTCTGTATGGAATCGTAACACGATCAGTTATTGGGGATGTAGAAATTTATTTTTGCTGATGTATGGTCTTGTCATTTGTTGCTTTGCAGCGGCCAGGGATGGATTGGATAAGACCATTCAGGCGGCAGTTGATGGAAGTTGTATACCAGGAATATTTCCGCTGATAAGTATTCCTACTATTGTTGGCTGTATTGGAGCTGCAATGATTATTGTTGCAGCAGTAGCAACACCAATCGCAAAATCACAACGAATGCGGGAAATATGGTTTTATGTGATGTCCAGTGGAGTAATGCTGAAAGTCGTGGTTATGGAGCTTGCAAGAATTATACAGTTCATCTAGAGCCTTTTTCAAACACGCTCTAGGAGATTATTATGAAAGTGGTAATATCTAAATGTGAGAAAGTGGAACGAAGAGTCTTGGCTGTTGAAGAACAGGAAATATTTCTAGGGTATCTGGCCAGAACAAAAAGAGAATCGGTAAAGTGGGTGGATTACGATGGGAAAATATTGAAATGTGTCATTGTCATTTTTGATGCTTGTAATTCGTTGGATTGTATGTTACTATATACAATATAAATATTGGAATGTATTCCAAAGTGAGAATGGAAAGGAGAAAAGACAATGAAGAAAAAATTATTAGCTATTTTATTTATGGTTTGTTTTATTTTTGTTTTTGCCCCTAAGACGGTACATGCATACTCCTATTACTGGTATGTAAATCCGATAGATACTTTGTATTCGGACATTGCTGAGAAGAAAAACTTCTATCTTGCCGGCAAGGAGAGTAAGTATGCTTACTATTGTCATAATATGGATGAAATTGCGATCCGTGACGGATCAAATCCTACCAGGGGAATGCTTTATGATGAGTTTAAAATTATAAGTAAAGGAATGGGTTCCATAGTGTTGCGTATGGACGAAAAAATGTCAGAGCGAAATAGAAAAAATATTAAGGAATATGGTTTAAAATTTCAAAAAAAGAAGGGTACGGATACGCATTACTATATTTACATTATAAAGCAGGATGTCAAATATTATTTGAACATTGATCGTAATGTAAATAAATTGGGGTTTTCTAAAAACAGTAAAACAGAATGGATCGTAAACCCGGTGCCAAGAAGTAATTATTTATTTCGAATTGTTGATAATAAAACGGGAGACCTTTTCCTGAATGTAGATGCGAATGGACTTCAAGTTACAACGAATAGCCAGCCGCTATATCTTTATCATGCAGAGGACCTTGCGGAAAATACATATACAATACATGATAAAGAAGTCGAGTATAAACATTCAGATAAGCTTCCACAGCCTAAATATAAGGAATACAAAACTTTCTATTCATACACAAAGAAACCTTTATCGCAGTTGCAGAAACAATGGGGATATATTTACAGACAGATACTGGATATGATACCTGATGGGGACTATACAAGTTATAAGGTGGGCGAAAATCCGGGATTTGATTATGACCCGCCGAATGAGAATAAAGAAGTATATGCAAATTACTATAATAAGGCCAATATTAAGTTAAAATGGAATATTAAGCCGACGGATAAAGACATAATAACTTATAATCAAAGAGATTATAATGGAGCTACAAAGCAGATCACAGGTCAGGATATAGAATTTGATGTGCCAGAAGGTGGTTGGATTTCGTTAGAATTTCCTAGCGTATATGATAGTGGAAAGTTTTATAAAGTTACATCTGTAAAAGAGAATGGTACAGAGTTGAAAGTTACAAGGATGGACGGTGTGGAAAAAGAAAATGAACGAGGACCATTTCCGGATTCTTTTTATTTTGACACTGTAAATAAAGATGCGACCTATGAAATTACAATCGAAGCATCCTATCCGGAAGTAAAGGATTTTTCCTATAATCTTTATGTGAAACGAGGAGATTTTGACAGCTACAGTAATGAAGGAACGATTACCAATCTTACGGATAGTAAAGTACAGCTTCTTACAACAACAAAAGAACTTGACGGTGGAGTGTTAAGGGATCCCTTTATTATTATTCTATATGGTTATAGAGATTATGAAAAACAGCACAGCATTAGCTACAAGTATGAGTATTACATGGTGAAAGATGGAAAAGCTACTCGCTTGGATCTTACGGGAGACAGCGTTTCGGTTGATTTAAAGGATATTTTTGCAAATATAAAAGATGAAAAACAAGTGAAGGTTTATGCAGTAGTAACGAAGACCCGAAAAGAAGATGGAGCATTTAAAACCTTTAAAACAGAAGATGTAACCATTACGTGCAAATACGAGGGTGGAGACTTTAGTATTGACGTAGCAAATGCAGATACGATACATCCAATGCAGAGTAACCGAATTGTCGTTTTAATGAAAAAAACAAATGAAAATAACGAAGCAGCAAGTTGTGAAATTAAGAGAGAAGGCGATGAGAATTATACTAAGATAGAGAAATTGGGAGTAGGTTTTCCTTATGTTATTACGCAGAATGGAACGTATACGATTCGATTAACGGATAAGTTTGGAAAGTCAGCCACAAAAACATTAGAATATAATAATATTAAAGAGGATATGACTCTACCGAAAATTAGTGGAGTTGAAGATGGAAAGATCTATTGTCTTACTCGAACAATCACTGTGACCGATGAGCATTTAAGAGATGTAAAAGTGAATGGAAACCGCATTGAATTAGATGAAAATAATCAATATGTACTTTCAGGAAGCGGTAAACAGGTTATAACCGCTACTGACGATTATGATAATGTTACAGAGATTACAGTAACCATCAATGATCACCATATCGGAGGGAAAGCAACTTGTAAAGCAAAAGCGATTTGTGATATTTGCAAAATGGAATATGGGGAATTAGATTCTGCTAATCATGTGGAAAAGGTAAAATGGATCATAACACCAACAACACATGAACAGAGATATGGCTGTTGTAACGCTGTTGCCGTAAAAAAGGCAGCACATCAGTGGAAAGCTGGTAAATGTACAAAATGCGGTACGAGAATTTTGGTTGGAAAACCAGGTATTACAGCAAAATCCAGCAATGGAACTACGATAATTCGTTGGAAGAAAGTAACAAATGCATCGGGATATAAGGTATATCGTGCGAAAAATAAAAAAGGAAAATACGAATTGTTGAAGACAACAGCAGCTCTTAGTTATTCGGATTCTTCAATAGCAGGTGGTCAAAACTATTATTATAAAGTGGTAGCTTATTATAAAAATGGATCAACAATGATCAATGGAAAAGCCAGTGATGTTGTATTACAAGTAGGCACATTAAAGAAAGTGTCTTTAAGAGTGAAAAATAAAAAGAAATCAACGGCAAGTTTATCCTGGAAAAAAGCAGATGGAGCTAAAAAATATCAAATTTATAGAGCAACCGGAAAAAAGGGTAAATATAGTAAAATTACAACAACGAAAAAACTTACCTATGAAGATACTTCACTTAGTAAGAATAAAACTTATTATTACAAAGTAAGAGCTTATTATGTAAAAGCTGGTAAAAACATTTATGGAAGTTATTCAAATGTAAAATCTGTGAAAATCACCAAATAAAAAGTTTCCAGCCATTAACCTTGCAATTCAAAGAAAAATGTAATATATTAAAATACATATTGAAATAGTTAGAAGGGTGAAAAATGGCTAGTAGATACGAAAAAGAAGACTCCAAAAGAAGAATTTTATCTGCTTGTGTGCAGTTGTTCCTTGAAAAGGGATATCAAAAGACAACCACAGTTGAAATTTTAAAAAAAGCCGACGTAACACCGAGTACGTTTTATAATATTTATCATACGAAAGGGAGTATTTTGACCGAACTTACAGAATTTATGTTTGGCAATCAATTTAATATTTCAGGTAAGATTGTAGGAGAAGAGACAAATCCGGTATTATTATATGCAGTAGAAACTTGCCTTCAGCTCACACTTGCAGAATTAAATGAAAATTTAAGAGAAATTTATGTAGAAGCGTATACTGTACCTGAAAATATAGAACTTATTCATAAAAAAACAGCAGTACAATTGCAAAAGATTTTTGCTCCGTATTTACCAGGTTATAGTGCAAGTGATTTTTATGAAATGGAGATTGGTACCGCTGCGTTTATGAGAGGTTATATGGCAAGACCTTGTGATATGTATTTTACATTAGAACGTAAGCTGGCACGCTTTCTTTCAATGAGTTTATCTGTGTTTAAAGTGCCACAAGAAGAACAAGAAGCTATTTTGTCTTATATAGAGAACTTAAATATTCGTGAAATTGCAAATAAGGTAATGCAGCAGCTTTTTGTAACATTAGAGATGAAATATGAGTTTACTTTAACAAATTAAGAAAAAGCGAAAGGGAGTTTTTCTCTTTCGCTTTTTTAATAGAAAGAGTGGAGTATGTAAGAGGGAAAAAATCAAGAAAGTCTAAGCGTTGAACATTTCTCTTAAAAAGAATACAATAAGGACAGTAATGAGAAAAGGAAAGAAAAGACAGAATGAAAAGGAAGATGAGAAATATGAAATGTAGAACCCCAAAGCTTTTAGTAAGCTTTTTTATTTTGGCAATAATCCTGATTATTGCAGTTCCATCTACGGGATTTGCTGCGAAAACAACAGTCTCTACTGTAAAGGCTAAGAACGGTAAGAAACAGAGTAAGAATGTAACAGTTAAGTATAGAAAGCAGATGAATCGTATATTGGAGGCAACACAACTTTATTATAGTATTCGTTTAAATTACAGCATGCAATCCGGAGAGACAAAAAAGATAAAGCTTACATCGCTTGAAAAGCAGAATGTTGCGGCAGGAAGACAGGTATTAGAAGGCCAGAGTCGTATTACCAATTTTGCATTCAGTCAGCGTGTAAAAGAACTTTTTGGTGCGAATGCACGAATTGCTTCTCTATCTTTTAAAACATATCCAGAAACACCTAAGGAATTAGTAGTACGTTGTAACTCGAATTATGTGAAACTTGCTGTTGGAGAGTGGGGAGAAGATTATCCGGTTTACAAATTAAAATCGGTAACAAAACAAGGGAAAAAGTGGAAGGCTGTTTTTAAGGTGAATATGTACGATGCATATGCAGATCAGACGCAGCCACTTGGAAAGGTAACTCTTACTTTAAAGAAAAATAAGAAGTCCTCCTATGGATTTAATATCACAGGAATCACATTAAGAAGAAGTAAATAGCAGTAGCGGTTGATTAGCAGGGAAAGTTGTTCAATTTTTATAAAATTCGATGGCTTTTTCCTGCTTTTTTGTGATATAATACCATTGTTAAAGTATAATCAATGCATAACTTACGATTGAACACAAGAGGGGAGACGGAATATGGGATTATTTAGTTTTGAGAGTAAACAAGTGAAAGAGTGGAAGAAACTTGCGAAATCTGGCGATATGGAGGCACAATATCATTTGGCAAGGGCATATGCAAATGGAAAAGGTGCAAGTATAAATATGAAAAGGGCAGTTGATTACTGTGTACAGTCTGCAGAACAGGAATATGCGCCGGCACAGGCACTCTTGGCACATTTTTATGGTTATGGAAAAGGTGTAGACAAGAATTATGAAGAGATGATTCACTGGGGAGAGAAAGCAGCTTTGCAGGGATACGCACAGGCACAGTATAATGTGGGTCGATGTTATGAACAGGGAAAGGGCAAGGAAAAGGATTTTGAAAAGGCAATGCATTGGTATATGTTAGCGGCACAGCAGGGAAGACCAGATGCAGCATATAAGTTGGGGCAATTTTATGAGCATGGACTTGGAGTAGAAGAAGACATTGAGAAAGCAGAAGAATGGTATAAAAAAGCTGCAGAAGAAGATACAGGGGATGACGCAGAGATTGGAAATACGAACATAGATATAGAAGAAAAAATGAAAAAAGATCTGGAAACTTTGACAAGTGCCCAGATAGAAAAAATGCAGGATTTAGATAATAAGAATATAGATAATAATAGAAAATATCGTTGCATTTCGGAGATGAAAGTAGGTGAAGCTATTTATCTACATGAAGAAGAATTATTAGAAAGTCCATTTGTACTTATAAAAGCAGAAAATCATGAGACCGAACTTGGCTGGGGAAAAGCAAAGGCTATCTGTAATACGGCAACCCTTGTGAGTCTCACTACCGGTAAGAAGAGGACAGCGATTCTTTACTGCAATAACGGAAGCATGCGTAAAGAAGCATTAAAGAGTATACAATCTCAGGTAGACGATGAATATAATCATGAAGCAGTAGCTTGGAATGAACCGCATTCAAGAATTCCTGTTGTGTTGAAAAATGTGCAATATACTCATAAACATAACGATATGTATGTTATGACTGATAGGAAAACAAACGAAGAATATGAGATGGTTCCACAAAGTTGGGCAGTACCAATTCTTGATAAGTTAGAATATAATACAATTGTGACAATTATATATTATGAAGGAAAGTGGGATTTTGTAAGCAAAAAAGAAACGGTAGATATTGGAAAGTATAAATTTAATATTCGTTAATAGGCATTTGAGTTAAAGATGGCCCTCTATAATTTCTTATTTAGTTCAGTTCTATTATGGATTAAACGAAAATGTATGTTATAATTTGTGGTATATTTTGCCTGAATACAGAGGTGTAGCAGGCTATGTCAACTGTATTTAGGCAAATTCAAGAATACCCTGGCATTCTTGCTGCGAGATGAGCAGATTACAGGAACGATTTTCCAAACACACTTTAGAGGTGAATCTGTAAATAAGAATTATAGAGAGCTATCTTTTTGGAAAAATTTAAGGAATATTCTATGCTATTTTTGTAAATTGATATTATTTATGTTTAAATGTTGATAAAAAAATAACAATTCAATAAGCCGGATATGCAGCGTGAATGATAAAAATACAGAAAAAATACAATATCTAGTGCTTGTTGATAAAATAAAAAAATCTTCAAAAAATGCTTGACGCAACTCTACTGTTATGATAATATAATATGCGTTGT
>NZ_ACEP01000066.1 GCF_000173975.1 Anaerobutyricum hallii DSM 3353
TTTTCTTTTTTCGTCTACATCAAATCTACAGATTAGAATTCTTTTACCAAAAGTGTCATAAAATCAACCACTTAGACACATCCTATTGAATTTTAGTGAAGAAAATGATACGCTATTTTTAAAATAGCAAAATCTATATTTTAGAGCATGTTTGAAAAAGCATTCTTGAAATCTGCACGCCTCAATTTGCATTCTTGAATTTGCCTTCATTCGGTTGACGTAGCCCGCTACGCAGCCCTCATTTAGGCAAAATCTTCTACAAATTGTAACGGAATCTTCCAGAAAGCATTTCTCAAACATGCTCAAGGAGAAAGTGAGGAGAGTTTATGAAAAAACAACGGAAACACATCAACCTATCTCGCATAACAGCATTCATCTTATCTGTAGCAATGCTGGCAGGATTCTGTCCGCAGGGAGTCAGCCTTGCGGATATCCCGATAACACTCCCAAAGGTAAATGCGGCAGAGAATATAAGCAATCCAAGAATCGTAAAGGATTCCTCTATGGATGCCGGACAGAAAGTTACCTGGGACTGTGTGTACTTCGGAAGCTATCCGCAGAGTGAGATAACATCCAAAGATGGCAGTATTTATAATACATTAAAAAATGCGACGGGCTGGGATGAAAATAATGATATTACGATTGGAAGAACGAAGTATCGCAGATTAAAGGGGGAAGATGCGACATATGCTACCAGTAGTGATTCACCTTATCGTTATGACTGGAATGATAACTATAAAATCTACCATTATTTTAAGTATGAACCAATCAAATGGCGTGTTTTAAACAGAAATGGAAATGATGCACTTCTTCTTGCAGATATCGCTTTAGATGACCAGAAGTGTAACACAAATTGTGAAGATGTAACATGGGAAACAAGCAGTATGCGAAGTTGGCTGAACGGCTATGAGGCATCTGTGAATCAGCCAGAGACAGATTATAGTAGAAAGAATTTTATTAATTCTGCTTTCACATCTACGCAAAGAAGTGCCATTAAAACAACCAGTGTTGTAAATGACAATAGTAATATATATGGAACAGAAAGTAAAAATAATATTGCTGATAAAGTATTTCTGCTCGCTAATTCGAAATCTTATAATAAAGATGTAGCAACAAGCTATGGATTTGATTTTGATAACGATGTTTACGGTGATGAAGCGAGAAGAAGCCGATGTAGTGCATATGCATATGCAATGGGAACAGAGAGATGTTATCCTAGTGATGATGACGAAGGGTTTATCGGAAATGTTTCTTGGTGGTACTACATGCCGGACAGGGATTGGATGGCAATTTCAGTGGATTTTGATGGTCAAGGAGAGGGTGTTGGTGTTGAAAGAGATGATATCGGTGTGCGTCCCGCCCTGCATATAAATCTTTCATCCACCAATCTCTATTCCTACGCTGGAACTGTATGCTCAGATGCTATGAAATCTGGGAGGAAGAAACCAGATTATCCAAGTGAACCCGACGAACCAGACACCCCAAACCAGCCTACCCAGCCCGACAAACCGGGAACGGCCACAGGAACCAGAACAGAGGAGAGCAATGTAGATATTGAGATTGACGGTGGTGTAGATTTTACGATTCCAGAGAATGTTCCAATTCTTGGTGGTGGGGATGTTTCTCTTGATTATGGAACGATTCCAGTTACTTTTGAGAGGGAGGATAATACATACCGGATTGGAATCGGTGTTCAGGATATGAATAAGAAGGACTGGACAACGTTTAAAAAGTTTGTGGAAACGCAAAAAGAATCCTATAGAAAAGGAATGAACTCTCTTTTGGCTTCTAAGTTTGGAACTGCGTCTATGGGGATGAGCGTAGAACCGGAAATGGAGGCTTATGGCTATGTGGAAGGAACAATCACGAAGACAAACGGAGTCGAATCTGCAGGAGGAAAGCTGGTTGTTGAAATAAAAGGAACGGCAAAGCAGGAATGGCAGACGTTTGTGGTGGTTGTTCCGGTAGTGATTAAGGTAAAGGGAACGGCTGGTACTAAAGCGGATTTCTCTGTAGGATTTGATTTTAATAAGAGTAAAGTGTATACCAAAGGGGAAGTAGAGCTTACTCTTCCGAGTGTACGTCTTACGGGAGGTATCGGTGTTTCTTATATCGCAGATATTTCTGTTTATGGAGAAGCAAAGAACCTTGTTACAGTAGAATCAGACGGGAAGGATAATGATATAACAGCCTCTTTAGAGGGGGCGCTGGGAGTTAGTGCAAAGGCGTTATGCTTTTCTTATGAAAAAGAGCTTTTGAATGGTTCGTTCGATTATTTGTCCACAAAGAAGAAGTCAAAAGCCAGAATGTATACCAGAGCATTGCCAAAGTTAGAACCGGAGGCGAAAGATTATGAAATACAAAGAGTAGATTCTTCTTCGTGGGATGGTTCTGCCGTTGCAGAACAAACAGCGAAGCCACGTTCGATAAAGCGTGCTGCTTCTGCAAAAAATACATCTGGAACAGTGACAACATTGCTGTCTGATGTGTATGCCAGTGCAAAGCCGCAGCTTTTGCAGACGGCAAGTGGAAAGAAACTCCTTATTTTTACAACGGACATGGGCGACAGAACAACAGGGAATCATACAGCAGTGGTATATTCTATTTATAATGAACGTGGGTGGAGTATACCTAAGCTGATTGATGATGATGGAACGGCAGATTTTGATGCAGTAGCAGCAGTAGATGGAGAGAATGTATACGTTACATGGATTAATGCAAAGCGGACTTTTACACCGGAAGAAGCAGAGGCTGAAGATTTTATGACAAAGCTTGCAGCCGAGACCGAAGTTCAGGCAGCAAAAATCACATTAAATGGAAATACAGGAACAGTGACAAAGTATCCGGCTATTACGGATAATGCCATTGCGGATTTGCATCCGTCTATTACAGTAAAAAATCATGTGCCATATATTGCATGGAACAGCAATAGTGCGAACGATATTTTAAAGGGAACCGGAACAAATACAGTTTACCTTGCATCTTTAAATGGAAATGCATTTACAACAAAGAAGTTATCAGAAGAGAATAAGCCGGTACAGTCTGTTGCTATTGGCAATTTGGATAATGATGTAGTAACAGCTTATACATTGAATTCTGGTACCGAGGAAAATCCGCAGGTACAACTGACGACGGTTAATGCAAAAGGACGAACAACCATTGCAGCAAATGGACAGAATCTTTCTCCTTCTTTTGCAAAAATAGATGGAAGTTCCGTTCTTTTATGGTATGCACAGGATGCGGAAGGCAGTTCCTTAAACTATATTGATGCTATAGATGGAGCGGTAGAAAGCTATATAGAAGACGATGCGGTTATTTCCGCAGATTATACGGTAGTAGATGGTGGAGATAGCCAGCTTCTCATCTGTTCATCGGAGAAAGAAAATGCAGAAGAAGCTGGAAGAAATCTATATGCCTATGTAATAAGAGATGGAGAAGTTTACGAACCAGTTACTTTAACAGATTTAGAAGGTTATGCAGCAGTGCCGAGTGGTATCTGGAATGGGACGGCGTATGAATATTTATTTACAAGAACCGATGTAGATATTACAGAGAATACTGTAACAGAAAATACGGATTTATGTATCACTTCTGTAGTGCCACAAAGCAAACTTGTCATCGGGGATATTGATTACACGCAGGAGAAATTGATGCCGGACGAGGATGCTTCTATCACCATACCAGTGAAAAATAATGGATTAACAAACTGTGGTGAGGGAAAGGTTCAGATTGTCTATAATGGCAACGTCATTGGACAGGCAGACTTGGAAGCTGGAATAACAGCAGGAGAGACACAAGACGTTACAGTAGATCTCACTGTACCAGGAGATGCGGTAGCAAAAGAAATATTAAAAGTAGAAGCAATCTCTGGTGAAAATACAACAGCAGATTCTACAAAAAATATTCAGTCGGCCGGAAGTGAACTTGCTCTTTCTGTTAAACAAGAGGATGATAATATTACAGCTGTGATAGATAATAACAGTGCCTTTGATACGACAGCAGCACTTACTTTAAAAGCTGGGGATGCTTCTGGTAAAGTATTAAAAACAATAAATCTTGGAAATGTGGAATCCTATGATACGGTAGAGAAAACATTTACAAAAGAAGAATTGAAAAAACTCGGAAGTGATACGGTTTACATGGAAGTTAGCGGAGATGCAGAAGAGAGCATAAAGTCCGATAATACAGCATTTGTTTATGTAGGAACAGAAGAATTAAAAACATTGGATTATCTCACCGCAACAAAAACAAAGGTTACTTATACTAAAGGCGAGAAGCTAAATCTGGATGATTTGGAAGTGACCGCAGTATACACTGATGGAAGCAAGGCAAAAGTAACAGGTTATACAACAAATGTGAAAAATATCGATATGTCTAAAACAGGCAAAAAGCAACTGGAAATTCTTTATGAAGAAATTGGAATCGGACGAAAAGTTGTTATGCCAATTACGGTAGAAAATGCGAAGCCAAATACACCAAAACCGGATACTGGTAAAAAACCGTCAAAGAAAGTAAAGGTAACCTCAATCCGTCTTTCCGGTCTCTCCAAACAGATTGCCGCAGGCAAAAAGCTTACTTTAAAAGCGGCTGTTTTACCAAAGACTGCTTCGAATAAAAAGCTACTCTGGAAGTCCAGCAATACAAAGGTTGCAACCGTAACGCAAGGTGGAGTTGTTACACTGAAAAAGAAAACTGGCGGTAAGAAAGTAACGATTACGGCAACAGCAACAGATGGCAGTAAAAAATATGCTTCATGGAAGATTACATCTATGAAAGGCATTGTAAAGAAAATTAAGATAACAGGAAGTAAGCCAGTAAAAGCAGGCAAGAAACTAAAACTAAAAGCCAAAGTAACTGCCACAAAGAAAGCAAATAAAAAACTTCTCTGGACATCAGGCAATACCAAATATGCCACGGTAAATGCTAAGGGAATTGTAACAACGAAGAAATCAGCCAAAGGAAAAACGGTAAAAATTACAGCGATGGCAACAGATGGAAGCGGAAAGAAGAAGACCGTAAAAATTAAAATGAAATAGCTTCTGATTTGTGAGTCTATGAAACAGACGAACCCGCTGCTATAAGAAAAGTGAAAGCCAGATTGCCCGAAGAATAATTGAAAAGAACCCCTAAAAAATTTATTGATTTGTTCCGTTGTGCTAAACGCTCCATTTTGCCCAATAGTA
>NZ_ACEP01000065.1 GCF_000173975.1 Anaerobutyricum hallii DSM 3353
GCTTTATTTATCAAAAGAGGGCTGTGTTTTGGCTAGGGATGGAATTGCTATTTATCATTGAACTTTTCCTCTCAAACTGCTATAGTTAAATAGATATCGTAATTAACACATGGAGGTTTTTATATGACTGAGTTTCTCGTAAACAAATTTATAAAAGACAGTGCCAATATCGAAAGCACAGAAGTCCGAACTCGCTATGGTATGCTTGCCAGCGTTGTTGGGATTTTTTGCAATGTCCTGCTTTTTTCTGTGAAGCTTGCCATTGGTCTTATTTTAAGTTCTCTTGCTGTTACCGCAGATGCTTTCAATAACTTATCCGATGCTGCTTCTTCAATTATCAGTTTTGTTGGTGTGAAAATGGCAGGAAAGCCGGCAGATGCAGAGCATCCTTTCGGTCACGGAAGGATTGAATATATTGCCGCTCTGATTGTTTCATTTCTTGTTATCGAAGTTGGTTTTACCTTTTTTAAAAGTTCTATCTCAAAGATAATGCATCCAGAGGAAATTACATTTGACCCTGTTCCATTTATTATTCTTATTTTATCGATTCTTGTAAAGTTATGGATGGCATTTTTTAATAATAAACTTGGAAAAAGAATTGATTCAAAAGTAATGCTTGCGACAGCCGCAGATTCTCTCGGTGATGTTATTACAACGAGTGCTACCGTTATTTCTATTGTTATCTGTCATTTTACTTCTATTAATGTCGATGCGATTGCCGGACTGATTGTTTCTGGAATTGTAATCTGGTCAGGTGTTTCCATTGCAAAAGATACGTTAGAGCCACTAATTGGCCAACGTGTTCCGTCAGAGCTTTATCAGAAAATAACGGACATGGTGGAATCATATGAAGGAATTGTCGGAGCGCATGATTTAATCGTTCACAACTATGGGCCAAATCGCAGTATGGCGACAATTCACGCAGAGGTACCGAACGATGTCAGTATTGAGGCATCTCACGAAATCATCGACCGAATTGAGCGTGACGCGAAAAAGGAACTTAATATTCTTCTTGTGATTCACATGGACCCGGTAGAAATGCGTGATGAAGAAGTACTCGAACTTCGCGATAAAACGTCCCACATTGTTCATGCACTTGACCCAGAACTGCATTTTCATGATTTTCGTGTTTTAAAGGAAAATGAACAGAAAAATCTGATTTTTGACCTTGTTGTTCCAGATTCTTATACAGAAAAAGACGCAAACCGCGTTATGCACCAGCTTATAGCACTCCTTCACGAAATGGAAAAGAACGTGGATTGTATCATTACGTTGGACAGAAGCTTTGAAGCTCCGAAAAATAATATAACATAAGGCAAATGGCAGCCTGTTTCATTTATTTATGAATCAGCTATAATAAAATGATACAATAAAAAGATAAACTGACCAATCAGGAGGAATTATTTTGAAACTTTATGAATTTCCAAGTGGCGATACTGTGCATAAATATAAAAAATCTATCGTCATTTCTTTTAAAGGAAAAAGGAATGTCTTGAGTACCGGACCAAATAATGGTGGATTTACAACTGATTTAGCCGCCGTGTTTAATAATGATGCAAATCCCGGAGATGGCATGGAGGTTAAACTTCGGGCGGATACTTACCGGGAGCATATGGATATTTTAGCAAAGGAAGATTTGGGTCTTGACCCTTCTTCCTGCTCCGGACTTATGACCGTTGCCAGCATGGATAATTCCGCCATTTCCACGCTGGCCTATGATGATTTTTCTGTAACATCTATTGCTACAGCAGGTGTCCGAAACAATGGCGGCCGCATCGGTGATCCTGCTTCATGGCACGAAAAGTCGGAAAATACTTTTGAAGATACCACATCTTCTGACACAAAAAAGAAAAATCCCATTCAAAATCTTACTAAGAATATTTTAGGTAAAAATATTTCAGGTAAAATTATTTCAGATAAAGATAAATTACCAGTCGGAACTATTAATATCCTTCTTTACATTGATGCAGACCTTTCCAAAGAAGCCCTGGCTTCTGCCCTTGTTTCCTGCACTGAGGCAAAGGTTGCTGCTATGCAGGAACTTCTGATTGCCAGCCGCTACTCCTGTGGGATTGCTACCGGAACAGGAACAGATGGTGCTATTATTATATCAAATGCAGAATCAAAGACCCACCTTACTAACGCCGGAAAGCACAGTAAGCTGGGTGAACTTATTGGGCGTACTGTCATCTCTTCTATCAAAGAAGCACTGAAACTGCAGCAGGGAATCACTCCACAGATACAACATGATATTATTCACCGAATGGATCGTTTTGGTGTAACGGAAGATGCCTTGTGGGACTGCTACAAAGAAACATACCGTAATCTGATCCGTGCAGAATTCACCGATATATTGGACCGCATCCGGACAGATGATACACTGGTAACCTATACTTCTCTGTATGCACATTTACTTGACCAGTTAAGCTGGGGACTTTTATCCTTTGCGGAATGTCGTATTGCTGCCAATGAATTATTAAAACTTGCCGTCTTACACCCGGATGCTGAATGCGGAACGGAAAATATTATACAGAATTACATACTGGCAATTGCTGATAGGATTCATCGGGAATCGTTGAAGAAAAAATAAAATCAGAAAGCCTATCTGGAAAGCCGTGGAATCGGCTGGAGAAATACAGCCAGATATTCCACCTTTAACAGGATTAGAGAATATATAGATAGAATGTAATTGTAAAATCCCCGGCAATTGACTTGTCGGGGATTCTCGCTTAATTTCCCAGAGCATATTTGAAAAATACTTTCTACAACTTCTCTTCCCACTCTTTTTCCTTAAATCCAACCAGTACAAAATCCTCCCCAACAACAATTGGACGCTTTACAAGCATGCCGTCTGTCGCAAGTAAAGCATACTGTTCCTTTTCACTCATTCCTGGCAGCTTATCCTTAATTCCATTATTGCGGTAAACCTGTCCACTGGTATTAAAGAAACGTTTTAATGGAAGTCCACTCTTCTCATGCCATTCCTTAAGTTCTTCTGCTGTCGGGTTCTGCTCTACGATATGTCTGTCATCGTACCCGACACCATGTTCCTGTAACCATTTTCCTGCTTTTTTACAGGTTGAACATTTTGGATACTCTACAAATAATACTTTCATTTTGTCTCCCTTCTAAATGCGAATTATTCCGGCTTAATGTGATTTATCTCGACTTATAAAAAAACCGAAGTTTTTTACTTTAAATATTATTTAAACATTCTCTACCTGTCATTTAAATATTCTCTATCTGCCAGTCAATCGGCTCTAACTCATGAAATCGAAGAAACTCATTCGCCTGACTAAAATGCCTGCATCCAAAAAATCCACGATAAGCAGATAATGGACTAGGATGTGGCGCTTCCAAAATCAAATGCTTCGGATTCGTGAGCATCGGCTTTTTATTCTGTGCAGGTCTTCCCCAAAGTAAAAATACAAGTGGTCTGTCCTGTGCATTTAACACACGAATCGCCGCGTCAGTAAACTCTTCCCAGCCGATTCCTCTATGAGAATTCGCCTGATGCGCCCGTACAGTAAGTACCGTATTCAGCAAAAGGACTCCCTGCTTCGCCCATTTTACAAGGTATCCATTATTTGGAATGTAACAGCCAAGGTCATCGTGCAGTTCCTTATAAATATTCACCAGTGACGGTGGAATATCCACTCCCGGTTTTACTGAAAAGCTAAGTCCATGCGCCTGTCCATTATTATGATATGGGTCCTGTCCCAAAATCACGACTTTAACATTCTTTAATGGTGTCAGATGAAATGCACTAAAAATCTCATCTGATGGAGGGAAAATCTCACGCGTTCTGTATTCTTCATTTATCTTTTTGTAAAGTTCTCTATAATAAGGTTTCCTATATTCTTCCTTCAGAGCTTCCGCCCAGTCATTATTAATTGCTGCCATTTCTTATCCTCAGTTTCTTTCTGCTATTTTTTATGGCTTTAATTATATCGCATAGATATGAACAATGCAATTCTGATTTGCCGCAGGCAAAGAGACGCCCCCGAAGAGAGTCTCTTTTGCTTGCGGCAAATTACTATTTATCATATTTTTTCTTTTTTTCTCATAGTTATAGAAAACCCACTATTCTAAAAAGGATGTGCTTTTTTGAACCACTATTTTAATCACCAGCAACGTATTTTCAAATATAAAACCTGTGCTTTTTCATTGTTGTTTATCCTCTCTGTTTTCTTTATTTTTACTATATTTTTTGCTGATTCCTGTTATCTGGATGTCTATGCATTTTCAAAAACAGAAACGATTAGAAATTTTACGGTATCTGATAAATCAGTAAAAGATAATGCGTCCAAAAATTCTGCCCCTGCTGAGCTTTCTTCACTCCATGCGAAAGCAGCCATTCTTATGGATGGAGATAATCAAAGAGTTTTATTTGGCAAAGAGGAAGAAAAAGAACTCCCTATGGCAAGTACGACAAAAATCATGACCTGCCTGTACGCCATTGAACATGGAAATCTTTCAGATAAAGTTACTTTTTCGAGAAGGGCGGCTTCTGCTCCTAAAGTACGGCTTGGTGCCAGAAGCGGTTCACAATTTTTATTGTCCGATCTGCTCTATGCATTAATGCTTGAATCATACAACGATGTCGCTGTTGCGATTGCGGAACATATTGGAGGCTCCGTCGAACAATTTTGTGAGGATATGACACAGGAAGCCAGAGACTATGGCTGCTATCATACTTCTTTTGAAACACCTAACGGATTAGATAGTGCAAAACACTATACTACCTGCCATGATCTTGCTCTGTTAACCTGTCTTGCCCTAAAAAATGAAAACTTCTGTAAAATTATTAAAGAACAGTCTTTTTCCATTAAAGAGCTAAAAAATGGGCAGTCTTACTCTTTAAATAATAAAAATCTGTTTTTAACTTCCTATAATGGCGCAATCGGTGTAAAAACCGGCTACACCAACAATGCCGGTTACTGTTTTGTGGGCGCAGTTAAAAAAGACGGCCATTATTTAATCTCTGTCGTGCTGGGCAGTGGTTGGTATCCTAACCGCCGCTATAAATGGGAAGATACAAAAAAACTGATGGACTATGGAATAAAAAATTATAACAAAAAAGAAATCCCCTTAAACCAGGGAATTCCTTCTAAACTTCCAGTAAAAAACGGCCGCAAATCTACCTGCACGCTTTCCGCTCCCGCTTCCACCAGCTTGTACATTTCCCCTACGGAAAAAACTCGCTGTATTATCAGCCTGTCCCCTTCCTTAACTGCTCCTGTACAAAAAGGTACTGCCGTAGGTTCAGTCGTGCTCTACATTGATTCGAAACCTTATCGCAGCTATCCAATTTATGCCAGACAAAGCATCAAAAAACGAACATTTGCATGGTACTATAAAAGGATGTTTTACTATTTAATTCATTAGACAAACTACAGACGAAGCCAGTGAACTTCATAAGCCATATTTGTGCTTTTAGTCGCTGCGTGTTGAATGTTCGCTCCACGCGCTCGCATCCAACACTTGCTCCGAGACCACAAATATGGCTTATGAAGTTCACTGGCTTCTGTACTGTGGCTGGAGAAGATGAATTAAATAGAAAGTGGGAGGATTT
>NZ_ACEP01000064.1 GCF_000173975.1 Anaerobutyricum hallii DSM 3353
ATAGAAAAAGATAGTTTGTGTGTGGTTTTGAAGGTATATGATATAAAAAAAGAGCCAATAAAGTGCTTTGCACTTTATTGGCTCTTTTTATTTGATTTACTAGGCAAAGCTGACGAACTCAAAAAGATACATACTCCATATCTGTGACTTTAGTCGCTGCAGGTTGAATGTTCGCTTCCCTGTTCACATCTAACCTTTGCTCCGAGACCACAAATATGGAATATGTTCTATTTCAGGGAAATATCCCCATTGATTGTTGAGATTCTCACGTTCTGGAATGGTTTTTCTCCCAAGATTCCAGTAATGTTTTGTACATTTCCTGGTTTTTCTTTGATAGAAAGACCCTCTATGTCAGAAAAGATTTTTCCTCGTTTACTGATGCCATCGATTTTCATTCCAGTATTTTCAGGAAGAAGAAGCTGAATATTTCCATTTAATGTTTCACATTCTACAATATTATTTAAAGAAGTAAATGTTGCCTGAATCGGACTGGAGGAAGTGGCTAATTTAGCACCGCCTTCAATATCATCAGCAATAATTGTACCGGAAACAGAATGGATATCTGTAAAACCCTCTGCTTTTGTGATATGAATCAGGCTTGTAGAAGAAACGAGTCGGATTCGAGGTGCAGTAATTGTATTCAGAGAGATAGAACCTTCTGTTGTTTCTGCGGCAAATCGTTCTACCTTCCAGTCGGCATCCGTCATAATGTTACCGTACTGAGAGGAGAGAAGCAACTCTCCATTATAGGAATCTGGAAGAAAAATTTCTATACAGGTGGCGGGATTTACGGCTTCTCTTCGACCGTAACGTATTGTTGTTTTAAAGCGGTTTGCAGTCACTTTTGCATAATACTCGCTGCCGGTAAGTCCATTAATATATTCTTTGATTGTAAGGGTATCATCTGTTGCCTTGTGTAAAAAAAGCGTTTCAGCCTGATAACCAATCTGTAATGTTTTTACGGAAGAAACATCTAAAGAGAGAATATTATCCGGCTCGTTAGATAAAATTTCTGTGAAATTCAAGTTTTTTGCTTTATTATTTTGCATAATCCCAATGCCTCCTGTGCCATATGAATAATCTTTTTTTATTATAAAATAGAAAATATAATATAGCAATATTGAATCAGGGGTATTAAATAGATAGGTAGAGGGAGATTTTTAAATTGAAAAGATTTTTGGTAGGTAGATAGGTAATATAAAGTGATGCAGACGCAAAAAAATACAGGATAAAAGACATTAAATTGTCAAAATAAACATCAAAAAAGGTAAAATTACACTTTGACATAAAAAAAGTGACATGGTATCATTACTAAGTATTATTTAGTATGCGTAGAAAATTGCACAGTCCGTATAAGTTTTTGTGAATAAGTAAAATATTTTTTTATCTTTGGAATTTTATGCTTCTTTCTTTGGAAAATTCTAGAACTGTGCTATTGTCATAATAGTCTGCTGCCTCCATTTGCTATGCAGCGGGGCCTTAAGAATTAATTTTCTATTTTAAAATCCATACTTTTTAACATCAATTTCATATAAATGTACTTTTGGAGTCTTTCTTGCACTTGATTTTGTGGCTGATTTTCCACCAGTTGCACCCGAATTTCATCAACGTACGCATCATGTATGCCTCAAAAATTTGGACACAACTGACAAAAAATCTTCTCACAAAATCAAGCACAAAAAGATTCCGAGAATACATAGAAAATCAAAGGAGGAAACAGTTTGAGTGTAAAGCAATTGGGCAGAAGACTGCTCCAGATTGTTATTGTGCTGATAGGGATTAGTTTTTTCACATTTATTCTCACGTATCTTGCACCTGGTGATCCGGTTCGGACGAGATATGCGGCAAGTGGCATGGTTCCAACGGAAAAAGAACTGCAGGAAGAAAGAGAAAGATTAGGATTAAATGATCCGGTTTTAGTACAATATGGGCGATGGCTTGGTAAAGTTCTTCATGGAGATTTTGGAACCTCCTATTCAAATGGGAAGCCGGTTGCAGAACTTTTATCCGTACGTCTGCTACCAACATTAAAGTTAGCTTTTTCGGCGTTAATCCTTATGTTGTTAGTAGCGGTTCCGCTTGGAATGTTATCGGCAGTTTATAAAAATACATGGGTGGATTATCTGGTAAGGGGAGTGACATTCTTGGGAGTATCCATTCCAAACTTCTGGGTAGGACTCATACTTCTTTATGTTGTTGCATTGAAGTTTAGCCTGCTTCCTGTTATTTCAACAGGAGATGGATTTGAGAAAATCATTTTACCTGCGATAACACTGGCATTTGCAATGGCAGGTAAATATACCAGACAGGTGAGAACCGCTGTGTTAGAAGAATTGAATAAGGATTATGTGACAGGTGCACGTGCAAGAGGAATGTCCGAACAGGAAATTCTCTGGAAGCAGGTATTTCCAAATGCACTGCTGCCATTAATTACATTACTTGGATTATCACTTGGTAACCTTTTAGGAGGAACGGCAGTTGTAGAAGTGATTTTTACATATCCAGGACTTGGAAATCTGGCAGTACAGGCAATTACGGCATATGATTATTCCTTAATTCAGGGATATGTACTTTGGGTTGCGCTGATTTACATGGTAATCAATTTACTGGTAGATATGTCTTATACTTTTGTAGACCCAAGAATACGAAGGAATGAGAGAGGGTGAGTGTGATGCAGAAAATATTAAATTTCATAAAAAAGAATAAGCAGTTTTCCTTTTTCTTTTTATTAGTGATTCTCCTTATTTTTGTCGCAGTTTTTGCACCAGTGATCGCCCCGCAGGATCCGTATGTATCTGACCTGAAAAATGCATTACAGGCACCGAATAGTGAGCATTGGTTTGGAACAGATAAGTTAGGAAGAGATATTTTTTCCAGAGTAATCTATGCATCAAGAATCTCTCTTCCAGCTACACTGACGTTAGTTGCGATTATTTTTGTGGCAGGAACAATTTTAGGAACACTGGCGGGATATTTTGGAGGATGGGTTGACGCAGTTATCATGAGACTTTCTGATATGATGATTTCTTTTCCCGGTATGGTTCTTGCCATTGCTGTTGCAGGAATTATGGGAGCGAGTATAAAGAATGCAGTCATAGCGATTGCTATAGTAAGCTGGTCAAAGTATGCCCGTCTTGCACGAAGTCTTGTCATGAAAATACGACATGAAGATTATGTATACGCAGCAATTGTAACAGGCTCAAAGACAGGATATATTTTAAGAAAATATATGCTGCCAAATGTAATTCCTACGCTTGTAATTACCGCAGCTACAGACATCGGTGGCATGATGTTAGAGCTTGCCGGGCTGTCATTTCTAGGATTTGGTGCAAAGGCACCGGCAGCAGAATGGGGGCTAATGCTGAATGAGGGAAGAACATATATGCAGAATGCTCCGTGGATGATGATTTATCCGGGACTGGCTATTTTTATTGTGGTAGTAATCTTTAACCTGTTAGGTGACAGCCTGAGAGATGTCCTTGATGTGAGAGAGGAATAATAAAAAATAACAAAAATAGTAAGAAAAGAATTATGGGTTTTAATAAAGTTTGGGATAGTGATAACTGAGTAAAGTTAGATTATTTTATAAATTCCAAATGAAAAACCATAAAATAAAAATAAGATTATAAAAGAAGAAAGGATATGTTATGAAAAAAATGAAAAAGTTTTTAGGAATCATGCTTGCTATGGTAATGGCAGTTACGATGCTTGCAGGATGTGGTGGAAGCAGCAAGGAGAGTAGCAGCAGCGATAATGGGAAAACATTAAAATTTGGATGTTTTTCTTATTCCGAATCTTTAGATCCTGCAAACATGATTAACTCTGCCTGGTGTAGCAGCCGTTATGGTATTGGAGAATGTCTTTTTAAATATAAAGATGATTTAAGTGTAGAAAATACAATCTGTGATGAATATTCCACAGAAGATAACAAAACATGGGTATTCCATATCCGTGATGGTGTGAAGTTCTCTAACGGAAATGATGTAACGCCTTCTGCAATCAAAGCATGCTGGGATGTTCTTTATGCCAATAAAACAGGTTCTTCTAACCCATCTAAATTTATGGATTATGAATCTATCACACCAGATGATGATGCCCGTACTCTGACAATAGTATTAAAACAGGCAAAAGCAGACCTTAGAAAAGATCTTGCATATCCTGTATTTGTAATTCTTGATGTGAGCGGAGATTATGACTTGGCAGAGAACCCAATCGGTACAGGTCCTTATGCTTTAACAAGTTTTGATTCTAAGACAAAAGCGACTCTTGTAAAGAATAAATATTACTGGAACGGGGAAGTTCCTTATGATAATGTAGAGATTGACTTCTTAAGTGAAGATAATAAAGCATTAGCATTACAAAACGGAGACATTAACCTTGTAGAGAATGTAACTTCTACTTCTGACCTTGATACATTAAAGAAAGATGATAACTTTAATGTTTCTATCGGACAGGGTGTACGTACTGGATTTGCTTATATTAATGAAAAAGGTATTTTAGGAGATGACACATTAAGACAGGCAGTACAGATGGCATTAGATCATAAGACAATGTGTGAAGTTACTGTAGGTGGTTTATATACAGAAGGTATCTCTGTACTTCCATCCAGTCTTGCATATGGCTATGACAATTTAAAAAATCCATATACATATAATGTAGATAATGCAAAAAAACTTTTAGATGATGCAGGATATAAAGATACAGATGGAGACGGAATCCGTGAGATGAACGGAAAGAAGATTTCTATTAATTATATCACTTATGAGAACAGAAGACTTTCTGACTTTGCACAGGCGATTCAGACACAGCTTGCGGACATTGGAATTGAAGCAAAGATTAATTCTATGGATGCAGACAGAGAATGGAATAAAATGGTAGCCGGAGAATACGATTTATGCGACTCTAACTGGATTACAGTAGGTAATGGTGATCCTACAGAGTATATGGCAAACTGGTACGGTAAGTCTGATGCGAACTTCTGTAACTATAAGAATGCTGAGTATGATAAATTATACGAACAGTTAGACACAGAATTTGACGAAGCCAAACGTGCTAAAATCATTGAACAGTTACAGCAGATTTTAATTAATGATGCAGCAGTTATCGTTCACGGATATTATAACAGTTCTATGATCAGTGATAAGACAGTGAGCGGAGCAAACATCCACACAGCAGATTACTACTGGCTTACAACAGAGATTGCTCCAGCAAAATAGGAGGTTTTTATGCTCGATGTTCAGGATATAACCGTCGCATATAGCAGTAATGCAGAACCAACCATTGAAGGGTTTCATCTTGAGATGAAACCCGGAGAAATCTGTAGTATTGTCGGAGAAAGCGGAAGCGGGAAGACTACAGTAATCCGTTCTATATTAGGCCTTTTACCCAGTGGGGGAAAAGTGACAAAAGGAGATATTCTTTTTGAGGGAGAATCGTTACTTCAATATTCAAAAAAGCAGTGGAGAGAACTTAGAGGAACACAGATTTCCATGATTTTTCAGGATTCCGGAGCGATGATCAACCCTATCCGTAAAATAGGAAGCCAATATGTGGAATATATTCGTGCCCATAAAAATATCTCAAAAAAAGATGCATTTGATATGGCAGTAGAAATGTTAGAAAAAATGCGTCTGCCAGATGGAAAGCGTATTATGGAAAGTTATCCATTTGAACTTTCTGGTGGTATGTGCCAGAGAGTTGGGATTGCAATGGCGATGACATTTCAGCCGAAACTTCTTCTGGCAGATGAACCAACGAGCGCACTTGATGTAACGACACAGGCACAGATTGTCCGCCAGATGATGGAACTTAGAGATGACTTTGGAACAGGAATCATTGTTGTAACCCATAATATCGGTGTTGCTGCTTATATGGCAGATAAACTGCTTGTGATGAGGCAGGGGAAAGTGGTTGATTCCGGCCAGAGGGAAGATATTTTACATAACCCACAGTCAGAATATACTAAGAACTTACTTGCATCTGTACCGGCTTTAAAGGGAGAGAGATATGTCTAAAGAAAAAGAGCTTATTTTAGAAGCAAAACATGTGACAAAGAAGTTCCCTCTTACCAAAGGAAAAGAACTTATTGCAAATGATGATGTCAGTTTAAAGTTTTATAAAGGACAGACACTCGGAATCGTAGGAGAGAGTGGCTGTGGAAAGTCTACATTTATGCGTATGATGGTACAGCTTGAACAGCCAACTTCCGGAGAAATCCTTTTCAAGGGAAAAGATATTACAAAGATGAAAGGGGAAGAACTTCGGAAAAACAGAAGAAATGTACAGATGGTCTTCCAGAATCCGTCTACTTCCTTTAACCCAAAGATGAAAGTGGGCGATATTATCTGTGAACCCCTCATGAATTTCGGGCTAATTAAAAAGAAAGAAAAAGATGCCGTTGCAAGAAAATATCTTGAAATGGTAGAATTGCCAGGAGACTTTGCTGACCGTTATCCTCATAACATGAGTGGAGGCCAGAGGCAGAGAGTAGGAATCGCCAGAGCAATTGCCTTAGAACCGGAAATCATTTTCTGTGATGAATCCACATCTGCACTGGATGTTTCTATCCAAAAAGCTATTCTGGAGCTTCTCGTAAAGCTGCAAAAAGAAAAAAATATAGCAATTGGATTTATCTGTCATGATCTTGCCATGATATCAAGTATAGCACATCAGATAGCAGTCATGTACATGGGAAATATCGTAGAAATCCTTCCGGGAGAAGAAGTTGCCAGAGGAGCCTTGCATCCATACACAAAAGCCTTACTACAGTCCGTTTTTGATCTTCATATGGACTTTAACAAGCTGATTACTCCGTTAGAGGGAGAAGCTTCTATGCCAACAGGAGAATTACAAGGCTGTCCATTTCAGAACCGTTGTGCGTTCTGCATGGAAAAATGTCAAAAAGAAAAACCAGAATTAAAAACATTAGATGAAAATCATCAAATCGCTTGTTGGAGAATTTGAGGATTATCCACATCATCAAATCTCCTCCATTATTGAATTGATAAAAATCGAGAAAAGCGAAAAACAGTAACAGCAATTCTAAAATTACCAACAACCAGAAAATCGAAGCCCGATAGGATTACAAATGTGACCTCGGAGCAAGGTTTGAATGCGAGCGCATAAGCGAGCATTCAAACCGCCGCGACTAAAGTCACATTTGTAATCCTATCGGGCTTCGGTTTTCGTCTGTCTATCAATTAAAAAGCTGTTACTAACTTTCCTTCATCAATTCAATAATCCTCTCCGTTGCATGTCCATCGCAGCTTCCCATGAATTTTTCTTTGAAGTCAATAACTCTCTGTTTATCAAATTGAGTATCAATATTTTTAATACTGTCTAAAAGTTCATCTTCTGTCTGAACAACCGGACCAGGAGTAAATTCAGAGTAATCATAGTAGAAACCTCTCCAGTCACAGTAATTATCGTAATCATAAGCGTAGAAGATCATTGGTTTTTCGAACAGGGAGTATTCAAATACCAGTGAAGAGTAATCGGAGATACAGATATCTGCGCTACAAAGTAAATCTTCGATAGAAAGGTCTTTCGTTAAATCTCTTGCAAAATGCTGTAATTCTTCTGGAATTACCGGTGGTTTCTTAACAAATGGGTGGTGCTTGCAGACAATGACATATTCATCGCCAAGTTCCTGATAAAAACGTTCAAAATCAATTTTATCTGGAGATTTGGCAGTAGCAACATGACCACGGAAAGTAGGAGCATAGAGAATAACTTTTTTGTCTTTTGCTTCTGGCATAATTTCATATAATTTCTGTCTGCGGCTTTCTACAAATTCACTGTCATAAAAGAGGTCTGTACGGCTAACACCAGTTGCTTTAACAATACCTTTTGGAAGATGCATTGCTTCTTCATATGCCCAGATGACTTCTGGACTGCTGACAGTTACATGCGTAAGATTTTCGTAGTTTGGATATTTGTCTAAAGTTGCGGCAGAAGAACCGAACTTTAATTCAGCAGTACTGCGCCCAAATTTTTTAAAGGCTCCACATGCATGCCATAAATTGATGGCGATTGTTTCTTTTCTTAATGGAATAGAAGAAAGAATGAGAGAAGCATCATCAATAAATACATACTTTGCTGTCGCAAGTTCTTGTAACATATCATCAACACGTTTTGTAAATTCACGGCCACGAATAAAGTTAAACTGTACGTAAGAACATTTTAAATCATATTCACCAGATTCTTCTAACTTTTTGTATAAATATTGAAAAGAATTAGAAAGAGTGGTAAAACGCATTTCTAAGAAAAGGACTTTGTTCTCCTGTACTGGCTGGTTACAGTAAGATTCATATTTTTTTGGAAAATATACTTTGTAACGATAATATTTACGCAGCTGTCTTAACTTTGCAACAAATTTCTTTTTGTACTTTTTAAAAAATGACATAATAGACATACTCCTTTGCATTAAATGAAATAAAATATTTGTATTTTGTGCTTTATATTAAAGAAATCAGATTAGCAATCAGGGCAGAAATAATCCCTATGGAGGAAATCAAAAGGTTCCATCGAAAAAGAATATCAATCCCATATTGCAGATTCCAGTGAAATAAAACAGAAAGACCTGATAAAATAAGAAAAAATACTTCAAGAAAAAGCAGGCCCTTGCAGGCAAGATGCAAATCTTGTCTGCTTAACTCCATATTTAGAGAAATTCCCATAATTATATAAAGGAATATAAACAGAAAGATTATATCAGAAGCTTGTAATTGTTGCAAGGCTTTAAAGAAAATTGTCCAATTCTGTTGAAAAGAAAGAGGAAGTGTACGAACATTTTCTGGAAGAAACAGGCTGATTATATAAATGAGACATGGGCCAAATAATAAGGGGCCGATACTGATAAAAAACTGCCCGAAATCGCCCTGAAGCTTCTGTAAAAAAGAACGGTTTTCATGATGCATTTTCACAAAACCAAGAGTGCCTCCGGAATACAGTGCCTTTTTGGTAGTGCGATAAAGGCAGATTTGATCAATCTTATATCCAAATATAAGTCCAAAGAGCAAATGCCCTATTTCATGGACAGGTGTGCCAACAAGATTGAAAAAATCCAGAATAAGATAGCTGCGGTTTTTGTTCGAAAAATTCTGTATAGCAGCATGCCGGGTCTGCCCCATAATAAATCCAAACAGAATTAAAACGAAAAGCAGCTTTACATTAAGTTGCATAAAATAAGTAATCATATAGAATCTCCATAAAATTAATTTGGTTTATATAAGCAGTAGCTTGTGAGAGAAAGCCTTTTAACAGTCTATGAATTTAATATAACATTTAATATTGAATTTTTTGTGAAAAGCGTATAATATAGATATAATATGGCTTATTCTACGATTTGCCATTAGTACATTAAGAAAAGAGGGAAAGAAGAAATGAGTCTTATGATTGGAGCTGTAGTAATCGTTATCATCGTTGCCGGAGCTGCTTTTTTTATGTCTGGTAAGTCTGGTGCAAAGAATACTGCACAGAGCGAAACACAAGAGAAAAAGGGAAGCGAAGGAAAAGAAACTGCTGTAGTACAGGAAAAAGCAGAATCTGCTGATAAGTCACAGTCTGCAGAAGCCAGAGAACAGAAAGCGAAAACAGAAAGTGTTTTAGAAAATGATAAGGAAAAGGGAACAGGAGAAAACACAGAAAAAATAATATCTGAAAATCAGAAAGTAAAAAATGAAGAAAAAGTAGATTTCAAAGAAAAAAACAGACAAAAAGAACAGTTATATTATTATATTAATCATGAATTACAGACTCTTTTTGCTACTTATAATAAAGGAGAATGGAATCGGCTTGAAAAACTGGGAGATATGTCTTCCGCTTTATATAAGGAAAAAGAAAGTATTATCGAGGGACTGCCATCTTTTACAGGAACAATGGTGAAAGAATATTTTTCCTGTATTGACTTTAAGGAGGAAGAAGAAAAAGCTGTTTGTTATGTAAAAGATAAAGAACAGTTAAAGAAAGCATTCTTACAGTTTATGATGCCGTTTTATCCATATTATTATAAACAGTTAAGTGAGGGCGGACTTCGTCACACAGCATTGCTTCAGCCAAATACACTCCGCCTGTTCCAGCAGCTTACTGGTAAAAAGTTCCGTCCGGGATACCGAAACCGCTATACAACAGGAGTTCGGGCTTTTGAGTGGGACAAGAACCGCTACAAAGTGTATGGAAAAGATGGAAAGCTTTTGTGCGATGCCATTTTTGGTACGGATGGAATTATAGAAGGTTACGGTCAAAAGAAATATACAGATGAAACACATCCTGACTGGAATATTGTGGAAGAAGGAAATTGGGAAAATGGCACATTTGAAGGTGGAATTTTACGCTATGAATACAAAAGGCCTGTAGAATAATTGAAATTCACCTGTCTATTCGATTATGTATAGAGAAAAATGCACAAAATTTTGTATTTTCTTTCGAAATAACTTGAAAACCTGAAACAAAACCGATACAATAAAGGCTGTGTGCTGAAGTTCGAAAGAACAGGGAATATAGCACATACGCAGATCTAATATGTAATTTATAATTAAGCTAAGAAGAGAAGAATCAGAAAGATTTAAGAAAGAAACAATTTTCTTAGTTAAATTATTTTAGGTTATTTGGATTTAATAAAATGGATGAATAACAGGAGGTAATAAAAGATGTTTAAAAAATTAGCAGAACAGTTAAAAGCAAATGCACGTACTATCGTTTTCACAGAGGGAACAGATGCCCGTATTCTTGAAGCAGCAGATAAACTGACAACAGAAGGCATTCTTGGAGTTATCCTTCTTGGAAAGGCTGACGAAGTAAAGAGTGCAGCAAAAGAAGCTGGTTTTAATATTGAAAAATGTCAGATCATCGATCCAGAGCAGTATGCAGAAATCGATGCTATGGTTGATGAGATGGTAACATTAAGAAAAGGCAAGATGACACCAGAGCAGGTTCGTGAAGCCCTTTCCAAATCAAACTACTTTGGAACAATGTTAGTAAAGATGGGCAAGGCAGATTGTCTGTTAGGTGGAGCAACATACTCTACAGCCGATACTGTACGTCCTGCATTACAGTTAATTAAGACAAAACCAGGCAACAAGATTGTAAGCTCCTGCTTCATCATGGTAAAAGGTGATAAAAAGTTAGCAATGGGTGACTGTGCGATCAACATCGCTCCAAATGAAGACGAGTTAGCAGAAATCGCTATCGAGACAGCTAAGACAGCAAAAATCTTTGGCATTGATCCAAAGGTAGCAATGTTATCTTACTCTACATATGGTTCAGGAAAAGGCGAGATGGTTACATTAATGGCCAACGCTACAAAGAAAGTAAAAGAGATGGCTCCAGATTTAGATATCGATGGAGAACTTCAGTTTGACGCTGCCGTAGCACCAGAAGTTGCAAAAGTAAAATGTGCAGGTTCTACAGTTGCCGGACAGGCTAATACTTTCATCTTCCCAGAAATCAGTGCTGGTAACATCGGATACAAGATTGCTGCACGTCTTGGTGAATACGAAGCAATCGGACCAGTTCTTCAGGGACTTAATGCACCGATCAACGATTTAAGCCGTGGATGTAACGCTCAGGAAGTTTACAAAATGGCTCTTGTAACTGCAGCATTAAGCTAATTACTATTTAATTCATTAGACAAACTACAGGCGAAGCCATTGCTCCCAATAAGGCATATTTGTGATTTTAGTCGCGGCGTGTTGAATGTTCGCTTTATGCGCTCGCATCCAACATTTGCTCCGAGACCACAAATATGCCTTATTGGGAGCAATGGCTTCTGTGCTGTGGCTGGAGAAGGTGAATTAAATAGTAAATCTCTTGCTTTTAGGAACAAGGTTTGTTATAATTGCAACAAGAAACCAGGGTTACAGACGGTTTTTTGTAGCAATTTTTTCTATTAGAAGAAAGAGAGGTATTTTTTTATGGCAAACATTATTATCAGTCCATCGAAGTATGTGCAGGGAAAAGGCGAACTTGCTAACATCGCACAGTATGCTACCAAACTTGGAAAGAAGCCTTTTATCTTAATCAGTGAAGGTGGAAAGAAACGTGTTGGTGGAATCATTGAAGATAGTTTCAAAGATACAGGATGCGAACTTGTTTTTGAAGCATTCCATGGAGAGTGTTCTAAGAACGAGATTAACCGTTTGGTAGCTATCGTAAAAGAAAAAGGATGCGATCTGGTAATCGGTGTCGGTGGCGGAAAGATTTTTGATACAGCCAAAGCTGTTGCTTACTATGTAGAGAGTCCGGTTATCGTATGTCCTACTATCGCAGCAACAGATGCTCCTTGTTCTGCACTTACTGTAGTTTATACAGATGATGGTGTATTTGAAGAATACTTATGGTTACCTGCTAATCCAAATCTTGTATTAGTAGATACAGATATTATCGCAAAAGCTCCTGCAAGACTTTTAGTTTCCGGTATGGGCGATGCACTTGCTACATATTTTGAAGCAAAAGCCTGTCAGGCAAGTAACGCAACAAGCTGTGCAGGCGGACATATCACAATCGCAGCAATTACATTAGCAAAAGTTTGTTACCAGACGTTAATTGAAGAAGGCGTAAAGGCAAAACTTGCAGTAGAAGCAGGCGTATGCACAACAGCAGTAGAAAAAGTAATCGAAGCCAATACATTATTATCTGGTATGGGATTTGAGAGCGGCGGATTAGCTGGTGCACATGCCATCCATAACGGACTTACCTGCATTAAAGACTGTCATCATTTATATCATGGTGAAAAAGTTGCCTTTGGTACTTTAACACAGCTTGTTTTAGAGAATGCAGACGAAGACTTATTAGATGAGGTAATCACATTCTGCATGGACGTAGGACTTCCTACAACTTTCGCAGATTTAGGAATCGAACATCCAGATAAAGATGCCCTTATGGAAGCAGCAACCTTAGCAGCTTCCCCAGACGATACTTTAGGAAATGAACCATTAGAAGTTACACCAGATAAAGTATATGCGGCAATGGTCGGAGCAGATGCTTTAGGAAGATATTATAAGGGATTATAGTAATTTATTGAATCTTATTTTGGCCCAGCCCTCCTGTGTTGGAGGGCTGGGCTTTTTAAATTTCTGCTTTAATCAGGTACTTTGCTTCCAGCGGTCGTCTGTTTTGGTCTATCTTTAAGAATATTCCAACCGAATCTGGCTTCCTTTCTGTGACAGATCCGATGGAGTCACCAGCAGTTTCAGAGGAACTCTCGCCTGTATCGTCTCCACATGGCTGATAATACCGATACTTCTCTTTTTGGACTGTAGTCGTTCTAAGCTATTCATAACGGTATCTAGCAAGTCATCATCAAGGCTGCCGAATCCCTCGTCTAAGAAGAAGAATTCGAGAGGAGCGGCGCCATTAAGCTGGATGGAAGAGGAGAGCGCCAGTGCCAGGGAGAGGGAGGTAATAAATAACTCTCCGCCGGACAAGGTATCGGAAGGGCGGATAGCTCCTCCATTTTTATTATCCCGGATGATAAATTCTGCGGAATCATTGATTTCGAGGGCATAGTTGCCGCCAGATATTTTTGATAGGATGACAGAGGCTTCTCTGGCGATATAGGACAGTTTTGACTGTGCAACATATTCAATAAATGCATTGCCTTTGAAAAGCTGTTCTAATTCTTTTATCATATCTTTTTTGTGGGATTCTGTTTCCCATTTCTGTTCTAATTCCTCTTTTTTGGCAAGGTCTTTTGTCATGGTTTCAATTTGATGTGTTAAGAGGAGAATAGAGGAGTCTAATTCTTTTATCTGCTGTTTTATGTCTGCCAGTTCTTCTTTTTGGCGAATCCATTCACTTTCTTCGATTTCTTTTTTTCCGAGTTTCTCCTGAAGATAGCGTATGCGTTCCTCGTTTTGCCGCACATCATCATAATAGGAAGTAATGTCTTTCTCTAATTTTGTTAACTCTTTTTCTTCCATGTAGTAAAGCTCGGGCTGGTCTGTTTTGGAAAAACCAAGTTCTTTTTTCTGAGTAAGATAAAGTTCCTGTACCTGTTTTAAGTGTGTCTCAGAGGAACGGCTGGTACTTTGACAGGAAGTAAGTTCCTTGTTCTTTTTCTGTAGTTCTTTTAAGCTTTGCTGATAGTCTTTCTCAGTGTGTTTTAAGGCTGTGTTAATTTCCTGTTGACGTTGTTGATTTTTTGTGATTTCTGAAACAAAATCCATATTTATAGAAAGTGTTTTTGGAAACTTTTCTGTTTGTTCTGCGATAACTTTTTCACAGTTTTCGATATTGGCGGTGAGGGAGGAACTCTTATTTTCTAAGCCTGCAATTTGCGCTGAAAGAACTTTTATATCCGAACGGAGTTTTTCTAAATGTTGTCTTTGTTCTTTGATCGTTATTTCTTTCTGCTGGCGTTCTTGCTCTTTCTGACGAAGAGTTTCTAAAGTGTTTGAAAAATTCTCGATATTATTATCTTTTCGGAGAGTGAGAATCTCTTCTGCATAATTTTGCAGGGCAGAGTGCTGTTCTTTCAAAGTAGCGGCTTGTCTCTCGCATTGTTCCTTTTGTCGCCGCAAGTCTCCCTTTGCCTGTAAGTAAGTAGAAATCTGTTTGGAAATGGAAAAATAATCAATTGGTTTTTCTACTATGACAGGGGAAGCCTGGGATATATTTTCATTTATAGTAAAGTGGCGGTCTGTCTCATTATCTTCTATAGTATCTTCATCTGTAATCTCTAAAGCATCTTTTAAATTAGAAATATGTGTGTCTAAAGAGAAAAGTTCTTGCTCAAGCTGCTGAATAAGATTTTGCTGGGTTTGCTGCTGCTTTTCTAATTTTTTTAGTCCTTTTTCAAGATTTTTAAAAGAAATCTCAGAAAGTTCAGCCTCTTTTTTTTCTATAGTTTCGGAATCGTTTTTTGAAAAAGCTTCAGTATCTCTTTTAGTAGTAACGTCAGAAATAGTTTCAGAAGAAGTTTTTACATTCTCGGCAATATGAGACTGTGAAACGTGTTCTTTGTAAGGAGTTCCACAAACCGGACAGAGAGCTCCTTCTTCTAATTCTTCTCGCAAAAGCTGTGCCATATGGTTTTGCTGCCAGGATTTTTGCTTCTGTTTGGCCTGTTCTTCTTTTCCCTTTATAATGCCTAACTCTTTTTTTGCGGCAGAATGTTGCTCATTTAAAGCAGAACGCCGATGGCAGAGCTGTGTATAAATATTTTTCAGAGACTTTTGCTGAATGGAAAAGGCATCATGTTCTTCTTTAATTTCAGTGTTTAAGGTGGAAAGAGCGTTCGCATTGGTGTTGTAATTCTCTCGTTTTTCCCGGTAGGTTTCTTCCATAACATTCCCTTTTTCAAGGAGCTGTTTTCTTTCTGGGCTGATTCTGTCAGCCTCGATTGATTTTTCGGATTCGACAATTTCCGAATGAATCTGTCGCTCTTTTTTAAAGTGTTGTTCCTGCGTTTCCTTTAGGGGAGCCAGAGAGGCTAAAATTTCTTGCAGTTCCTTTTGGGCGTTTCCTTTTGTCTGTTCCCAGGTATGGATGGTATCAGCAGCAGACTGTGCGGTATGAAGTACCTGTTCTCTTGCCTGAAGTAAGGGAAGTTCCTCTTTTTGAGCAGAAGCAGCGGCATGATATTCTTTTTCTGTTTTTTCGAAGTGAGACTGTAAACAAGCAGTCTCTTTCTGGACGGTTTCTAATTTTTCGCAAGCCTGGTCATAAGCAGACTGTGCATTTGAAACCTGAATAGAAAAAGGGCGCAGCTGGTTTGCTTTTTTTGTGATATTCAGATTATTTTCTTTTTCTTTTATGGATGGGAGCAGAAGTTCTTTTTCCTTTTGTGCTTTTTTTAAAGGGAGAAGTTCCTGTTGTGTATTGTACAGTTCCTCTGTTTTCTGAAAGCTTTTTTCTAATTTTGCAAGCTTTTTAGAAAGGCGGGAATGTTGTTTGGTATCACTTTTTTCCTGCTTTTGCAGTTTAGAAAGCTGCACAGAAGAAATCTCCTCAAAGTTCTTTTTTTCTCCATCAAGCTTACTTAAAAGAAGTTCTTGTTTTTGTTTTGCTCTGCCAATTTTACTGGTGAGTTCGATTCCGTATTTTTCAAGATGGAAAATACGCTGAAGCATAATGCGGCGTTCTTTATTCTTAAGATGTAAAAATTCGCTGAACTGTCCCTGAGGAAGAACAACGGTGCGCATAAAATCTTCACTGGTGAGACCGAGTAAACGGATACATTCTGCGGTTACCTCGGTAGGCTTATCAGCCAGGACAGTTTCATTTTCGCCATCGCAGACGATCAGGCGGCCGGTCGTATTGCGGACAGTCGAAGTGTATGTGTTATTATGGTAGCGGAAAGAACGCTCTGCAAGATACTTTCTTGTTCGGTCTGTCGTGATGGAAAAAAGAAAGGAGACAGAGGCAGTTGTTTCGTTCGTATTAATAAAGTTTTTCGTATCACGGGGCAGCTTGGCATATAAGGCGAGGGTCATGGCATCTAAAATAGTAGACTTTCCGCTTCCGGTAGGGCCAAAGATGCCGAAAAGTCCCTGGGAAGTTAATGTTTCAAAATCAATGACCTGTTCTTCGCGGTAACTGTTGATGCCTTTTAATTTTAGTTGAAGTGGTCTCATATTAATTCTCCTCTATAATGCTCATTAAAAGAGAGAAAGTTTCCTCTCCGATGTCAACGTGAAATTTTTTGCGGTAAAAATTCTTTACAAGCTCGTCAAAGGGCTGTTCTTTTAGGTCAGAGGCGGAAAAGTCTTCGCTTTCATCTTCTGGAAGAACAGGGGTGATGGAGAGGATATCTGCCTTTATTGCTTTCATTTTTTTAATATCTTCTTCATGAATGTAGTGATCTGTCTTAACTTCTAAATAGACCCAGCATTCTCTGTCGGCATTTGCCTCGCATTGTTCGACAGCATCATCGATATTCTCACAATGCCACACTTCGATTGGTTTATATACAGGCAATGGCAGTTCCCGGATTGTACAAGGGGAGCCTGCGGTAAGTGTAACGGCAATCACCTGCTTGTCAAAAGAAGTCTCCCTGACGTTAAATGGCAGAGGGGAACCGCTGTATCTTGCCTTCGGGCAGCCGGGGACTTTCTGTGGCTTATGAACGTGTCCAAGAGCAATATAATCCGCATTTTCCGGGAAAATCTCACCGCCGACCATGTAGCTTCCGCCAAGCTGGATACTTCGCTCGGAACCGTCCTCCACGCTGTTCATGACAAAAAGATGGCTTGCGATAAGGTGGATGGAATCTTCATGAAAATGCGTTGCTAATGAGCCGAAAAGAGAAGACATTTTCTCACTGTAGGAAGCCGCTTTTTTTGTTTCTTCTTCTGTCTCGTCAAGATAGACTTCGTTCAGCCGTTTTTCACTTGGAAAAGGAACGAGAAGGATATCCGCTTCTTCCCCATGTATAATCGCATGGATATAGCCGGCATCGCTTTCTGTAATCTCATTCTTGCCATACATACCGGGTGTGATTACGGAATTTGGTGTGCCTGCCATGACGATGCCGTGGTCTCTGGCAAGAGGTCCGGAGGCAACCAGCCGTTCTGGATTATCATGGTTACCGGCAATGACAACGGTCATACAATCGCCATTTCTTGATAATTGTTTTAAAGTATCGTAAAAAAGCTGTTCTGCCATGGCGGAAGGATTATAATTATCATAAATATCCCCGGCAATGATGATTATGTCAGCCTGTTCTTCTTCGCATATATTTATAAAATCTTTTAAAAACAGCCGTTGTTCCTCTAAACGGCTGTGTCCTTCAATATTTTTTCCAAGATGCCAGTCGGCGGTATGGATTAACTTCATCCTGACCCTCCTTTTGATTGTAATGTATTCTGATAATGTTGTTAGCAAACCTATAGCAGAGTGTATAGAGAAAAACTTGTAAACTCACTATATGATTTATAATAGAATATAATAAATTTCGGATATTTCTATTGTATAGTATTTGTTTTCCAAATGCAAGGATATAGAACAAAAATTCGAACAAGTATTCTGCGATGTCATAAAAATAAATTTTCCAAAAACAAGAAAGAAAACTTATTTGACAGATGAGACAGGACTAGTATAGAATAGAACGGCAAAGTAACTACATAAATAAAGAACAGGTATTGTAGAAAATAAATTGCAAGAAAGGTTCTGAGAGTACATATATAATAAAAGGAGGAAATGTTTTGAAAGAACAATGGATGCAAAAGACAGTTGTTGTCTGGTTTTTAGCCATGATATGCTGTCTGCTTTGGGGAAGTGCATTTCCCTGTATAAAAATAGGATATAAGATGTTTCATATCGCATCAGCGGATGCCTCATCACAGTTGTTATTTGCGGGCTGCCGCTTTTTTCTTGCCGGTGTTTTAGTGCTTTTACTTGGAACTTCCGGTAATTTTAAGTTAAAAAAGACAGAGATTCCGATGGCAATGACTTTAGCTGTTTTTCAGACGATATTACAGTATGTATTTTTTTATATGGGACTTGCCCATACAACAGGAGTAAAGTCTTCGATTATTAATGGAGCAAACTCTTTTCTTGTCATTATCATTGCAAGTCTCATTTTTCATCAGGAAAAGCTGACGGGGCCGAAGATTCTTGGCTGCATTATCGGCTTTGCGGGCGTTGTACTTGTTAATCTTGGCGGAGCGGGGCTGGATATGAGTTTCCACTGGAATGGAGAATTTTTCATATTAATTTCTACAGTATCTGCAGCGTGTTCATCGGCATTTATTAAGAAGTTTTCCACGAAGGCAAATCCGGTATTGCTTAGTGGATGGCAGTTTATGATGGGAGGAACGGTTCTTATCATTATAGGAAAATTAATGGGTGGTAAGCTTCAATTTGAGGGAATCGCGCCGATGTTTCTTTTATTATATATGGCCTGTATTTCCGCGGTGGCATATACACTCTGGTCTTTACTTTTAAAATACAATCCGCCGTCAAGAATCGCTGTCTTTGGTTTTATGAATCCGGTGTTTGGCGTCATGCTGTCTGCTCTTTTATTAAAAGAAAAAGGCCAGGCGTTCTCCTTAACCGGCCTGACCTCATTAATTCTTGTATGTATCGGAATTTATATTGTTAATCGGGAGAACCCTTTGAAAGAAGCATCGACAGGTAAGATTTCCGTGTAGTTTCTTTCAGGCTGCTGCCCATATCAAGAAGAAGTGCCTCAATGCTTTGCAGGGCACTTTCTTTTTGCTCTGGACTATCCACAAGAATCTCTAATTCTAAGAAAGAGCCAAGACTCTCTACCTGGTCTACGCAGGCGGTCATGCGGCCTTTGTGGTAGTACTGGCGAAGCTTTGTCACTGGGTATAGCTTTTTGTAGCCAAGGGAGATAAGAATCTCCCTTGCAATATCAGCATCTTCGATACGGGTTTCTAGTTCCTTTCTTGTTGTGGAAACGGTGTCGAGCTTTGCACCCTTGTAGGTAAGAAAGGACGTTGTTTCTCTGGTTGTAAAGTTCTCGCAGGTTCGTATGCGGAGTGCCTCGTCTGTTTTCATAAAGTCATGAAAATCGCTGGTAAAATAAAAATCGGATTCCTTAACGAGATTCCCTGCTTTAAATCCACAGTCTGTCAATGCCCGTTCTGTGATGGACCTTCGAAACAGTGGCAGTTTAATTTCTACTTCAATCATATACAAGCTCCATTAATATTCATCAAGAGTAAGTTTATAAGTTGTCTTATCAAGTTTCAGTGTTAACTGTTTGTCCTTTAACGTGTAGGAAAGTTTTGTCTTATCCATTTTTTCAAATATTTTGTAAAGATTACTGTCTGTGCCAATAGATTTCTCGCTTAAATCTTTGTCGAAATGATAGGTAATCGTATGTTTCTTTTCGTTGATGTGTACTTCACCGGCAACGTATTTTGGCTCATCGGCATCTTCAGCCCCGTCTGTTACATACAGATATAAAGTATTTGTATCAGGATTCATAGTAAAATAACTGAAGTGATCGGAAGAGTCAAACTTCCAGTTAAAACAAGTATCACAAAGTCTGTAAGAATCACTGTCACTCTTTAATCCATAAATTACATTATTGTAAAAAGAAAGGCTCTTTCCATTGTAAGATAAAGTGATGGAATCATCCTCTGCCTTCATAGTAATAGTAGATTTTGAAAAACCATCTGGCAGATCTTTTAAGAAGTCTGGAAGCTTCATACTTGCCTCTTTATAGGTATAGAATGTAAATTCATTATCTCTGCTTGACAAATAGAAGAAGTTTGTAAGAAAAGTTGCTTCTCCTTCTGTAGCTGCCTTAGGGTCAATGGAATAAAGCTCCATATAATTATCATAAAGACTTAATTCGTAAGTTGTTTTATCCTCATTGCTTCCGTCATTGCTGTACCACACATCATTCTCCGCAAGGTTTAACAGGGGGCTTGCCGAGCTGTTTTTAGAAGTTTGTTTGGAAGAATCGTTTTGCTTTTCAAAAAGGTAGCTGACATTATCATAAGTAAGTACCAGCTTATTTTTTGTCGGCATATCGTAAGACAGTGTGCTGCCAGAACCGAGGCCGTCCCAGCCAGAAGGAAGTTCCGCTGTGGTTTCTTCTCTGGTATCTAAGGAAAACTTTTCTGACTTAGCAGAGAGGCTTCCGGAAAGACAGGTTTTATTCTGTGCAATATCTTTGAGAGTAAATGTTCCCTCTTTATCTATAGAAAAACTTAGATAGTCACAACTATAGCTGTCATCTCTTCCTAAAGCATTTCCAACACCATTCCAGGTTCCAACCAGCTCTGCACCATCCTTACCAAGACTTCCGGAAACTTTATTACCACAGCCGGTACCGACAAGTGCAAGTAGTAAAAGAGTGAAAAGTAGTAAAAAATTTTTCTTCATAATAGGTCCTTTCTGTGCGTAGTTGACACACAATTTATATGATACGTCTTAGTTTTTGTAAAAAAGACGTACTTTATTCTACCACATATCGGGAAGAAGTAGGAGAAAATATCTAAATCTTTTTAAATATCTTTTTTATAATTCAAAAGTCCTGTTAGTTGCGTTTGTGGGTATCTTATTGTATACTTTATAAATATACGCTATTAAATATGTTTTAGATTCAAAAGGAGGACCTTGATTCATGAAAATGATTTCAATCGAAAAAGAACTGAAAGAGAATTCTTATCCGGGAAGAGGAATTATTGTCGGACGTTCCGAAGATGGAACAAAGGCCGTGATTGCGTATTTTATTATGGGAAGAAGTTCTAACAGCCGTAACCGTATTTTTGTAGAGGACGGAGAGGGCATTCGCACACAGGCATTTGATCCTTCTAAATTAGAAGATCCAAGTCTTATTATTTATGCCCCAGTGAGAGTGCTTGGAAATAAAACAATTGTGACAAATGGAGATCAGACAGATACTATCTATGATGGTATGGACAAACAGCTTACTTTTGAGCAGTCCTTACGTTCTAGAGAGTTTGAGCCAGACGGACCAAACTACACTCCTAGAATTTCTGCAGTTCTTCATTTAGAAAAAGGTGAGTTCAATTATGCCATGTCTATTTTAAAGAGCAATAATGGAAATTCGGAAAGCTGTAACCGTTATACATTTGCCTATAATAAAGTTCCAGCGGGAGAAGGCCATTTTATTTCTACATATATGCATGATGGCAATCCATTACCAAGTTTTGAAGGTGAGCCAAAGTGGATGGCAATTCCGGATGATATGGATGCATTTGCTGAGCTGCTTTGGAGCAGCTTAAATGAAGATAATAAAGTATCTTTATTTGTCCGCTATATTGATATTGCAACAGGAAAATATGAATCTAAAATCATTAATAAAAATAAATGAAAGCAATGTCGCGGCACAGTAGTGTTATCGAACGAGAACCAAACTTGCCGAGGTTGGGAAGCCCCACCTCTATAGGTGGGAGAGGATGTCACATAGCCATTTAAATTTGCAGGAGTTTAAATAATTACATTATACAGAATAACCGAAATCACAAAGTCAGAACATAAGTACATCATAAAAAAAGAGGTAAAATAAGAATGAAAGAATTAGAGTTAAAATATGGATGCAACCCAAACCAGAAACCATCCCGGATTTATATGGAAGAGGGAGAACTTCCTATTCAAGTACTGAACGGAAAACCAGGCTATATTAACTTTTTAGATGCTTTTAATGGCTGGCAGCTTGTAAGTGAACTGAAAAAGGCAACAGGTCTTCCTGCCGCAACTTCTTTTAAACATGTATCTCCTGCCGGTGCAGCAGTAGGTCTTCCGTTAAGCGATACACTGGCAAAAATCTACTGGGTAGATGATTTGGGAGAACTTTCTCCACTTGCCTGTGCATATGCAAGAGCCAGAGGAGCAGACCGTATGTCCTCTTATGGTGACTTCATCGCATTATCCGATGTGTGTGATGTTTCCACAGCTAACATGATTAAGAGAGAAGTATCTGATGGTGTGATTGCTCCAGGATATGAACCAGAAGCATTAGAAATTTTAAAATCTAAAAAAAGAGGCAACTATAATGTTATTCAGATTGACCCGGCTTATGTACCAGCACCAATCGAGAAAAAGCAGGTATTTGGCATTACATTTGAACAGGGAAGAAATGAATTAAACATCGATGATAAGTTCTTTGACAACATCGTTACAGAGAATAAAGAACTGACAGAGGAAGCCAAGAGAGACTTAGCTATCTCCATGATTACTTTAAAATACACACAGTCAAACTCCGTATGCTATGTAAAAGACGGACAGGCAATCGGTATTGGAGCGGGACAGCAGTCAAGAATCCACTGTACACGTCTTGCAGGCCAGAAGGCAGACAACTGGTGGCTTAGACAGTCTCCACAGGTAATGGGACTTCAGTTCAAAGATGAAATCCGTCGTGCAGACAGAGATAATGCTATCGACATCTATATGGGAGATGAGTACATGGATGTACTTGCAGATGGTGTATGGGAGAATACTTTCAAGGTAAAACCAGAAGTCTTTACAAGAGAAGAAAAGAGAGCATGGCTTGATAAACTTACAGACGTGGCATTAGGTTCTGATGCGTTCTTCCCATTCGGAGATAATATCGAGCGTGCCCATAAGAGTGGCGTAAAATATATCGCACAGCCAGGTGGATCTATCAGGGATGATAATGTAATTGATACTTGTAATAAGTATGGAATCGAAATGTCCTTTACGGGAATCCGCTTATTCCATCACTAGGATTCTGATTTGCCGAGCTGGTGAGGCAGACGAAACAGACGAACCCAGAAAGAGAAATAAAGCATATTTGTGACTTTAGTCGCTGCAGGTTGAATGTTCGCGTAAAAGCGCTCGCATTCAACCTTTGCTCCGAGGCCACAAATATGCTTTATTTCTCTTTCTGGGTTCTGTTTGTTGGCAGCTCAGTTCGGGAAATCAGTTGGAGAGATTTGGGGAAGAGGACAGGAGACGTGGAATGCCGCAACTATCTGAAACCTCCCTCAAATTCCTCCAAAAATAAATTCTGAATTTGCTTAGGTAGCCAAAGCACAGCCTACAGGGAATATAATATCCTATATTTGTGGCCTCGGAGCAAGTGTTGGGTATGAGCGAATAAAGCGAATATTCAACACGCAGCGACTAAAGTCACAAATATAGGATATTATATTCCCTGTGGGCGTCTCTTTTGCCTGCGGCAAATCAGAATTATCTATTCATATAATGGAAAGCTGCCGGACTCTTCTTCGTTGAATACATAGTATACAGCGTTTTCCTCTGGTTTTAAGTATAAATCCATAGTTTTTAAATCTTTTACTTTGCGGTTTTTGTTACCTGCATCTACCCAAACTTTTTTTGCCCTTGCAATAACTTCTTTGCTTTCAATCTGATTTCCAGCAAATTCTACGTTATATGTTGATTTCATTTATGTATTCCCCTTTCCTAATGGAACTATTATAATGTAATATTGTTACAAATATCATATAATAAATTGAAATAAAAATCAATAAAGAAATTTCGACAGGGAAAAGGCAGACAGTAAGAGCCAGAGCGAATATAATTTTGGCAGTCCTGTTTTACCGTTCATAATATTAAATGTCTTGGAATATTTATGAATTTTTTGCAGATAAATCTTGCAAAATATACCTTTTTCAACTAGAATAAAAAAATAAATGTGCTCTCACAAAAGCAAGTGCAAGAAAGACTTCGAGAGTACATATAAATGATAGGAGGAATGACATATGGTTGCAATTATAGATTATGATGCAGGTAATATTAAGAGCGTTGAAAAAGCGTTGTTACATCTTGGGGAAGAAGTAATGATTACTCGTGACCGAGAGAAGATTTTAAATAGTGATAAGGTAATTCTGCCGGGAGTAGGAGCATTTGGAGATGCTATGGAAAAGCTCCGTTCTTATGGACTCGATAAAGTGATTTATGAAGTGGTGGAGAAAAAGATTCCTTTTTTGGGAATTTGTCTTGGTTTGCAGCTTCTTTTTGAAAAGAGTGATGAAACTCCGGGAGTGAAGGGTCTTGGAATTTTGCCAGGAGAGGTTTTAAGAATTCCAGATAAGGAAGGACTTAAGATTCCGCATATGGGATGGAACTCTATCAAAATCAAAAAAGGAGCAAGGCTTTTTAAAGATATTCCAGAAGATTCTTATGTGTATTTTGTACATTCCTACTATTTAAAAGCAGGACGGGAAGAGGACGTGACAGCAACGACAGAATACTCTGCATTAATTCATGCTTCGGTAGAACATGATAATGTATTTGCCTGCCAGTTCCACCCGGAGAAAAGTAGTGAAATTGGTTTAAAGATTCTTAAAAATTTCGTGGAATTATAAGGAGGAACTTATGTTTACAAAAAGAATTATTCCCTGTCTTGATGTCAATGATGGAAGAGTTGTAAAAGGTGTGAATTTTGTAAATCTGATAGATGCCGGAGATCCGGTTGCCATTGCGGAAGCCTATGATAAAGCAGGAGCGGACGAGCTGGTGTTTCTTGATATCACTGCTTCTTCTGATGCGAGAAATACAGTGGCAGATATGGTTCGGAAAGTAGCGGAGAAAGTATTTATTCCATTTACTGTTGGAGGAGGAATTCGTACAGTAGATGATTTTAAAGCAATTCTTCGTGAAGGGGCAGATAAGGTATCTGTCAATTCTGCAGCGATTATGCGCCCGGAATTAATTAGCGAGGCAGCAGATAAATTTGGAAGCCAGTGCGTTGTTGTTGCGATTGATGCGAAGCGAAGAGAGGACGGCGGCTGGAATATATTTAAGAATGGCGGAAGAGTGGATATGGGAATTGATGCTGTAGAATGGGCCATGCGTGTAGAAAAACTAGGAGCTGGTGAAATCCTTCTTACAAGTATGGACTGCGATGGAACGAAGGCAGGGTATGATTTAGAACTTACCCGCACTATTTCTGAAAATGTTTCTATTCCTGTTATCGCTTCCGGTGGAGCTGGAACGAAAGAACATTTTTATGATGCATTTGATCAGGGAAAGGCAGATGCAGCTTTGGCAGCTTCTTTATTCCATTTTAAAGAGTTGGAAATTATGGATTTGAAGAGGTATCTTAGAGAAAAAGGAATTTCTGTGAGAATATAAGCGGTATTTTTATAGATGATAGCAGAATGTGTTTTGTTTAGGAAGTATTTTTCATCCGATATAGAGCATGTTTGAAAGGCCATTCCTGCAATCTGCATACCCCAATTTGCAGAGAGCATTTTTTGAACATGCTCTCGGAAATTTAATGAAAATTTTGGGATTACAAATGATTTTAAAATCTGCCGGAATGAAAGGAAACTTATTATGAAACTTGCAAAGGGAGATAAAGTTGCAATTGTCTGTTGTTCGAACGGGCAAAGTCTGTCAAAGAAAAAGGAGATAGAGAACTTAAAAGTAATTTTAGAAGAAATGGGTCTTATTTCCGTATTTTCAAAATATATTTATCAAAAGATTTCTTTAGAAGAGGTAGAAAATAATTTAAAAGGTTTTCCAGAAAGCGGAAGTCCATTAGAAAAAGCGAGAGAGTTGATGGAATTTTATGAGGATGCTTCTATAAAAGCTATTTTCGATATCTCTGGAGGAGACCTTGCCAATACGATACTTCCTTATCTGGATTATGAACGAATTGCCTCCGTAAAAAAGCAATTTTGTGGATATAGTGATCTGACCACTATTATAAATGCCATATATGCAAAAACACAGAAGGTCTCTGTTTTGTATCAGATTAGAAATCTTTTGTATGAATATTCCGCGCAGCAAAAAGAAGACTTTATAAAAACGTGTTTTGCAAAAGACTTAAACAACATAATAAACAATGATGCAGTAAAAATGATGGAAAAGAACAACCTCTATGATTTATCTGTGGAAAATAGTGGACTATATCAGTTCCCATATAAATTCTATCAGGGAAAAACGGTAGAGGGAATTGTTGTTGGAGGAAATATTCGATGCTTTTTAAAACTGGCAGGAACCGAATATTTTCCAGATGTCACAGATAAAATATTACTTTTAGAGGCAAGAAGCGGAAATCCAGCGCAGATTGTAACATACTTTGCTCAATTAGAACAACTGGGCGTATTCAAAAAAGTAAAAGGTATTTTACTTGGAACATTTACGCAGATGGAGAGAGAACAGCCAGTGTCGGCTGTATATTCTCTTTTAAAACGATACATTAATGAAGAACTTCCTGTGGTCAAAACGGAGTATATCGGACATGGAGAAGATTCTAAAGCAATACAAATCGGAAAGAAGTATAAATTCTAAGTTACTGCAGGCAAAATAGACGCTCTCAAAGAGAAAAAAATGGTTCAGAGCATGCTTAAAAATGATTCAAAAAAATTTATTCAAAAAATTTAAAAAAGTTATTGACGAATTTGTTTTTTATGCTATAATGTTAGACAGTGCAAAAATACCCAGACAGTTGTATTAGGCACAATACGCAACTGGAGGGAGGTTAGGTGAGTCAATGTCAAGTATTATCGTTAAAGAAAACGAATCTTTAGACAGCGCTCTTCGTCGTTTTAAGAGAAGCTGTGCTAAAGCAGGTATTCAGCAGGAGATTCGTAAAAGAGAACACTATGAGAAACCAAGTGTGAAACGTAAAAAGAAATCTGAAGCTGCTAGAAAACGAAAATATAAATAAGTGCTGTAAGGGGACATCCAGTTATGGATGTCCTTTTTTCATGCTGTCAATAGACGGCTGCTAAGAAAGAATATAGCCTATATCTGTGACTTTCGTCGCGTCGCGTTGAATGTTCGCTCTAGCGCTCGCATTCAGCACTTGCTCCCAGGCCACAGATATAGGCTATATTCTTTCTTGGCGGCCTGTTTTTTGGAAGATTGAAAAAGGATATCCAGGGGAGATTTGAGATTTAGAAATTTAGATTTCTGCTTGCTTTGGAATTGGTAGAATGTGGAAATTGTGATCTTGAATTTTGCCAAAGACAGAAGTCTGGGAACAAATCAAATTAGACATAATCATGATTATGTAAAGTTCACAAAAGAAAAACTTTCTTTTGTGAATAGTTATTCAAAATATCTTTAAAAATGCATAAAATCAATTGACCGATTTATGCAAAAGTGATATTATTGAAATTAGGATGAGTGTGGTGATTGGCACATAATCCCAATGATATATTATTTCTTTGAAGGAGGAGATTATTTTGAAGAAGATTATTAATGCAGTAGACCAGGTAGAGAATCAGATGATAGAAGGTATGGTTAAAGCTTTCCCTCAGTATGTGAAGAAGCTTGACTGTGGTAATGTTGTTGTCAGAGCTGAGAAGAAGACTGGCAAGGTAGCCTTGATCAGTGGTGGCGGAAGCGGACATGAGCCAGCTCATGGCGGATTTGTTGGAAAAGGTATGTTAGATGCTGCAGTTGCAGGTGCTGTATTTACTTCTCCTACTCCTGATCAGATTTATGAAGGAATTAAAGCCGTTGACGATGGCAAGGGCGTTTTAATGGTAGTTAAGAACTATACAGGCGATGTTCTTAACTTTGAGATGGCAGCTGAGATGGCAGCCGATATGGATGGAATCGAAGTAAAAGAAGTTGTTGTTAATGATGACGTTGCTGTACAGGATTCCTTATATACAACAGGCCGTCGTGGTGTTGCCGGAACAGTATTTGTACATAAGATCGCCGGTGCTTTAGCAGAAAAAGGTGCAAGCCTTGACGAAGTACAGGCTGTTGCTCAGAAAGTAATTGATAATGTAAGAACAATGGGTATGGCTATTAAGCCTTGTACCGTACCAGCAGCTGGAGAACCTGGATTTGAACTGGCTGATGATGAGATGGAAATCGGTATTGGTATCCATGGAGAACCTGGCGTTGAGAAGAAACCGCTTGAGACAGCAGATGAAATCGTTGATACACTTCTTGAGAAGATTTTAGCAGATATCGACTACTCCGGTTCTGAAGTAGCAGTAATGATTAATGGATGTGGATCTACTCCTTTAATGGAACTGTTCATCGTTAATAACCGTGTAGCAGATGTTTTGGCTGAGAAAGGTATCAAAGTTTATAAGACAATGGTAGGCGAATACATGACATCCCTTGAGATGGAAGGATTCTCTATCACATTACTCCGTCTTGATGACCAGATGAAAGAACTCTTAGACGAAGAAGCTGACACTCCAGCACTTACAGTTGCAAAATAATAAGTGAAATAGATAGCTGTTATCTAAGGACGGTTATTGACATACCGCCCTTAGACGGTTACAATGAATTTAACGAAAGACCGGCGTAATCTGCGTGGGTCTTTTGTTAGAGTAATGAATATTAGGAAAGAGGACACAATTATGGCAGACGTAAAAAAAGTAATTGAAATCATTGACAAGATTATTGCAGATGTAGATGAGCAGAAGTTGTTTTTAACAGAGCTTGATAATGTAATTGGTGATGGTGACCACGGTATTAACCTTGCTCGTGGTTTTGATGCAGTTAAGACAATCGAAGATACATTTGAAAGCAAAGATATCGGAGCTATTTTAAAAGCAATCGGAATGAAACTTGTTTCTACAGTTGGAGGAGCTTCCGGTCCATTATACGGAACTGCATTTATGAAGTCTGGTGCATTACTTAATGGCAAGACAGAGATGGATATGAATGATTTTATCGAGATGCTTCAGGTATCCATTGATGGTATCATGAAACGTGGTAAAGCTGTAAAAGGTGAAAAGACTATGCTTGATGCCATGATTCCAGCACATGATGCAATCAAAGCTTCTTATGAAGCAGACGGTGATGCTAAGAAAGCTTTAGATGCAGGCGTAAAAGCTGCAGAAGAGGGTATCGAATATACAAAGACAATTATTGCGACAAAGGGTCGTGCAAGCTATCTTGGAGAAAGAAGTATCGGACATCAGGATCCGGGTGCTACTTCATTTACATTAATGCTTAAAGCAGTACAGGAACTTGCATAAGAGAAAGGAATAAGATATATGGTAGGTATTGTTGTTGTATCCCACAGCCCAAAATTAGCAGAAGGTGTTGTAGAATTAGCTTCTTTGATGGCACCGGAAACACCGATGAAGGCAGCCGGTGGAATGGATGACGGCGGATTTGGAACTAGTTTTGAAAAGATTACAGAAGCTATTGATGAAGTTTACAGTGATGACGGTGTAGCAATCTTTATGGATTTGGGAAGTGCTGTCATGACAACGGAAATGGTTTTAGAATCTATGGAAGACCGTAAGATTAAGATGGTAGACTGTCCTGTAACAGAGGGAGCGATTGCTGCCGCAGTAGTTGCCGCAGGAGGAGCTTCTCTTGAAGAAGTTGTGCAGGTAGCGCAGGCATCGAAAGAACAGGCCAAATTCTGATTTGTAAGGCTGTGAAACAGACGCCAGCAAAGAGAGCCTATCCCCTATATTTGTGACTTTAGTCGCGGCGGTTTGAATACTCGCTTACACACACTCGTATCCAAACCTTGCTCCGAGGCCACAAATATAGGGGATAGGCTCTCTTTGCTGGCTGCCTTGCAGCTGCGCAAATCAGGAGTTCTATTTTTTCTTTCTCTCTCATAGGGATATAAAAAATACATGGTGTGATTTTATGCTGGAAAGGAAGAGTCCTTTTGTCTGTTCTGTAAATGGAGCCAAAGAAATCAGTATAGAAAATTATGGAAGTCTGGGTGATTTCAGTGATAAAAAGATTGTGTTGAATTGTTATAAATGTAAGATGATTATTGAGGGAGAAGGTCTTTTAATTGAATATTTTACCGATGTTGATATGAAGATTACAGGTCATATTCATTCAATTCATTTTTGAAGGGAGAAGAAGATGCTCTTTTCGTTATTTCATTTTCTGTCGGGATATTGCCGGATTGTTTTAAGTGGGATGAATCAGGAACGTTTTTTAAATCTCTGCGCAGCAAAGCAGATTCTTTTGTGGAATATTAAAAGAGAGGGAAAGCATTATATTTTTTACATAAGCAGAGGGGGATATAAAGAACTTCAGGAAATATCAGAAAAAACGGGAAGTACATTTCGGTGTATACAGAAAAAAGGAATCCCGTATTTGTTCTGCAGATATAAAAAAAGAAAGTGCTTTGCGTTGGCACTTTTGTTTTGTACAGCTATTTTTATTGTTATGTCCTGTTTTATATGGCAGGTGCAGGTGACAGGAAGTTATGGACATTCAGAGGAAGAGCTTCTTGATTATCTTGAGAAAAAAGGAGTTCATAGTGGGACAAAGATTTCAGGGTTTTCGTGTGCACGATTAGAGGAGCAGATTCGAAAGGATTTTGAAGACATAGCATGGGTTTCCTGTGAAAGAAAGGGAACACTTTTAAGAGTCAGAGTGAAAGAAACTTTAGATAAACGTGATCAAAAGGAGGGAGAAATGCAGGAATCACCATGTAATCTTATTGCTTCAAAGAAAGGAAGAATTGCCAGTATTCTTGTAAGAAGCGGAAGTGCAAAGGTGAAAAAGGGCGATAAAGTAAAGCCGGGGGATGTACTTATTTCAGGGATTGTAGAGATTAAAGATGATGAGGGAGAAATTGCAGAGGAAACATTGGTAAGGGCACAGGGAGATGTTTATGCAATTTCAAAAATAAAATATGAAGATTGTTTTCCATTAATTTATTATAAAAAAAATTATACTGGAAAGACAGAAAAAAGTTATCGCTTTTTGATAAATGGTTATACGATTAAAATGCCGGAACGTAAAACAGCATATGCAGAGTATGATGAACAGTCCAGAGAAATTTTGCTGCATATCGGACCACAGTTTTATCTGCCGGTTTCTCTTTTTGTTATAACAAAGGCGCAGTGTCAGATTTCAAAAGAAAGTTATAGTGTGTCCCAGGCAAAGAAGGAGGCAAGGAAGCGTCTTTTTCTCTTTTTGAAAGAATATGAGAGAAAAGGGGTGGTAATCCTGAAAAATAATGTTAGAATAGACAGTGATAAAAATGAGTGTACTGCAAGGGGAATTATCAAAATAAAAGAACGTGTAGGTAAAGTTCAGGAGATTCCCTCAACATTAGACGGGGAAAAGGATATAAAACAAGAGCCTGCCGTTTTAAACAGATAATTTTAGCAGTAAGTTCAATTACAAATCATATAGTGGGATTTTGAAAATATATTGACAAGAAAGGAAAATCAGACAAAGAATGAATATAGCAGAACAGGAATTCCCTTTTCCAGCGGAACATGCAAGTAATGTTTTTGGTCAGTTTGATGCCAACATGAAAAAGATTGAGAAGACATTGCATGTCACGATTATTTTCAGAGATGACAAGTTGAAGTTAATTGGAGGAGAGAAGGATTGCGATAGAGCAAAACATGTGATAGAGCAGCTCCTTTTATTATCGCAGAGAGGGAATGATATTACAGAGCAGAATATTAATTATACACTTTCTCTTTCTATGACGAATGAGGAATCTGCAGTTACCCAGTTAGATAGTGATGTAATCTGTCATACGATCATGGGGAAACCGATTAAGCCTAAAACGATGGGACAGAAGAAATATGTTGATATGATCACGGATAAGATGATCGTATTTGGTGTAGGACCTGCGGGAACCGGAAAGACATATCTTGCGATGGCAAAGGCAATTACAGCATTTAAGGCAAATGAAGTGAATCGTATTATCCTGACTCGTCCGGCGATTGAAGCCGGGGAGAAGCTGGGATTTCTTCCGGGTGACCTTCAAAGTAAAGTGGATCCGTACTTACGGCCTCTTTACGATGCGCTTTACGAAATTATGGGTGCGGATACTTTTGCTAAAAACATGGAAAAGGGATTAATAGAAGTGGCACCTCTTGCTTATATGAGAGGAAGAACGTTAGATAATGCATTTGTTGTGTTAGATGAAGCGCAGAATACGACACCGGCACAGATGAAGATGTTCCTTACCCGTATTGGCTTTGGGTCAAAGGCAATTATTACCGGTGACCTTACGCAGAAAGACCTGCCGTCAGGTACTCGTTCGGGTCTTGATGATGCGCTTCATGTGCTTAAAAATATTGATGAAATTGGCGTGTGTAATCTGACGAGTAAGGATGTTGTGCGTCATCCGCTTGTTCAGAAAATTGTTACCGCATACGATGAATATGACAAAAAGAAAGAAACAAGACAAAAGAGAAAGCAGAGAACAACAGGAAAGCAGGAGAAAAAATGACATTTGAAATAGAGAATGTATATCCGGAAGTGATTTTACCGGATTATGAAACCGTTATTAAAAATGTGATAGAGGCAGCCTTAGATTATGAAAAATGTCCGTATGAAGCACAGGTATATGTGCTCTTAACAGATAATGAGGAGATTCATGAGATTAATAAGGAACATCGCCAGATTGACCGTCCGACAGATGTTCTTTCTTTTCCGATGGCAGATTATCCGGTGCCGGGAGATTTCTCTGATATAGAAGAAAGAGATCCGGATGCTTTTCATCCTGAGACTGGCGAGCTGATTCTTGGAGATATTATTATTTCCATGGATAAAGTAAAGGAACAGGCGAAAGCTTACGGTCATTCCAATACAAGAGAGCTGGCATTTTTAGTTGCACACAGTATGCTTCACCTTATGGGATATGACCATATGGTTGATGAGGAACGAAAAGTGATGGAAGCAAAGCAGGAAGAGATTCTTAAAAACTGTGGTTATATTCGGGAGATGGAAGCTTGAGACAAATAAAAGGCAGGGAAAAAACTCAGGGGAATAGCAGAAAAAGTTTCACAAATGCTAAAGAGAGAAAAGGCAGAATCAGAGAGCAGGAAAGTGCCGGCCAGTTAAATAATAAAGCGAAAACACAGAACAATATCAGTCTGTCAAAGAACAGAATAAAAACAGAGAAAAGGCACAATCAGAGGATGGCGAAACAAATACAAAAAAGTACTGTGGAAAAGGACAGGATATTACCAGAAAAATTAATTCAGGATTCCACAGTATGGGATACCATTATTGTCGGAGCTGGAGCAGCCGGAATGACAGCCGCACTTGCCTGCGGAAAAGAAAAACAAAAAGTACTCCTTCTTGATCGCCAAAACCAGATGGGAAGAAAGATTCTGGTCACTGGAAATGGCAAATGTAATCTCACAAACTTTGCACAAAAGCCAAAATATTATCGAAGTGACTGTCCAGAGAAGGTACAGAAAGTATTGTCTGTGTTTGGACAAAAAGAGGCTATGGAGTTGTTTCAGAGTCTTGGAATCTATACAAAAGATAAGAATGGCTATGTGTACCCATACAGTGAGCAGGCGGCAAGTGTGAGGGAAGCTTTTGAGACAGAAATATTATCAAATCCGTCTATTACATTTGTTCCTTTTTCGGAGGTATACAATGTTCAAAAGAAAGAGGACGTTTTTTTGATAAAGGCAAAAGAACAGCTCGGTCAGTCAGAACAGAGTACAGGAAAGCAGGGTAATGGTGAGAAAATAGAAAAGGTTTATCGCTGTCAGAGTCTCCTTGTCACAACCGGGGGATTTGCGGGGCCGAAGTTTGGCTGTGATGGCAGCGGATATGCATTTGCTAAAGTATTTGGACATGAGATTATAAAACCATTGCCTGCACTTACAGCATTGAAGTCATCTGCTCCGTTTTTAAAAAAGGTAAGCGGGGTTCGGAATCAGGCAGAAATCACATTAGAAATTGATGGAGAGCCGGTAAAAAAAGAAACTGGAGAACTTCAATGGACAGACTATGGTATTTCTGGTGTGGCTATTTTCCAGTTAAGCCGTTTTGCGATCACCGCTTTAGAGGAGAAAAAGAAGGTAGCTTTATACTTTGACTTTATGCCGGAACTTTCTTCCAAGGAGAAGCTTCGCCTGTTTTTGATGCTTGCACAAAATCATAAAAAAAGAGACATGCTTTCTTTTGTAAAAGGACTATTTCCTGCAAAACTTTGCCCGGTTATTTTAAGAGAGGCAGGATTAAGAGAAGAAACTTTAGCTGGAACATTGAAGGAAGAAGAATGGAATGCCCTTGTCATGGCGGTAAGTCATTTTCCTTTGCGGATTAATGGTTATATGGGATATGAAAAAGCGCAGGTAACAAGAGGCGGTATTTCTCTTACAGAATTAACCGGTAATTTAGAGTCAGATTTTCAGCCTGGACTGTTTTTTGCAGGAGAAGTAGCGGATGTTGACGGCACCTGTGGAGGCTATAATCTTCAATGGGCATTTTCGAGTGGTACAGTAGCAGGAAGAGCGATTGTTAAGAGAAATCAGGAGCTTTTTAAGGATGACCGGCATACGATGGAAGAAAACGATGGTATTTCAGAAAGGAACCGAAGAAGATGATACGAATTTCACAGTTGAAATTAAAGGTGGGACATACCAGAGAAGAACTTTTTGAAGAGATTATTCATCAGGCGCATGGGAAAAGACCTGTCTCATGGCGGATTGTAAGAAAGTCTGTGGATGCAAGAAAGAAGCCACAGCTTTTTTATGTGTATACAATTGATGCAGAGTTTGAAAATGAAAAAAAGCTTCTTTCAGCCAAAAAAAGTAAATGGACACGTTCTACTGTAGTGAAGTATAGATTTCCATATAATAAGAAAGATGGATCAGGAGCAAGCTCGACAGAAGTTTCGACAATAGACAGGGCAGTTATTGTCGGTATGGGACCAGCAGGACTTTTTGCAGCCTTAGTTCTTGCAAGAGCAGGATTTGCCCCCATTGTATTTGAGCGGGGAGACTGCGTGGAAAAACGTTCGGAGATTGTCGAGCATTTCTTTGAAAGTGGAGAACTTGATGAAGAGTCTAATGTACAGTTTGGCGAGGGCGGTGCAGGAACATTTTCTGACGGCAAGTTAAATACCTTAGTCAAGGATAAATTTGGACGTAACCATTTTGTTTTAAAAGAATTTGTCAAACATGGTGCACCAGAAGAAATCCTTTATGAAGCTAAACCACATATTGGTACAGATATTTTAAAAGATGTGGTGGCATCAATTCGAAAAGAAATAGAAAGTCTTGGCGGGGAGGTACATTTCCGCACGAAAGTCTGTGATATCTTATGTGAAAAAATCAGTGGTTCTGTGGCAGAAAGAGAGAGAGCTGAAGCAGAAAAAAAACTTTTGATGCAGGACAAACAGCTAACAGGACTTATTCTTGAAAAAGAAGGAGTGCAAGCGGAATACCCTTGCCGCAATGTTATTTTTGCAATCGGTCACAGTGCAAGAGACACTTTTTATATGCTTCATGAAAGGGAACTTTCTATGAATCCAAAAGCATTTGCGATTGGTGTGCGTGTGGAACATCTGGCACATTTGATTAATGAAAGTCAGTATGGAGAGGGATATCCAGAGGAAGTTCCAACAGCAAGCTATAAACTGACGCATCAGTGCAAAGGCACTGGCAGAGGAATTTATTCGTTCTGCATGTGTCCTGGCGGTTATGTTGTAAATTCTTCTTCAGAAAAAGGTCGGCTTTGCGTCAATGGAATGAGTTACCATAACCGGGCAGGACATAATTCTAATACTGCATTGATTACTACAGTGACGCCAGATGATTTCCCATCAGATAGTCCATTAGCAGGATTGGAATTTCAGCGTAAATATGAGGAACTTGCTTATAAAATCGGAAATGGAAAGATTCCGGTACAGCTTTTTGGAGACTTTCTGAAAAATCAGATGTCCACAAAACTTGGAAACGTTACTCCGTCCATAAAAGGAGAATGGCAGTTCGCAAACTTACACGAATGTCTGCCAGATTATGTCTGTGCATCCCTCGAAGAAGGAATGAGAGCCTTCGGGCATAAAATCAAAGGCTACGATGCAGAAGATACGGTTTTTTCCGGAGTAGAGACAAGAACATCTTCACCACTTCGTATGGAAAGAAATAAACAGTTTGAAAGTAACATACAAGGTCTTTTTCCATGTGGAGAAGGAGCAGGTTATGCGGGAGGAATCACTTCTGCAGCTATGGATGGTATTAAAACTGCAGAAGCTATTGCAGAGAAGATTCTCACACAGAATTAAGTACAGCCAGCAACGAGACAAAGCTTGACTGCATTTACTTACAAAGATATTTCTGTGTTTACAAACGTAGGACCATTGTGTATAATACAACGGAATGTACTCTCGGAGTCTTTCTTGTACCTAATTTTGTGAGAAGATTCCGAGAGTATATCGGATTAAAAAGGAGGAAATTTTATGAATAATATTGATATTGATAGAATTAATGAACTATACCATAAATCCAAATCTGTAGGACTTACCAAAGCAGAAGAAGCAGAGCAGAAAAAACTCCGCAAAGCTTACCTTGCTGCCATCCGCAAAAACTTGCGTGGTTCTTTGAACCGAATTGACATTCAGAATAAAGACGGAAGTATCGAAAATCTTGGTGAGAAATATGGAAAGAAGCTGGATAAAAACTAAAATGCCAGAAGAAGCTTTAGAATTAAAAAAGAATCTGCGGTGTGATATGAAAGCAAGACGAAATGCATTGACAGATGAAGAAAAAAAACATGCCGCAGCAAACTGCCTGTCAAAATTAAAAGAACTGCCGGAATTTATGAATGCAGACTGGATATATGCCTATATCGCCTGCCGGAATGAATTAGAAACCGCAGACATCATTAGCTGGTGTCTTTCTTATGGAAAGCATGTTGCCGTTCCAAAAGTACAAGGAGAAATCATGCATTTTTACGAAATCACTGCGCTATCTGACTGTGTTCCCGGAGCATTTGGTATCCTTGAGCCAGCAGGAGAAGAAAAAGACAGAATCACAACTCCAGGCTTTATGCTTGTCCCAGGACTTGCCTTTGATAAAAACGGAAATCGTCTTGGATACGGCGGTGGATTCTACGATAAATATCTCGCATCCCATGAGGAGATTATAACAGCGGCATTGGGGTACGACTTTCAAATCGTAGAAAAAGTACCGTCCGAATCCCATGATAGGAGGATGGACTATTTAATTTATTAGGCAAAACAGACGCCCTCGAAGAGAAAAGCGCCTCTATATTTGTGACTTTAGTCGCGGCGGTTTGGATGTTCGCTTATGCGCTCGCATCCGAACCTTGCTCCGAGGCCACAAATATAGAGGCGCTTTTCTCTTCGAGGGCTGTCTTTGGCTGGATTTTTAAATTAAATAGTGCATGGGAAAGATTTGAGGTTGAAATCGGAAGTCTCTCATCCCCAAATTACTCCCAACTAATCAGCCATCGGTTTTGTGAAGGTTATAAATATTTGTCGGATTGTCTGATGTAAATAAGGAAGATATTCTTCCATGGATACTGGCTGCTGATATAAGATGCAGCTATAGCAGGTAGAGCCTACCAGCTCTAAGATTGTAAAGAGCATTAATTCCTGATTTTCGCAGAAGATATGATTCTGTGTCAGCATATCCTGATAGTAATCATAAAATTGTCGGGAATTTTCCGGGACCGTCTTCTCAAAAGCATTTTTAAAGATTCCCCAGGAAAGATTCTTAGAGATGAACTGAAGAAGCTTCGGTTCTTTTTCTAATCGGTCTATAATATGATCAATGACGAAAAACATCTGGTTTTCAAAACCCTGAATATTCTGTTCGATTAAAGCCGTATGTGCATTCCCAAAAAGCTGGCTTGTTTTATATGTTACAAGCTTGTCTCTTAAATCATATTTATCTTTAAAATATAAATAGAAAGTTCCTTTTGCGAGACCTGCCCGATTTACAATGTCGGAAATGGTTGTTTTAGTAAACCCCTTTTCGGTAAACAGTTCAAAAGAAGTCTGCAATAATGTTGTATTCTTTTGTTTTTTATTTGTCTCAACTTTTCCCATAATAATACCACCTTAAACGATGCTGAATGTATTTGGCTACATTATGCAACAAAAATGACCAAAAGTCAATAACGTAAAAATGACCAAAATTCAGTTTCGCTTATTGAGGAAAATTGTGCGTTACTCAGTGTTGACCGATGGTCATTTTTTGCATATAATGTTGGTTAGGAAAAGAAAATAAATAAAGAGGGGATGATGAATTTGTTAATCAAGATGGGTAAGCAGATTGCGAAACATAAATTTCTGATTTTGCTTATTGGATTTTTGTTACTGATACCTTCCTTAATAGGAATGGTAACGACAAGAGTTAACTATGATTTACTTAGTTATCTGCCAGAGACGCTTGAAACGGTAAAAGGTCAGGATATTATGGTAGATGAGTATGGAATGGGAGCGTTCTCGATGGTTGTTGTCGAGAATATGGAACTGAAAGATGTGCAGAAGCTTGAGAAGAAGTTTGAGGCAGTCGATCATGTAAAGGATGTTCTCTGGTATGATGATGTTGCTGATTTAAATCTTCCAGTACAGATGATTCCGAAAAAGTTAAGAGAAGGTTTCTTTAAAGGCAATGCCACGATGATGATCGTACTTTTCGATAATACGACATCATCCGATGAATCTATGAATGCAGTTGCCGAGATGAGAAAGCTTGCGAATAAGCAATGCTTTATCAGTGGTATGTCAGGTGTAGTTAATGATATTAAAGATGTTGCACTTGACGAGCTGCCAGTTTACGTTGTGATTGCCGCTGTATTGTCATTCCTGGTACTTGAGTTTACGACAGAATCTTTCTTAGTACCAGTGTTCTTCTTATTAAGTATCGGAATTGCAATTATTTATAACTTAGGAAGTAACGTGTTCTTAGGGCAGGTTTCCTATATTACAAAGGCACTGACGGCTGTATTACAGCTTGGAGTTACGATGGACTATTCCATTTTCCTGCTGAATAGTTATGAGGAATATAAAGAGAAGTACACAGAAGATAGGAACCGGGCGATGGGGCATGCGATTGCAAGTACCTTTAAAGCGGTTGTCGGAAGTTCCGTCACAACTGTTGCCGGATTTGCGGCTCTTTGCTTTATGACATTTGCATTAGGTCGTGATCTTGGTATTGTTATGGCCAAGGGTGTTATTATCGGTGTAATCTGTTGTGTAACGATTCTTCCATCACTGATTCTTGCATTTGATAAGCAGATTGAGAAGACAAAGCACAGACCGCTGATTAAGAGTGTGGATGGTGCATCAAACTTTATTATCAAGCATCACTGGGTATGGCTGATTGTTTTCCTTGTATTATTACTTCCAGCAGTACATGGAAATAATAATATCAAGATTTATTATGATATCGCAAAGTCTATGCCATCCAGCCTGCCAAGTAATGTGGCGACAGACCGATTGAAAAAAGACTTTAATATGAGTACGATTCATATGGTAATGATGGACAGTAACATGGATTCTAAAGATAAACGAGATATGCTCAAAGAGATTGACAATGTAGAAGGTGTTAAATGGACGATAAGCATGAGTTCTCTTGTCGGGGCCTCTGTACCAGAATCCATGATTCCAAAAGATGTAAAGAGTATGCTCCAAAGCGGTGACCATGAACTGGCTTTTATCTGTTCGGAATATGAATCAGCAACTCCGAAAGTAAATAAGCAGATTGCAAAGATTAATAAGATAACGAAGAACTATGATAAAACATCAATGGTAATTGGTGAAGCACCACTTATGAAGGATCTTGAAGATGTTACAAACATTGATATCCAGAATGTAAATATTGCTTCAATCGCAGCGATTTTTGTAATTATTCTTATTATATTTAAGTCAATCTCCCTGCCAGTTATTCTGGTAGCCATCATTGAATTTGCGATTGCGGTAAATATGGCAGTTCCATATTACCAGGGGGTCAGCCTTCCATTTGTTGCTAGCATTGTTATCGGAACGATACAGCTTGGAGCGACAGTAGACTATGCGATTGTTTATACCAATCGTTATTTGAAAGAACGAAGGAATGGAAAGAATAAGTTAGAGGCAATCAGCATTGCTCATAAGTCAAATATGCTTTCTATTATAACGAGTGCGTTGAGTTTATTTGCAGCGACTTATGGTGTTGCCTGCTACTCACAGGTAGATATGATTGGTTCTATTTGTACATTGCTGGCAAGAGGTGCTATTATCAGTATGATCGTTGTTCTCACACTGCTGCCTACGATGTTCCTTATCTTTGATAAGGCGATATGCAAGACAACGAAGGGAATGGGCCATATTGACGATCATAAAGATACAGTAGTTAATGACATTGTATTATAAATAATATGTAATCCCGGAATCTAATGGAAGCAAAGCGTCATATGCTGTACAAAAGATTCCAGGAGCATAAATTTAGGGAGTGATAGAGATGAGAAATAAAAGATTTGTAAAACACACATCCAGAGCATTTGCTATTCTCATGAGTGCCATGATGGCAGTAGGAATTGCAATGCCAGTCAATGCAGCAGGAAAAAAAGATTCCAAAAAAGAAGATAAGACAGAGACGGTATATGTAAATGCGAATGCAGACGGAAGCGTTGATAAGATTACTGTAAGCGACTGGTTAAAGAATCATAGCAGCAGTGATACATTAGAGGACTTTTCCAACCTCGAGAATATCAAGAATGTAAAAGGTGACGAGACATTTACCCAGAATGCAGATGGTTCTATTGTATGGGATTCTAAAGGAAATGATATTTATTATCAGGGCGAATCCAATGAAGAACTTCCAGTAACAATGAAAGTTACTTATTATCTTGACGGACAGCAGATGGATCCGAAAGATATGGCTGGTAAAAGTGGTGAAGTAAAGATACGCTTTGATTACTATAACAACTCCAATGAAACGGTAAAAGTAAAAGGCAAGAACTATAATATAAAGACTCCATTTACTATGGTTACCGGAATGATTCTTTCTTCTGATGTATTTTCTAATATCGAAGTTACTAATGGTAAAGTAATTAGCGATGGAGATAAAAATGTTGTTGTAGGTCTTGCGTTCCCTGGATTAAAGAGCAGTCTTAATCTGGCATCTTATGATAAATTAGATGATGTAGATATTCCAGAATATGTAGAAGTTACAGCGAAGGCAGATAAGTTTGAACTTGCATTAACAGCAACAGCGGCAACAACAGGAACATTAAAAGACATTGATACAAGCAATTTAAATGACGTAGATGATTTAAAAGACAGCATGGATAAACTTACAGATGCAACCGATAAGCTGATTGATGGAAGTGAAGCTTTATCCGATGGAATGGGAACTCTTTCTTCTTCAGCAGGAGAATATACAAAGGGCGTATCTTCCGCGAATGCTGGAGTAAAGCAGCTTCTATCCGGTCTTAATACATTAAGTTCTAAGAGTGGACAGTTAGAATCTGGTGTAGAATCTTTGAATAAAGGATTAAAAGCCCTGAAAAAGGGAACAAAGTCACTGAATGCAGGAATCTCCTCCTATACAAAAGGAGTATCTGGCTTAGATGCTGGTTTACAGTCAGCAGCAAGCGGTACAGGTAAGTTAGAGTCAGGAGCAGGAGCACTTTCTAAAGGTATTAAAAGTTATACCGAAAATGAAGCTAAAATTGCAGCAGGAATCAAAAAGTTAAATAATAAGGTTTCTGGAATGAGTAATTTGGAACTGCCAAGTGACACAGAATTAAAAGCAGTAAAGAAGGCATCCTCTGCATTAGAAAGTGACGCGAAAAAGTTACAGGAATCGGCAACAGAGATTCAATCGGCAATTGATAAGATGAATAAGTTATCTGAAGCAGTGGAGGCGCACAATAGTAAGATAGATGAACATAATAAAGAAGTTTCAGAGAAGTTCAGTAGTGCAAAATCTGCATTAGATGATATTGATAAAAAGGCAACGGATAAGGCAAATGAAAAGATTGCCAGCCAGAAAGATTCTCTTAGCAGCAGTGCAACTTCAAAGGCAAAAGAAGAAGCTAAATCTGCCATTGATAGTGTAAATATGGATGGATTGACCGATGAAATGAAGAGTGCTTTAAAGAGTGCCATTGATAATAACGTTAGTGTAAGTGCAGAGCCATCAAGCATTGAAATCAGTGGCCTGGCAAGTGATGCCGAAAAAGCATTAGGAGATGCTCCAAGTGCAGAGAAGCTTAATATTGGCAAAGTTAATGTAGGACTCAGTGATATGGAAACTCTGTTAAAAGATATGAAGACACAGGCAGCAGTATTAGAGAGTTTTGCAGCAAATACAGGTTCTTTATCCGATGCAGCAAGTCAGATTCCAGATTTGATCAAGGGTGTTGATGAATTAAATACCGGAGCGCAGGCTCTTACTGCAAATAATAAAACGCTTACAAGTGGTATGAAAGATTTAACTTCTGGTCTTAGCACCCTTTCTACCGGACTTGATACCATGACAAAAGGAGCGGCGACCTTAACAGGCAATAACAGTGTTCTTACAAAAGGAGCAAGTTCCGTAGATAAAGGAACAGGTAAGTTAGTAGCGGGAAGCAGCCAGTTAGTAACTGGTGTAAAGGCTTATGCACAGGGGGTTAATGCAGCAGCGATCGGTGTACAGAGTCTTTCTTCTGGAATGAATAAGTTAGACTCCGCAGGCGGACAGCTTACTTCTGGTATTGATAAGCTTGCTACAGGAAGCGATACACTTACAAAAGGCTTAAAGACATTTAATGATGATGGAATCAGCAAGCTTTCTGACCTTGCAGGAGATGATCTTGACAGCGTGATCAATCATTTCAAGGCTGTAAAGAAGGCAGATAACAGATACAAATCCTTCGGCGGAATTAAGAAAAATGCGAAGGGAAGCGTGAAATTTGTGATTGAAACAGACCCTATCGAGGCAGACGAGAATTAAGAAAATGTCACAAAAATAGCAGATAGCAGGTAAAATTTTAAGAAATCCCTTGATAAACAATGGAAAACCTGCTATACTACGAATAGTATACTGTAGATGATAAGAGTGGGTGGGTGCCCACTCTTATTGTATGTCTGGGAAAGAGGTGAGAATCAACATGAAAAGAACAGAGATTGTTGCAAAGACGGAAGAACTGGTAACTCCGATTATTGAGGAGAATCATTTTGAACTTGTTGATGTAGAGTATGTAAGAGAAGGTGCGAACTGGTATCTTCGTGTATATGCGGATAAGGAAGGCGGCATTAACATTGATGACTGCGTACTGATCAGTCGTGCTCTTGAAGAGAAGCTTGATGCAGAAGACTTTATTTCTGATGCTTATATTTTAGAAGTGAGTTCCCCTGGTCTTGGAAGACCACTGAAAAAAGAGAAAGATTTTAAGAGAAGTCTTGGAAAGTCTGTAGAATGTAAGCTCTACAAAGCAATTAATAAACAGAAGGAATTTGAGGGAATCTTAAAAGATTTCACAGAAGATACTGTTACGATTGAAACAGAAGGGAACGAACTGGTACTTGACCGTAAGGACATTGCTATGATTCGTTTAGCTATTGATTTTTGAGAATAATATAGAAAAGAAAGCAGGAGGATAAGAGAAAATGAGTGAATTAATTGATGCTTTAAATCAATTACAAAAAGAGAAACATATTGAAAAAGAAGTAATTATGCAGGCGATTGAAGATTCTTTAGTTGCAGCATGTAACCGTGACTTTGGAAAGAATGCCATTGTAAAGGTAAACATGGATAGAGACACTGGTGATATTTCTGTTTATGTCGAAAAGACAGTTGTAGAGGAAGTAGAAGATCCAGCTACAGAAATTAGTTTAGCAGATGCAAAGATGATTCGTTTCCACTATGAGATTGGCGATGTAGTAAACATCGAAGTGACTCCAAAGAACTTCGGAAGAATCGCTGCACAGCATGCAAGAAGTGTTATCGTGCAGAAGATTAAAGAAGAAGAAAGAAGAGTGGTATTCGAGCATTTCGCACATAAAGAAAAAGACATCGTAACAGGTGTAGTACAGCGTTATAATGGAAAGAATATCAGTGTAAGTCTTGACGATAAGACAGATGCTGTTCTCACAGAAAAAGAGCAGGTTAAAGGCGAAGTATTTAAGCCAACAGACCGTATCAAACTGTACATCGTAGAAGTAAAAGATACAAACAAGGGACCTAAGATTTTAGTTTCCAGAACACATCCAGAACTTGTTAAGAGACTTTTTGAAAAAGAAGTTGCAGAAGTTTATGATGGAACAGTAGAAATTAAGAGCATTGCCCGTGAAGCAGGTTCCCGTACAAAGATTGCAGTAGCATCTAACGATCCTAATGTAGATCCTGTAGGAGCATGTGTAGGTATTAACGGAGCGCGTGTTAATGCAATCGTAAGTGACTTACGTGGAGAAAAGATTGATATTATTGAATGGAATGATGATCCAGCAGTATTGATCGAGAACGCATTAAGCCCATCCAATGTAGTCTCTGTAGATGTAGACGAAGAGGAAAAGAGCGCACGCGTTGTTGTTCCAGACTACCAGCTTTCACTTGCCATCGGTAAAGAGGGACAGAATGCCCGTCTTGCAGCAAAGCTTACAGGATATAAGATTGATATTAAGAGTGAAAGCCAGGCAGCAGAGCTTGCAGAAGAATTAGACTTCGGAGAAGATTTTGGTGATCTTGATGAGGCAGAAGATTTTGACCTTGAAGCACCTGTAGAAGAGCCAGAAGTTTCCGCAAGCGAAGCGACAGCAGATTTTGAGGCAGAAGAGGTAACAGAAGAACCAGAAACAGCAGAGGATTCTTTTGAGGAAGTTTCTTCTGAGGAAGCAGACACAGACGAACAGTAAGAATGGAATCTGGTGAACAGTTATGGGAAAGAAGATACCACTTAGACAGTGTGTGGGCTGTCGTGAAATGAAGACAAAAAAAGAGATGATCCGGGTTATCAAGACACCGGAGAATGAAGTTGTCCTTGATGCAAAAGGAAAGCAGAATGGCAGAGGTGCATATCTTTGTTTTTCTGCGGAGTGTCTTCAGAAAGCAAGACGTTCAAAAGGACTGGAACGTTCTTTAAAGATTTCCATTCCTGATGAGATATATGACCGATTAGAAGAGGAGTTGAAGGAACTTGACACAAAACAGTAAAGTATTATCTATGCTAGGGCTTGCTGCTAAGGCAGGAAAGGTTGCCAGCGGAGAGTTTTCTACCGAAAAGGAAGTAAAATCCGGCAATGCCTGTCTGGTAATCGTAGCAGAAGATGCTTCTGACAATACAAAAAAATTGTTCCGGAACATGTGTAAGTATTATGAAGTGCCTATGGAAATCTTTGCGACCAAAGAGGAATTAGGGCATTGGATAGGTAAAGCGTACAGGGCTTCCATCTGTATCTTAGATGAAGGTTTTGCAAAATCAATCGTAAAAAAAATAAGTCTGAATATGGAGGGATAGTGTATGCCAAAAATGAGAGTACATGAGTTAGCAAAGTTATTAGATAAAAGCAGCAAAGAAATTATAGCAGAGTTAAAACAGCAGGGAGTTGAAGTACAGAGTCATATGAGTACAGTATCAGATGAACATGTAGATAAATTAAAAGCAAAATTCCAGAAAAAAGAATCTGGTAACAACCGCGGTAACAATGAAAGCCGTAGCAACGATAATCGCGGTAGCAGAAATGATAACCGTGGAGATAGAAATAATAACCGTAATGACAACCGTGGGGACGGAAGAAATAACAACCGCAATAACGACAATCGTAATGGACGTAATGAAAACCGCGGAGATGGAAGAAATAATAACCGAAATGATAACCGTGGCGGCCGTAACAACCGTAACGACAACCGAAATGACAACCGTGGCGGCGGAAGAAATAATAATCGTAATAACGACAACCGTGGCGGCCGTAATGATAATCGCGGAGATAACCGTAACAATAACCGTAACGGAAATGACAGAAGAAACAGGCCTTCTATGGGAGATACTCCGATTAACGCAAAAGAAACAAGAAACGGCAAAGAAAACCGCCATGACATCAATCGTGAGCACAGCCGTGACAACAAGGAAAACAACCGAAATGATAACCGTGGTGGCAAGAACAACCGCCGCAATAACCGCAATAATGATTTTGGCAGCTCAAGAAAGCAGAAGAACAATAAGAAGCAGCAGGCTCCAGTACAGCCACCAAAGCAGGAAGAGCCAAAGGAAGATGTAATCCGTAACATCACTCTCCCAGATCCAGTATCCTTAAAGGATTTGGCAGATGCTTGTAAGGTTCAGCCTTCTGTTATTATCAAGAAGCTTTTCATGGCAGGACAGATGGTAACCATCAACACAGAATTCTCTTTTGATGATGCAGCAGAAATCGCTTTAGAATATAACTGTATCGCAGAGGAAGAAGTAAAAGTTGATGTCATCGAAGAACTCTTAAAAGAGGAAGAAGAGGACGAAAGAAACTTAACAAGCAGACCACCAGTTGTCTGTGTAATGGGTCACGTTGACCACGGTAAAACTTCTCTTCTTGATGCGATTCGTTCCACACACGTTACAGCAGGTGAGGCTGGTGGAATCACACAGCATATCGGCGCTTATGTGGTAGAGATTAACGGAGAAAAGATTACATTCTTAGATACACCAGGTCATGAGGCATTTACTTCTATGCGTCTGCGTGGAGCACAGGCAACAGATATCGCTGTTTTAGTTGTTGCTGCCGATGACGGTGTTATGCCACAGACAATCGAGGCAATCAACCATGCAAAAGCTGCAGAGGTAGAAGTTATCGTTGCAGTTAACAAGATTGATAAAGAAGGTGCCAACGTTGACCGTGTAAAACAGGAACTTACTGAATACGGCCTTATCGCAGAAGACTGGGGTGGAAGTACCGTATTTGTACCAGTTTCTGCTAAGACAGGCGAAGGAATTGATGAACTCTTAGAGATGATTACTCTTACAGCAGAAGTATTAGAGCTGAAAGCAAACGCGAAGAGAAGAGCCAGAGGTCTTGTTATCGAAGCGAAACTTGATAAAGGCCGTGGACCAGTTGCTACAATCCTTATCCAGAAAGGTACGCTTCATGTAGGAGACAGCATTAACGTAGGTCATGCATTTGGCCGTGTTCGTGCGATGATGGATGACAAGGGTAACCGTGTAAAAGTAGCAGGCCCATCTACCCCAGTAGAGATTCTTGGTCTTAACGATGTACCATTCTCCGGCGAGGTCCTTATGGCTCACGGAAATGAAAAAGAAGCAAGAGCAACTGCTGATGCATTTATCGCATATGGAAGAGAAAAGATGCTCGAAGAGACAAAGAATAAGTTGTCCCTTGATGATTTATTTGATCAGATTCAGGCTGGTAACGTAAAAGAATTAAACCTTGTCGTAAAGGCCGATGTACAGGGATCTGTAGAAGCTGTAAAACAGAGTCTTATGAAGCTTTCCAATGAGGAAGTTATGATTAAAGTTGTACATGGTGGTGTAGGTGCCATTAACGAATCTGATGTAATCTTAGCTTCTGCATCTAATGCGATCATCATCGGATTTAATGTACGTCCAGATGCGATGGCAAAGGCTGCAGCAGAGAGAGAAAAAGTTGACATGAGATTATACCGTGTCATCTATAACGCAATTGAAGATATCGAAGCAGCAATCAAGGGTATGTTAGATCCTGTTTACAGAGAAAAAGTAATCGGTCATGTAGAAGTACGTCAGATTTACAAAGCTTCCGGTGTTGGAACAATCGCTGGATGTTATGTACTGGATGGTACGATTACAAAAGACGCACAGTCCCGTATCGTTCGTGATGGTATCGTTATTTACGAAGGAGAACTTGCATCCCTGAAACGTTTCAAAGATGACGTAAAAGAAGTAAAAGCAGGCTTCGAATGTGGTATCGTTTTTGAAAAATACAACGATATTAAAGAAGGCGACCAGATTGAAGCTTTCGTAATGGAAGAAATTCCTAGATAACAGGAGGTACTGTTATGAGAAAGAACAGTGTAAAAAATACTCGAATTAATTCCGAGGTATTAAAAGAACTGAGCCGTATTATTTCCAGAGAAATCAAAGACCCAAGAATCGCTCCGATGACTTCTGTTGTGTCTGTGGAAGTAGCTCCGGATTTAAAGACCTGTAAAGCTTATATCAGCGTACTCGGTGATAAAGAGGCACAGGAATCTACTTTAGAAGGGCTCAGAAGTGCTCACGGTTATATCCGCCGTGAGTTAGCAAGAAGTATTAACTTAAGAAATACACCAGATGTCCGCTTTATTCTTGACCAGTCTATTGAATATGGCGTAAGTATGTCAAAGAAGATTGACGAGATTAATGCAGCAATGCATGAGAGAGAAAGAGAGGCATCGGAAGAATGAGTACAGACAAGAGAGAAAATGTGACATTTGCCGAAAGAAAAGAGGAGTTTGAGCGTCAGGTTCAGACTGCACAGACAATTGCCATATCCGGTCATATGAATCCGGACGGGGACTGCATTGGTTCCTGTCTCGGACTCTATACCTACATTGTGGAACAGTATCCAGAAAAAGAGGTAACATTATTTTTAGAACCGGTACAGGATAAATTCTCATTTTTAAAATATGCGGACCAGATTACACAGGAAAAAAAGATTGACGGACCGTATGACCTGTTTTTTTCTCTTGACTGTTCCGATACAGATCGTCTCCATGATTTCAAAGGTTATTTTGAAGAGGCAAAATACAAGATATGCGTAGACCACCATTTCACTAATGAGGGATTTGGTGACTTACGCTTTATCGTGCCGGACGCTTCTTCCACCTGCGAAGTATTGTTTGATATGTTTGACTGGGATAAGATTTCCCTTGAATGCGCGCAGGATCTTTACATGGGTATTGTTCATGATACCGGTGTATTCAAGCATACCAATACAACAAGAAAAACGATGGAGACCGCAGGTGCTTTACTTGAAAAAGGCATTCATTCTGAAGATATCATTGACCGGACATTTTACAAGAAGTCCTATGTGCAGAATCAGATTCTTGGCCGTGCATTAATGGAAAGTATCATTCTTTTGCATGGAAAGGTTATTTTTTCCATCGTTCGAAAGAGAGACTTTGACTTTTATGGAATCGACAGCAGCGATTTAGACGGAATTATTGACCAGCTTCGTGTGACAGATGGCATTGAATGTGCGATTCTCCTTTATGAGAAAGAAGATGGTAACTACAAAGTCAGTATGCGTTCTAACGATGCAGTCGATGTCAGTGCAATTGCCAAAATCTTTGGCGGCGGTGGGCATATCAAAGCTGCCGGCTGTACGGTACATGGCCAGCCAAGAGATATCGTAATGAATATCACCCATATGGTAGAGCATCAGTTAAATGAACAAGAAGAAAAGCAGGAATCAATTTATGATAAGCGGAATTCTTAATATTAAAAAAGAACCAGGTTTTACTTCCCATGATGTAGTGGCAAAGCTTCGCGGCATTGTACATCAGAAAAAAATCGGACATACCGGAACCCTTGATCCGGATGCGACCGGAGTACTTCCAGTGTGTCTTGGAAAGGCAACCAAGCTTTGTGACATTATCGGAGATTGGGATAAAACGTATGAAGCTGTTCTTTTGCTTGGAAGAGAAACCGATACCGAAGATACAAGCGGGCAGACATTAAAAGAACGAGAGGTAACGGTCACGGAAGAAGAGATAAGAGATATTATCCTTTCTTTCCAGGGAAGTTACGATCAGATTCCACCGATGTATTCCGCTAAAAAGGTAAACGGAAAGAAACTCTACGAACTTGCAAGACAGGGAATCGTTATTGAAAGAAAGCCATGTCCAGTCACCCTTTCTTCTATCATTATTAAAAAAATAGATTTGCCTTACGTCACCTTTGAAGTAACATGCTCAAAAGGAACCTATATCCGCAGCCTTTGTCGTGATATTGGAGAAAAAGCAGGATGCGGAGGCTGTATGGCAGGACTTGTCCGTACCAGAGTGTCTTCTTTTAAGATAGAGGATGGATTCACCCTTTCAGAAGTAGAAGCCATGCGCGATGCTGATACATTACTGGAACATATCGTACCAGTCGATGAAGTGTTTTTGCATCTGCCAGCTTTTTTTGTGAAAAAAGAAGGAGAAAAACTTCTCTATAATGGGAATCCGATTTCTCTTTCTTTGTGTGCTTTGGATGAAAATTCATCGATTAGTAACTGGCAACTATATGAGGACTTGTCATCTAATGAACAAATGAAAATGGAAGAAGCGGATACAGAGGATCTTGGTAAGAAAGAAAAGTCAGGCAAAGACGGAAAACAGTATAGCAGTTATACTGTTGGTAACAGATTCCGTGTTTATGACAATCAGAAAAACTTTATAGGAATTTATCAGCTTCAGGAAAAGAAGATGTTAAAACCTTATAAGTTGTTTTTGTAGGTCACTATAAGAATGATATAAAATACAAAATCCATACCGCAAGTTAGCGGTTTCGGAGGAAAAAAATGGAATATATAACAAGCTCAGACTTTCATTTCAAAGACACCGCAGTTGCACTTGGAAAGTTTGAAGGGATTCACCGGGGACACCAGCTTCTAATGGACGAAGTAAAAAAACAGGAGCTTCACGGACTGCGAAGCGTTGTATTTACCTTTGACCGTCCAACCAGACTGACCCTTACTGGTGATACAGAATATAAACAAATCTATACAAAAAAAGAACGCCGGGAAATTCTTGAAAAACGAGGAATCGACATATTGATTGAGCATCCTTTCACAAAAGAATTTGCTGCATTAACCCCTGACAGATTTATCAGGGAAGTCCTCGTAGAAAAAGTGGGGGCAAAAGTAATTGTTGTCGGAACAGACTTCCATTTCGGTAAGAACCGCTCCGGTAGTATTACAGACTTAGAAAAGCTAGAAGAAGAATGCGGATATCACCTTATTGTAGTCGAAAAGTTACAATTAAATGGAAAGGATATTAGCAGTACCAGAATTCGTGCTTCTCTTGAAAAAGGAGCAATGGAAGAAGCCAAAGCTCTCTTAGGCAGAAACTACAGTGTTTCTGGGGAAATCCTTCACGGAAATGCACTTGGACGAACCATACAGGTGCCAACCATTAACCAGCAAGTTCCGTCCTTTAAACTACTGCCGCCAAATGGTGTGTATGTTTCTAAAATCCACTGGAAAGACGAAGTTTACTACGGCATTACCAACATCGGAACCAAGCCAACTGTCAACAATACCAGCGAAAAAACAGTCGAGACCAATATCTTTGATTTCAATAAAGATGTTTATGGCGAAGAAATGGTCGTAGAACTTCTGCATTATCACAGAAAAGAAACTCGTTTTTCTTCTGTAGAGGCATTGCAGGCACAGCTTTTTCAGGATATTGAATTTGGAAAGCAGTATGTTACTAATGTGCTGTCTCATTGATATATGTGATTTGAAGGACTATTGTAACAAATTATTCTTTAAGATCAATTATTAAAAAACAAAAAGATCAAAGATAAGTTTCTATATCCGCTTAGGGATGAGTAAAGACATATCTTTGGTCTTTTTTGTCCACTTCCAGCAAGAAGAGTTCTATCTAGAACATTTTTCAAATACGCTCTAAGGTAGAAAAATGAATGGTGTCCGTTACTGATTTTTTATTCGCCTCTTTTAAATCCCATTTTGGCTAAGGTAGGGGATGAATTGTGTCTGTTGTCCATTGGATTTGACAGCTTATAATCCATAAAATAAATAAATTTCACAATAAAATCAAAATATTTTTGTGGAAATTGTCTGAAAACTAGTGTATAATAAAACTAAATGCAAAAGCAAAGGCTTATGCATATCCTGAAAAGAATGACAAAAGGAGTGGTCTTATGAACACAATAATCACAATCGGAAGACAGTACGGAAGCGGCGGAAAAGAAATCGGTAAGAAGCTTGCTGAATATTATAACATACCATTTTATGATAAAGAACTTTTAAAAGTGGCAGCCAAAGAAAGCGGTATCTGCGAGGAGATGTTTGAAAACTTCGATGAGAAACCAACCACAAGTTTTCTCTACTCCCTCGTAATGGATCCATACGCATTAGGCTATAATGCAGCCTCCTTTGATATGCCTCTCAACCAGAAGGTATTCCTTGCCTCCTTTGATGCCATCAAAAAGGTAGCAGATGAAGGTCCATGTATTATCGTAGGCCGCTGTGCAGACTATGCATTAAAAGACTATGACAATAAGCTGAATGTATTCATCCACGCACCAATGGCTTTCAAAAAGTCCCGTATCCAGGAACAGTATGAGGTTCCAGAAGCCAAAGTCAAAGACGTAGCTATCAAGACAGATAAGCAGCGTGCAAGCTACTATAATTACTACACTTCTAAGAAGTGGGGAGACTTGAAGAGTTATGATCTTTGCATTGATAGTAGTATCTTAGGTATTGATGGAACGGTGGAACTGATTAAACAGGCTGTAGCATTAAAAGAGAAGAATTTATAAAGAGACGAAATAAGTCACGTTAGTTTATCGTAAGCTGACGAAAATGGTATGCTCCCTTTCAGATAAACAGTTTTATTTTTTTCAACTGTCTACCTAAAAGGGAGCATACCATTTTATTCCCTGAGGGCGTCTCTTCTGCTTGAGGCAGCCCAGAATCTAATCCTCCTCCTGATATGCTTTATTCACCTTATTATAAGAGATAAAATAAGGAGCAAAATTCTTCTCTTCTGCTTCCTCTTTCACCGGTGCACATTCCCGAATAAAATTTGTCCGAGTCTTCGGTTCCGCCGCCGGAGTCAAAATTCCATGCGCCTTTCCTGCATCAATAGATTTAAGCATCCACGCCATATTTCGTCCCAGAGTACGCATGACCATAAGCCCTTCTAAATCCTGCTCCACCTCTTCAGGAGTATTGCCATGAACCATATTCCAATAAGCAGAAGGAACAAGTGGCATATTGTTCATCATAAAATATTTATTCAGCTGTTCTAAAGCGGCAGTAGAACCGGCACGACGGCAGCTTACGATAGCAGCTCCCGGTTTGTAGGCAAACCCACCGGTAGAGTAAAACATACGGTCAAGGAAAGAAGTGATTCCACCGCTTGCTCCGGCGTAATGTACAGGGGAGCCAACGATTAGTCCATCACATTCTTTCATTTTTTTGATGACTACGTTAACAGCATCTTCACCAAAGATACATCTTCCAAGCTTGTTCTTACGGCACATACCACAGCCCATGCAGCCTCGGATCGCTTTAGTGCCGATATGGAAAATTTCTGTTTCAATGCCTTCCTGCTGAAGTGTCTTTTCTACTTCAGAGAGTGCGCGGAAAGTACATCCATTTGGATGTGGACTTCCATTTAAAAGTAATACTTTCATAAATAATCCCAACCCTTTCTATGAATTTTGTTGCATATCTGTAAAGCCATTATAAAATAATAGCTATATTCTATTCTTCCTTTGGTTTTAAACAGGATGTCGGTGTATAACTTTCCTTCACATAATCTGTTCCACAGACTTCATGAACTTTCGTGATAGAAATTGGTGTGATACCGCACACACGAAGCAGTTCACAACCGACTTCCTTACCCGCTTCCAATGCCTTCTGAACAGCAGAAACATCGCCGGAAATACCAGCAGAAAATTCATTCATCATCGTAAGATTATGGGATGGGGAGCCATACCAGACGATATCTACAGGTGCGGCTTTCATGCACTGGTCAACGGCAACAATGCCGATTCCTGCTGGGGCAGCACCGATAACGCCAAATGCCTTGCCAAGTGGTGTACCAAATATCTGATGTAAAATCTCTCCGGCACGTGGAGTGACGTGAGATTCCATATGCCCCACTTCGTTCACATAGATGCAGGCAGCCCAGTAATCAATCTGCTCTAACGCAATCTCAACAAGCCTTCTGGCATCGGAAATGTTCTCTGCACCGAGGACGAAGAGGCATCCCTGTCCACACTGCTTACCAGCATCAATTGCCATCTCAAAACGGAGCAGCTTTGCATTTACTGCTTTTACTGCGTCATCAATCGCAATCGCCTGTGCGACAGTTCCGGTTCGGGAAGATACAATACTGATGGCCTGATATTCATCGGGAATCTCAAGAAGTTCCTTGATATCTTCATGAATCGTTCCAATAACAAGACCGATAGTATTTGCCGCAGCGGTACCGACGAACTGGGTCGCTTCTGACTGCAAAAAATTATTCACATCCATTGTTATCCTCCTCCTAAATCTCTAAATAGTATAGCATGGGTTAGAAAAAATGTATATATAATGCCAGAAAATCACCTTGTTTTTGTAAAAATATACAGGTATACTAAATAATAAGGTTTTGAATACGGGGGATTTTTATTTGTTTTGAAACTTGTATAACTTCTGAGTGAAAAATATTGCAGTTTTGGAGGATGGGTTATGATTATGGAAGTAAAGAAGTTCAAAAAAGTGCTTGTCGCAAACAGAGGAGAGATTGCGATTCGTGTATTTCGGGCATTGAGTGAGTTAGGGATTGGCTCAGTAGCTGTTTATTCTAAAGAGGACAGGTATGCACTTTTTCGTACAAAAGCAGATGAGGCATATCCGTTAAATCCAGATAAAGGGCCAGTGGATGCATATTTAGACATTCCTACAATTATCCGGATTGCGAAGGAGAAAAAGGTGGATGCGATTCATCCCGGATACGGATTTTTATCGGAGAATCCGGAGTTTGCCGAAGCCTGCCGGAAAAATGATATTGTATTTATCGGACCGAATGTAGAGGCAATGAACATTATGGGGGATAAGATTTCTGCAAAAAGAGCGGCAGAGGAGAGTAAGGTTCCAATTATTGACGGCAGTGATTTTATTATTCATGATGTGGATACGGCAATGAAAATCGCGGATGAGATTGGCTATCCTGTTATGTTAAAGGCGAGTAATGGCGGTGGTGGCAGAGGAATGCGCATTGTACAAAGTCAGGAGGAGATGGAAGAAGCATTTGAAAAGTCACGGAATGAATCCAAACGAGTTTTTGGAGAGGCGAAGCTTTTTATAGAAAAGTATCTCATTCATCCAAAGCATATCGAAGTGCAGATTCTTGGCGATAATTATGGAAATATCGTCCATCTTTATGACAGAGACTGTTCCTTGCAGCGAAGAAACCAGAAGGTCATTGAGTTTGCACCAGCATGGTCGATTTCGGAAGAGACGAGAAAGAAGATTTTGGATTCGGCAAAAAGACTTGCCAGAAGAGTCGGATATACGAATGCTGGAACGATGGAATTTTTGGTAGATGAGGAGGAGCATCCATATTTTATTGAAATGAATCCACGTATTCAGGTAGAACATACCGTGACAGAAATGGTGACGGGAATTGATATTGTGATCTGTCAGATTTTAATTGCAGAAGGGTATCCGTTAAATTCCCCAACGATTCACATTTATTCACAAAATGAAATCAAATGTACTGGCTACGCCCTGCAGGCAAGAGTAACAACAGAAGACCCGGCAAATCATTTCCTGCCAGATACGGGAAAGATTGATTTATATCGTTCTGGTTCGGGTGGTGGAATCCGTCTGGATGGAGGAACGGCTTATACGGGAGCTGTCATTACACCACACTATGACAGCTTACTTGTAAAAGTCATTTCCCATGACCGTACTTTTGAGAATGCGATTCACAAGTCTGTGCGTGCATTAAAAGAACTGAGGATTCACGGAGTAAAGACCAATATTACATTTTTGATTAACGTATTAAATCATGAAACATTTCATAAAGGAAAGTGCTTTACTACTTTTATAGAAGAGACACCGGAACTGTTTGAACTGCATTACAAGTTAGACCGAACAACAAAAATATTGGAATTTCTTGCCAATAAGATGGTGAATGTCAATCCAGGACCAAAGCCGTTTCTTGAGAATAGAAAGGTTCCTGTTATTGATACGGAACGGAAACTGTTTGGAACAAGAGATGAATTTTTAAGACTTGGGGCAAAGGAATTTACCCAAAAGGTGTATCGAAGTGACAAACTTTATGTCACCGATACGACAATGCGTGACGGACAGCAGTCTCTTCTTGCAACAAGAATGCGTACAAAAGAAGTGGCAGGAGCGGCAAGAGCAACGAACCTGTATTTAAAGGATGCTTATTCTATCGAAGCGTGGGGCGGTGCAACTTACGATACAGAATACCGTTTCTTAAAGGAATCCCCATGGAAACGACTGGATATTTTAAGAGAACGTATGCCAAATGTGATGATTCAGATGCTGCTTCGTGCTTCCAATGTTGTCGGCTACAGCACCTATCCGGACAATGTTATCAAAAAGTTTATCAAGGTATCCAGTGACCACGGCGTAGATATTTACCGTATTTTTGACAGCATGAACTGGATAGAAAATATGAAACTTCCGGTAGAAGAAGCGTTAAAGACTGGCAAGGTAGTCGAGGGGGCTATCTGTTATACGGGAGATATTTTAAATCCAAAAGAAACAAAATACACAATTGATTATTACTGTAAAAAGGCAAGACAGTTAGAGAGAATGGGCTGTCACGTTATTGCGTTAAAAGATATGTCTTCCCTGCTAAAACCGTATGCAGCAAAAGAATTAATTACCGCATTAAAGGAAGAAGTCCGTGTGCCGATTCATTTACACACACACGATACAACGGGAAATGGAATCGCAACCTATCTGATGGCAGCAGAAGCCGGAGCTGATATTGTAGACTGTGCGATTGGTTCAATGAGTTCCCTTACGAGCCAGCCGTCCATGAATGCGTTGGTGGAGGCATTAAGGGGAACGAAGCGGGATACCGGAATTGACCCGGATGGTCTCCTTGTTTTAAATGAATATTATGAGCATGAACGAAAGGTTTACAAGCCATTTGAGAGTGATATGGACTCTCCAAATCCGGAAATTTATAAATACGAGATTCCGGGAGGTCAGTATTCTAACTTTGCTGCACAGGTCAAAGAAATGGGTGCAGGTAATGATTTTAATGATATTAAGCGTCTTTATAAAGAAGCAGATGAGGTGCTTGGCAACATCATTAAAGTAACCCCGACTTCAAAAGTTGTAGGAGATATGGCAATTTTTATGTTGAAAAATGATCTGACAAAAGATAATATTTTAGAGAAAGGAAAAGACTTGTCTTATCCAGATTCTATTGTACAATATTTTAAGGGTGCATTAGGACAGCCAGAAGGTGGTTTTCCGGAAAAATTACAGCGTATTGTATTAAAAGGACAGGAACCGATAACGGTGCGTCCGGGAAGTTTACTTCCCGATGTAGATTTTGAGGCAATCGGCAGGCATCTTCGCGAAAACTATTACATGGAATCGATGGAACAGCCGGAAGTCATGGAGCAGAAAGTGCTAAGTTATGCCCTTTATCCGAAGGTATATGAGGACTATTGTGAGCATTTCCAGGCATATAATGATGTATCGAAGTTAGAAAGTCATGTGTATTTCTATGGGCTTCGTCCAGGTGAAGAGACAACTATCCAGATTGAGGAAGGCAATGATACATTAATTAAGTTTGTCGGTAAGTCAGAACCCGATGAGAAAGGATACCGCATTTTACAGTTTGAAGTAAATGGATTCCTTCGGGAGGTAAAGATTCTTGACAAGCATTTTGAAGTGAAGGCGGACCGCAGATTAAAGACAGATCCGAAAAATCCTGGTCATCTTGGAGCAACTTTACCGGGAACAATCTGTGATATCCGAATCAAAGAAGGTGACCGTGTAACGAAAAATATGCCACTCATGGTTATTGAGGCGATGAAGATGGAGACAACTGTCATTTCCAAAGTAAATGGTACCGTTGATAAAATCTATGTCAAAGATGGAGAAGAAGTTAACGAAGATACGCTTCTTGTATCGTTTATTATCGATATGGAAGAACAGCCAGAAGAAGTCCATCCGGAACTGCCAGAAATGGACTTTACAACCTTAGAAAAGAACGAATTCAAAACGGTCGATGTGACCGAAGAAGAAAATAAATGAAATTTGGAGGTGTTGATGGAACGAGAACATATTACTCCGCAGGGAGTATCTGTATTTCACGACAAAAATGAAAATATTCATAGCTTCTGCCTGTGCCTTTATGTGCGGGCAGGTTCGCTGTTTGAGACAAAGGAGAATAACGGAATTTCTCATTTTTTCGAGCATATTGTATTTAAAAACATTCATTATCAGATGGGAGAGAATCTGTACCAGACTTTAGACCGGTGCGGGCTTGATTTTAATGCTTCCACTTATGAAGAATTTATTCAGTTTATTATCACGGGAGCACCGGCACATTTTGAGGAGGCAGCGGAGATTCTGACCGGGATTTTTGAACCGATTACTCTTCCGGAAGAAGTGATTGATACAGAAAGAAAGCGCATCAAGGCAGAAATCCGTGAGGAAGATGAGGAAAGCAGCCTTGGTTATTTTACAAAAAAGATTGCGTGGAAAAATACTTCATTAGAGCGGACAATTACCGGAAAGAAAAAAACATTAGATAAAATAAAAGGGAAACAGCTTCGTAAATTTCAAAAAGAAGTACTTTCTTCCAATAACATTTTCTTTTATATAAGCGGCAATTATCCAGAAACAGCAGTTGTAACTGTAACAAAGCTTATGGAAAATTACCCACTTACTGTAATGAAAAAAGAACGGAAGAATCTCGCTCCGGTTCCGAAACGCTTTTTTGCAAGAAAGCCAAAAGTGTATGTGAAAAACAGTAAGAAAACGTGTGTCTGCTTTTCAGTAGACATTAATGCGTCAAATTATACATTAGCAGAGAAAAATCTGCTGTTTGATATTTTATTTGAGGGTGAGTTCTGTAAGATTCATCAGGAACTTTCAGAGAAAAAGGGCTATGTATATAGCTATGACCCATGTTTCCAGCATTATAATAATATCGGGCAGATGACACTCACTTATGAAGTGTTGCCAAAGCATCTTTATGATTCTGTGGAGACGGTTGTAGAAGTGTTGAAGTCCATGAAAGAGGGCATAACAGATGAACTTTCCTATGTTCTTCCTCATTATGTAGATAATGCGGGGTTCCTTTTAGATGATACGGAGGAATTTAACTGGGTGAGAGCTTATGAAGGACATATTCTTGACGTATACTATAAAGACATTGAGGAGCGAACGGAATCTTATCGCCGGGTTACAACAGAGCGGATGACAGAGATTTGCAGGGAAGTATTCAGGCAGAGTAATATCTTGCTGACAGTAAAGGGTAAGAAAAAAAAGGTGGATACTGAGCGGCTCGCAGAAATTCTTTGTGATGCGCTGTCTTGCAGATGAACGAGTTTTTAGACACGCACCGGATTGACCCGGAACGCTTCTTGGGATATAATAAAATCGTTTATGGAGGTGTAATGTTATGAGAGAAAATTCATGGCTTAGTTATACAGAAGAGGACGATAAGAATGTAGAAGTTCTCGCGCAAGAGTATAAAGAATTTTTAAGTAAATGTAAGACAGAACGTGAGTGTACGCAGTATTTTATCAAAGAAGCGGAAAGTCACGGCTATCAGGATCTTAATAAACTGATTGCACAGGGAACCCGCTTAAAAGCAGGAGATAAAGTATATGGTGTCGGCATGGGTAAGACAATTGCTCTTTTCCAGATTGGAAAGCAGCCGCTTACCGAAGGAATGAATATCCTGTGCGCCCACATTGATTCTCCACGTCTTGACTTAAAGCAGAATCCATTATATGAAGATACCGAATTATCTTTTATGGATACGCATTATTATGGTGGAATTAAGAAGTATCAGTGGGTTGCACTTCCGCTTGCACTTCATGGTGTTGTGGCAAAGAAGGATGGAACGGTAGTGAATGTAAATATTGGTGAAGATCCTGCTGACCCAGTTGTTTATGTAACAGATTTGTTGATTCATTTAGCTGGAAAGCAGATGGAAAAGAAAGGCTCCGTTGTTGTGGAAGGTGAAAATCTGGATATCCTTGTCGGAAGCCGTCCTCTTGCAGGAGAAGAAAAAGATGCAGTGAAAGCGAATATTTTACGTCTTTTGAAAGAGAAATACCAGATGGAAGAGGAAGACTTCCTCTCCGCAGAAATCGAAGTGGTACCAGCAGGTCCAGCAAGAGACTGTGGACTTGACCGCAGCATGATCGCCGGTTATGGGCATGATGACAGAGTATGTGCTTACCCATCTTTTGCAGCCATGATGGAGGCAGGGCATGTGGATAGAACTTCCTGCTGTCTTTTAGTAGACAAAGAAGAAATCGGAAGTGTCGGAGCAACAGGTATGCAGTCCATGTTCTTTGAGAATACCGTTGCAGAGATTCTTGCTCTGATGGGACAGGATTCCAACTTAGCAGTAAGAAGAACCCTTGCCCGTTCCAGAATGCTTTCTTCCGATGTAAGTGCTGCTTACGACCCTGCTTATGCAGAAGCTTTTGAGAAGAAAAACTGTGCGTACTTTGGAAAAGGAATGGTTATTAATAAATATACCGGAGCAAGAGGTAAGTCCGGCTCTAACGATGCGAACGCAGAATATCTTGCAAGACTTCGACGTATTTTTGATGATAACAAGGTTGCGTTCCAGACCGCGGAACTTGGAAAGGTAGATTATGGCGGAGGTGGAACCATCGCTTATATCGCTGCCCTTTACGGCATGGAAGTTGTAGACAGCGGCGTGGCAGTATTGAGTATGCATGCTCCGTGGGAGATTATCAGCAAATCTGATTTATATGAGGCGAAAAAGGGATATGTTGCATTCCTGAAAAATGCATAACAGAATCAAAGACAAGAATAAAATTTGTATGCCGGCACATTGAAGTTTCAGGATAAATCCATTTCCTTCAACTTCTTTCAACGTGCTAGAGCGTGTTTGAAAAACCATTCCAGCAATTTGCACACCTCAATTTACGGTATATTTTGCCTTCATTCAGTTGCCGTAGCCCGCTACGCCGCCCTCATTCAGGCGAAATCTCCCGCAAATTGTGATGCACATCTTGCAGAAAGCATTTTTCAAACACGCTCTGGGATACAAATATACCCTAAGTAATGTCTTAATAATTATAAAATATTGAAACTGGAGAAACATATGAATTGTCAGAACGCACAGTCCATGGTACTGAATTTTATTAATAATAAGTTAGATAAAGAAGAGACAAAGGCTTTTATCGAGCATGTCCGAGATTGTAAAGATTGCTGGGAAGAATTAGAAATCTATTATGTGATGCTTGTTGGATTAAAGCAGCTCGATGAAGGAGAAGAACTGGCTGCGGATTTTAGGAAGAAGCTTCAGAATGAAGTAGAAAGTCGTTATGTAGAGATTGAAAGAGAAGCAAAGCGTAAACATATAGCGAAAATCATAACAATTCTTGTCACGGCGGCGATTTTAATATGGATGTTTGCGTATCTGATTTCTGCAATGTTGCTGTGATGTTTTATCCATTGCATTGTATCATTAGGGAAAAGAAATAAGAATGATACGATACATCAGCCTGCACTGAAGAAAGAAATGTCTGTATTCAGTTGTGGGCTGTTGTATTATTTTGCTGAATAATTATAAAGAAATTGAAAAATATGTTTATGTTATAATTGTTAAATTATGTATTTTCAGAACTTTTCAGCATTTGATTGTGTGATAAAATTCCGAGAGTACATAAATAAAGTTTAGGAGGAAAGAATGGCAGATAAAATTATGCTGTTGGACGGACACAGCCTGTTAAACCGGGCATTTTATGGGCTGCCGGATTTGACGAATGCCGAGGGAAAGCATACGAATGCGGTTCTTGGCTTTTTAAATATCATGCTTCGCTATGTCGAAGAGGAGAAGCCAACGCATCTTCTTGTGGCATTTGACCGGAAAGAACCGACCTTCCGTCATATAAAATATAAAGAATATAAAGGGACGAGAAAGCCAATGCCAGCGGAATTACATGAGCAGGTTCCGTTGATGAAGGAAGTTTTAAAGACAATGGAAATCCCGATTATCACGCAGGCAGGCATTGAGGCAGATGATATTTTGGGAACAATCGGAAAAGAAGCCGAGGAAGCTGGATTTGATGTGGCTATTGTATCTGGAGACCGGGATTTATTACAGCTTGCGACAAAAAAAGTAAAAATTAAGATTCCAAAGACCAAGGCCTCTGGTACGGTAACAGAGGACTATTATGAGGAAGATGTCCGCGAACTTTACGGCGTGAGCCCAACAGAATTTATTGATATGAAGGGGCTTATGGGCGATACTTCCGACAATATTCCAGGAGTTCCTGGTATCGGGGAAAAGACAGCCGCAAAGATTATTAAAGAGTACCATTCCATTGAGAATGCCCATGAGCATATCGAAGAAATCAAGCCTGCCCGCGCAAAAAATAATCTGCAGGAATACTATGAGCAGGCAATTATGAGCAAAGATCTTGCGACAATTAAAAAAGACTGCGATATTTCTTATGATTTTAAAGATGCAAAGATTGGAACACTTTTTACAAAGGATGCATACCAGTTATTTAAAGAGTTGGAATTAAAGAGCCTTTTTAAATATTTTGGGGAGGACGAAAAGGAAGAAGAGACTTTAGAAGTTGTAAGTACTTTTGACCTGGGCGAAATAGAGAATGCATTTACTTCTATTAAAGAAGAGGGACAGGCAGCGCTTGGAATTATCGGTGTGAGTGGAAATTGTAAGGGGCTTTCTCTTACATGGAGGGATAATACAGTACTTGCCTTAGTGGGCGGCTTTGTGACAGAGGACTATTTAAAAGAAAAGATTACAGAGCTTTTAAAAGAAGGAACAGAGCTGATTGTCCTTGATTATAAAGCACTGTTACATTTTTCAGAAGAAGTGCGAGAGTATGAAAGCCAGATTCAGGATGTAGGTATACAGGCATATTTGTTAAATCCATTACAGTCTGCGTATGACTATGAGGACATTGCAAGAGATTACCTTCGTCAGATGCTTCCGTCAAGAAAGGAAGTCTGCGGGAAAAAAGCGTTAGAAGAAGTCTTTTCACAGGAAGAAGAGAAGACAGTGCAGATGGCAGCCTATCTTTCCTATGTGCCATTCCATGCTTATCCACTTGTACTTGAAAAGTTGAGAGAAGCCGAAATGGAAGAACTCTATCTTACGATTGAGCGTCCAACGGTTGCCACGCTTTACGATATGGAAAAGTACGGAATCACAGTAGAAAAGGATGCCTTAAAAGAATATGGCGACCAGCTTGTAGGACGTATTGAAGAGCTGGAAAAAAATATTTATGAGCAGGCAGGCAAGACATTTAATATCAATTCACCAAAACAGCTTGGTGTCATCTTATTTGAAGATTTAAAGATGCCGTTTGCGAAAAAGACAAAAACAGGCTACTCCACGAGTGCGGATATTTTAGAGAAGCTGGCACCAGATTATCCGATTGTTTCTAACATTTTAGAATATCGTCAGCTTACAAAATTAAAGTCTACCTATGCGGATGGTCTGGCAGCCTTTATTCAGGAGGATGGAAAGATTCACAGTATTTTTCATCAGAAAGTAACGGCAACGGGAAGATTATCAAGTTCTGATCCAAACTTACAGAATATCCCGATTCGTATGCCACTTGGCAGGGCGATTCGAAAAGTATTTGTGCCAGATTCAGGTTATGTATTTGTCAGTGCAGATTACTCTCAGATCGAGCTTCGTGTGCTTGCACATATGGCAGGAGATGAACACCTGATTGATGCGTACCGACATGGAGAAGACATTCACCGTATGACTGCATCTCAGGTATTTGGTGTACCATTTGAAGAAGTCACTCCGCTGCTTAGAAGAAGTGCAAAGGCAGTAAACTTTGGTATTGTTTACGGTATCAGTGCGTTTGGTTTAAGTCAGGATTTAAAGATTTCGAGAAAAGAAGCGAGCGAATATATTGATAAATATTTTGCAACATATCCGGGAATTAAGACGTATCTTGACGGCAATGTAGCATTTGCCAAAAAGGAAGGCTATGTTAAGACGTTATATGGCCGTGTCCGTCCAATTCCAGAACTTTCTTCGAGTAACTTTATGCAGAGAAGTTTTGGCGAACGTGTGGCGATGAATTCTTCCATTCAGGGAACGGCTGCGGATATTATTAAGATCGCGATGATTCGTGTGAGTAAACGTCTGCAGGAAGAAAAGCTTGCTTCAAGACTTATTTTACAGATTCACGATGAACTTTTAATCGAGACAAAAGAGGATGAAGTAGAAGAAGTACGCAAGATATTAAAAGAAGAAATGATGGGAGCGGCAGACCTTAAAGTTCCGCTGTCTATTGATATTGAAGAAGGAAAGACCTGGTATGAAGCAAAATAAAGAGCAAAATAATATGAAAGTTGTCGGGATTACTGGCGGAGTTGGTTCCGGAAAAAGTGTGGTCATGAACATTTTAAAAGAAAAATACGGTGCGGAAGTGATTCTTGCCGATTTAGTGGCACATGATTTAATGGAGCCAGGCCAGCAGAATTATTTAGACATCGTGGAGGCATTTGGTGAGGGAATCCTTGCCCAAGATAAAACGATTGACCGGCCGGCATTGGCAAAAGTTGTTTTTGGAAATCAGGAACGACTCGCCCGTTTAAATGCGATTACACATCCGAATGTAAAAAAAGAGATTTTCCATCGGATCGATGGGATAAAGGAAAAAGGAGAGGCTTCTTTCATTGCGGTGGAGGCGGCTCTCCTTTTAGAAGAAGGCTATCAGAATGATTTTGATATGATGTGGTATGTCTATGTAGATGAGGCAACTCGTATTGAGCGTCTAAAAGAAGGCCGGGGATATACCGAAGAAAAGTGCCGTGAAATTATGGCAAAACAGCTTCCAGAAGAAGTATTTCGGAAGGAATGTTCCACAGTAATTGATAACCATTTAGGAATCTCTGAAACGGAAAATCAGATAAAAACGGCAGTAGAGAGCCTGCTTTCTCTTTACTAACTCTTTACTAATAAGATAATTTAGTATATAATGGTTGGTAAATTTGAGCCAAAAGGATGGTAAATAGATGAATTTAGCGAGCATCGCCAGCGGTAGCAGCGGTAATTGTATATATGTAGGTAATGAAAAGTCCCATTTTCTTATTGATGCGGGAATCAGCAGAAAGAGAATTGTGGAGGGACTGACACAGATGGAAGTAGCACCGGAAACCATTCAGGGAATCTTCGTGACACATGAACATATGGATCATATCAGTGGTCTTGGCGTGTTTCTTAGAAAGTATCCCGTTCCGGTATTTGCTACAGCAAAAACCATTGATGAGATTTTAAGTACATCCTCTCTTGGAAAGGTCGATAAAAATCTTTTTGAGAGTATCACACCGGACAATCCGATTTACATGGATGGAATTAAAATAGAAGCATCCCGTATTCTTCACGATGCGGCAGACCCGGTCTGTTATACGGTAAGTGATACGGAATCAAAAGTCGGAGTAGCAACCGATTTTGGAACATATGATGAATATCTTGTAGAGAAGTTACAGGGCTGTGAGTCCTTACTGGTTGAGTCCAATCATGACTTAAACATGCTTATGGTTGGCCCGTATCCATATCCTCTCAAGAAGCGAATTATGGGGAATAAAGGGCATCTTTCAAACGAGAGAGCCGGACAGTTTTTGTCAAAAGTAATTGGAGAAGAGTGTAAACATATTTTTCTGGGGCATCTTAGTAAAGAGAATAACTATGGTGAACTGGCCTATGAGACGGTAAAGGTGGAGCTTTTATTACATAATATTGATCTTGATAAAGCGAACTTTACTTTGCAGGTAGCGAGCAGAACCGCACCTACTTGTATAATCTAGGGAAAAAAGAAAAAGAACTTGAGCAGTTAAATCGTAATTATATCTAGTAATTGCTTTGTATAATTACCTTAAATAATTTACACACATAAGGAGTATTAACCATGGAAGGAAAAAAGCTTAAGAAATCAATTATCACTGTACTCGGAAAAGATTCTGTTGGAATCATTGCAAAGGTTTGTACTTATCTTGCAAATAACAACGTGAATATTCTTGACATTAACCAGACAATTACCGGCGGTTTCTTCAACATGATGATGATTGTTGAGTCAGAAGAAGTAGTTAAGACTTTCCCTGTTATGGCAAGCGAGCTTGAACAGATTGGAGAGGAACTTGGTGTTAAGATTCAGGCGCAGCACCAGGAAATCTTTGAAATGATGCATCGTATCTAGGAGGCCCGCTATGTTAAACATAAATGAAGTAATTGAAACTAATAAGATGATTCATGAGATGAACCTTGATGTTCGTACTATTACAATGGGTATCAGCCTGTTAGACTGCGTCAGTGATTCTCTTGATGAAGTATGTGAGAATATTTACAACAAGATTACAACAAAAGCAAAGAATCTTGTAAAAGTAGGAAAGGAAATCGAGCAGGAGTTTGGTATCCCTATCGTAAATAAGCGTATTTCTATCACACCGATTGCTTTAGTAGGTGGTGCCTGCTGCAAAGGGCCAGAAGACTTTGTACGCATTGCAAAAGAGTTAGACCGCTGTGCAAAAGAAGTAGGCGTGAATTTTATCGGTGGATATTCTGCATTAGTTAACAAAGGAATGACAAAAGCAGACAAGTATCTTATCGAGTCTATTCCAGAAGCACTTTCTGTAACCGACAGAGTGTGCAGTTCTATCAATGTAGGTTCTACAAAGACAGGAATCAACATGGATGCAGTAAAGATGCTCGGTGAGATTATTCTTGAGACTTCCAGAAAAACAGCAGATAAAGACAGTATCGGTAATGCTAAGCTTGTTGTATTCACTAACGCACCAGACGATAATCCATTTATGGCAGGTGCATTCCACGGTGTGACAGAAGCAGATACTATCATCAATGTCGGAGTCAGCGGTCCTGGTGTTGTAAAACGTGCTCTTGAAAATGTTCGTGGTAAAGACTTCGAAGAACTTTGTGAGACAATTAAGAAGACAGCTTTCAAGGTTACCCGTGTAGGACAGCTTGTAGCAAAAGAAGCTTCTAAGCGTCTTGGCGTACCTTTTGGTATTATTGACTTATCTCTTGCGCCAACACCTGCAGTTGGCGACAGTGTTGGAGAAATCTTAGAAGAAATTGGTCTTGAATATGCCGGAGCACCAGGAACAACAGCAGCACTCGCTCTCTTAAATGACCAGGTAAAGAAGGGTGGCGTAATGGCTTCCTCTTACGTTGGTGGTTTAAGTGGTGCATTTATTCCAGTTAGTGAAGATCAGCGAATGATCGATGCAGTAGAGGCAGGAGCACTTACTTTAGAGAAGTTAGAAGCAATGACTTGTGTATGTTCTGTTGGACTTGATATGATTGCTATCCCGGGAGATACAAAGGCAACAACGATTTCCGGAATTATCGCAGACGAGATGGCACTCGGTATGGTAAATCAGAAGACAACAGCAGTCCGCATTATTCCTGTAATCGGTAAAGGCGTTGGTGATACGGTACAGTTTGGAGGACTTTTAGGTTATGCTCCAATTATGCCAGTGAATCAGTTTGACTGTTCCGCATTCGTAAACAGAGGCGGAAGAATCCCTGCACCAATCCATAGTTTTAAAAATTAAATAGGAATTGCCGCAGGCAAGGAGACGCTCCCCCAGAGAGAAGGTATCTTCTCTCTGGGGGAGCTGTTTTTTGTTAAACGGGAATTATTAACTGGTCACTGCACATGAACGAAGTGACACCGCATATCCATGAGCGTCATGCATTCGATGCCATAACCGACAGGAAATGTAGCTGGACGAAGTGACTTGACTGAGTAAATTGAAATGGAAATATGACGGAGAGTGTGATATGATTTGAATGGAAAAATATCACTTCAAGACGGTAGACATAATGATGATAATTTTGTTGGTAATTGTGTTGAGAAAGTGAATACAGAACTTAAAAATCTATCTGAAAGCAGAGAAATAGAAAAAATGTGGAATCAATTTTAGAGTAAAAATTGTTTCGTGGAAAATATCCAATACTGTGATGTTATAAAAACAATATCTACTCTGATATTAAATATATATAGTTAATAAAGAGAGGTGCATATGCTATGCCAGGTATACTCGTGGTTGAAGATGATGAAAATTTAAATCGTGGAATTACATTCTCACTGAAAAAATCCGGATATGAGGTTTTTTCAGCAGAATCAGTGAAAAAAGCGAAAAGAATTGCAAGTGATAATAATGTGGATGTTACCATTTGTGATGTGAATCTTCCGGATGGGAATGGACTGGAATTTGTAAGGTGGATGAGATGCAATTATAATACATACATTATTTGTCTTACAGCACTAGATCAGGAGATGGATCAGGTCATGGGATATGAAGCAGGGGCAGATGATTATATTACAAAGCCGTTTAGTCTTTCGGTACTTCTTTTGAAAATAGAAGCACATTTCCGCCGCAGACAGGAGAAAACGGAAGCCGGAAAGATGATTTCGGGAGATATCATATTTATCGCAGGAGAAATGAAAGTCCTGATAAAGAGTCGTGAAATCAGTCTGACAAAAACGGAGTTGAAAATGCTGACTTTTTTTCTTCAGAATCCGAAACAGATTCTTTCAAAAACACAAATATTGGAAAATGTGTTTGATCTGGAAGGGGATTTTGTGGATGAAAATACAATCGCTGTCAATATCAGAAGACTCCGTGAGAAAATCGAAGACAATCCGGCTGCACCGGTCTATATAAAGAATATCAGAGGTCTTGGGTATATATGGAATCAGGAGGTAAGGCAGTGACAAAGAGATATCGCAAGAAGATCACAGTAGTGCTCTCCTTGGTATTGCCTGTTATAGTATTGTTTGCAATATTAAATTGCTTTACCACGTATATGTTTTATGAAGATTATAAATATAAAATGAATCTTATGACAGAGATTGCTGCAAAGGAAGAATTTTCCGGGCTGGATGCTGTTTCGGAATTACTTAAGGATAAGGATATTGAAACTAACGAACAGGGAAGGCGATTATTGGAGCAATATGGATACTGGGGGAATAAAGGGAATGCATTTTATTCGCAATTTCGGCATCAGGTTATGGTGACCGGTGCTGTAAGCACTGTGATATGCGTGCTTCTTTTGACTTTTTTACTTTATTGGAAGAAAAAAGAAGATGCGTGTCATCAGAAAATTTTAGACCAATTGGAAGAAATTCTGATCAGATTCCGAGAAAATAAATTTGATGATTTACTGAAAACGGAAAATCATGCAGAACTGGAAAAATTGAATGACCAGCTTGAAGCAATCGGACATCATATTCAGTTGATAAAGGAAGAAGCAAGGGCAGAAAAGGAGAACACGAAAGAAATGGTTTCTGATATTTCTCACCAGTTAAAGACACCGGTTGCAGCTTTGGATACATGTTTTAGTGTGCTGATGCAGAATGACTTAAGTGCCACAGAACAGGAGGAGTTTCGTATCCGTTGTCGGAGTGCTCTGGATGGACTGGAGACATTATTGCAGTCGCTTCTTGAAATATCCAAGATGGAAACTGGACTGATTCAGATTAATAAGAAAAAACTTCCACTTATGGATACTGTCATATCTGCTGTGAACCGCACTTATCCTAAAGCGGATGAGAAAGAAATGGAATTCGTTTTTGACTATGAAAAAGAGCTGGAAACATGCACGATTATGCAGGATAAAAGGTGGCTTGGTGAAGCTGTGATCAACGTTCTGGATAATGCGGTCAAGTACAGTCCGTGTGGTTCAAAAATATTTATCCGGTTACAAAAAAGAAACGATCTTGTAAGAATGGAAATTGAGGATCAGGGAATTGGTATTCCGCAGAATGAGTATCACAAAATTTTTCAACGATTTTACAGAGGAAGTTCCAAGGAGGTCATGGAAAAGAGCGGTACAGGAATCGGACTTTTTCTATCGAGAGAAATTATCGAAAAACACGCAGGTACGATTACGGTAACCTCCGGCAAAAAGAAAAAAGGAAGCACGTTTGTGATTCAATTACCATATGTTGGTTAAATTTTAAGTGGGCAGAAATCTTACAATTCTGTAAGACTTCTGCTCGTTTTTTGAAAGTGAAATGAAAGATTGCCCTGATACAATTTGGATGTAGGATGAAAAGGAGGCAACACATGAGTGTGATATTAGAAACCAAGCAGCTTTGTAAGTTTTATGGAGCAGGTGAGAATCAGGTCAAAGCGGTCGATCAGGTGGACATTCAGATTGAGCAGGGAGAATTTGTCGCAATTGTTGGAAAGTCAGGTTCCGGTAAAAGTACATTACTTCATATGCTTGGAGGGCTAGACACCCCGACAAAAGGCAGTGTTACTTTAGCAGGGAAAGATTTATACAGGATGAAGGAAGATGCCCTTGCTGTTTTCCGCAGAAGAAAAATCGGATTTGTTTTTCAGGCATTTAATCTGGTTTCATCTGTTAATGTCTGGGAAAATATTGTACTGCCACTGGGGCTGGATGGAAGAAAAGTGGATGAAGCGTATGTAAATGATATTATTGCAACTCTGGGGATTGAAAACCGGATTTATAATCTGCCAAATCAGTTATCCGGAGGACAGCAGCAGAGAGTAGCAATTGCAAGAGCACTGGTGAATCGTCCGGAAATTATATTTGCAGATGAGCCGACAGGAAATCTTGATTCTAAGACCAGTGATGAGGTAATCGCTCTGCTTAAGATGACAGCAAAAAAATATGGACAGACAATTGTAATGATTACCCATGATGACGAAATTGCACAGGTCGCTGACCGTATTCTGGTGATTGAGGACGGACAGGTGGTGGATTTCAGATGAAGACAATAAGCAGGATTGCATATAGCAATGACAAAAGGAACAGGACAAGAAGTATACTGATCATGATGGCAATCTGTCTGACCACGATGCTGCTTGTTATCATCAGTACTGTGGGAAATGGGGTAATTCATTTACAGAAAAGTCAGGCGGCAGGATCATATGGAAGCAATTATGGTCTGTTTATTTCCGCAGACGGATCGCAGTTAAAAGAAGTAAACCGCCGTGCGGAAATAGATGCTACAGGCACTATGTGCACCGAAGGTATCATAAAAGGCAATGAAAAAGGCGGGTTTGTCTGCATGGATGAGACTGCAAGAAAAATGCTTCCTTATAATAAAGAATATGAGTTGAAGGAAGGACAGTATCCGGAAAAAATGCAGGAAATTGCCGCAGGAAGAGCATTTTTTCGTGCAATGGGGTATGGTGATGTAAAGATCGGAGATACGGTTACACTGGATTACCGCGCAGGGATGCAGTCAGAATATAAGCCGGAAGAATTTGTTGTCAGCGGAATCCTATATGATCGGGATGAGTATACCATCGAGGCATCTTATGTTGCTTTCGGGTCACAGGAGTTTTATGATGAGCACGTCGCAGAGAATGACAGACAGTATAATATTTATTTTACTTTAAATGATTCTGCAAATGTATCTATGAATAATATTGATTCGGTTATAAAGCAGATTGCAGCAGCTTGTGGGATCGAAGAAAAAAACGTTATAGTCAATGATCTCTATTTGCAATGGGTCTTGCAGCCAAGTTATGAAACGATTGCGGTATGCGGAATTCTGATTCTTGCAATTGTACTTTTCTCTGTTGTGGTCATTTATAATATTTTTCAGGTCGGTATTGTCAACAAGATACAGGAGTATGGAAAAATCAAGGCTCTGGGAGCGACAAAAAAGCAGATGAAACAACTAATCTTCAGAGAGGGTATTTTTTTGACAATTTCTTCAATACCAGTTGGATTGCTTCTTGGTTTTCTGATTGCAAAATACGGTTTTAACTGGCTGGTAGAACAGGGGAACTTTGTATCAACCGGAACTGGCTCTATGGGAGTCCAAAATCAGCAGGTGCCACTGTTTTCCCTGCCTATTATGCTTCTATGTATTTTCGTATCATTTCTTACCGTTGCTTTGGCACTGCGTAAACCAATGAAAATTGTTTCACGGATTTCACCTATCGAAGCAACACGGTATTTAGAAAATGCAGAAACACAAAAAAAGGAAAACGAAATAGCAGAAAAAATGTCACCATGTTTTCTATGGCAATGGCAAATATAACGGGTAATCCAAAAAGAACCATTGGTACCATCCTTACACTGGGGCTTTCCTGCGCATTGTTTGTGATTATCTCTAATTATGTAGGAAATATTGATACGGAGCATGAAGCACGTCTTTCCGTTAATCATGGACAATTTGAACTGCAGCTTGACTATTCTGCTGAGTATGATGAAAGATATCCGGAGAATAATCTGGATACGATTCTGACGGATAATCCATTGAATGATTCGCTGATTGAAGAAATCAAAAGCATTCCGGGAGTGACAGATGTTATGACGAGAGAGATTGTCTCTGTAAATCTGAACGGAACAAGATTTCCGGCTGCTGTTGTGAGTAAAAAGGATTTTGATTTTATGCGCCAAGATGGGGATATTGGTTCTATGGACTATGATCAGGCGGTAAAGAATGGTGATATTTTCTTTGGCTGGTCGGCGTGGATGGAACAAGATGGATATGCTCCGGGTGAATCTATTGTATTTGACTTTGAGAATGGAAGTGGAACCTATACCTATCAGGGAAAGATTGCAGGATCTTTTGTAAGTGCGGACACTTATCTTGTCATTCCAGAAGGTGTATACCGTTCCATGAATCCGAGAGGAACAGCCTATGGCTATCTGTGGGTGGACTGTGATAAAAAAGATGTGGCATCTGTGGAACAGAGTCTGAATACTTTGATTTCTAATACTTCGCATATAAAAATGGATACCTATCATGCACAGTTAGAATCTGCAGAATCAGTAACCCGCATGATGAAGCTTGGCTGTTATCTGTTTATGGCGGTTGTGGGACTCATCGGTTTTATGAATATGGCAAACACCATGATCATGAATATTACGACAAAAAAGCAGGAATATGGTGTATTACAGGCTGTGGGCATGACAAATAAACAATTAAATTTATGCCTGCAGTTACAGGGACTGATTTTTACGGTTGGCACCATATGCGTAGCTTTGATTATTGGTCTGCCGCTCGGCTATGCACTTTTTTCCTATGCAAAGAATAATGGAATATTTGGAATGAATGTCTATCATGTTCCAATTACACCAATTCTTGCTATGATTTTGCTGGTCGGTCTTTTGCAGATTGTACTTTCCTGCGTTTTAAGCAGTAATCTGAAAAAGGAAACGCTGGTTGAAAGAATAAGGTATCAGGGATAGCAAGTAACCAAGATATAATCTTGCATATTCTTTTTCTGTTTACCCGACCACAGAGGATGTTCAGACATACGAAGAGACTATTATGTTGGAAGAATAGAGTTACGAACCTCCAGTTCGTAGAATTCAAAATTTAACATGAAATGTGAGATAGAGCGTATGGAAATAAACTATACGTTCTATTTATTTGCCTTTTTGAAAAGAGTGATTAAAAAACTATTGACATTTTGTTACTGGAGTCAACAAATTAATATTTTCAGAATGAAATTGGAGTCTCCTTCATAATATTTGTAGAGACGAAGATGGAAGGTGAAAAGTATATGCATTATCAAAATTACACTTACCGGACAGGAAGTTATCGAAAACAACATAAAAGATATACTGCGAATCGAAAAAGACAGGAGGAATATGAATCTCTCCCGTCTTTTTTGTTTTTTCGGTTGCGTTTGCTTATTTGTATTATGTTGTTTTTGGCATTTGTTACTGCAGATAAATATGTTTTGACAAAAGAGGATACAGCACCAGTGTTTCAGAAGATAGAGAAGAATCAGTCCTATAAGGATCTAATAAAAAAATACAAGTTAATTGGTGAATAGAAGATTCTTATATACAAAGAAAGAGCACTCATGATAAGATATTTTCAAAATACAAGGGAGATTACATACATGTTGATATATTTAATGGCATTAGATACCGAGGAGGAGAGGATAAAGTTTGTTAGGCTTTATGAGGATTACAGAAATCGGATGCATTATACTGCCAGTATTCTTTTAAAAAGTGAGATAGAGGCGGAAGATATAGTTCATGATACTTTTCTTACGCTGACAGATTATCTGGACCGGATCGATGAAAAAGATTCAGTTGGAACATGGAATTATATTGTTACTATCTTAAAAAATAAGTGCTATAACTTTTTGAAACGCAATAAGAGAATAGAATTGACGGAAGACGAAGAAGTTTTTGAACAGCCTGTTGAAATGTATAATTTATTAGAAAACCAGTTAATAAAAGAAGAGGCGGAAGAATTTTTAAATACTCTGATTAAGGGATTAAAATATCCTTACCGGGAAGTTATTTATCTTCAATATCATAATAAGTTAAATAGCCGCCAGATTGCAGAACTTCTTAGGACCAGTCCTGCGAATGTAAGAAAAATTTCAAGTCGGGCGAGAGAACAGCTGAAAAAAGGGATGCAAAAGAAAGGATATACTTGTGAATATGGATTTTGAAAAATTATTGGAGCAAGAAGCGAGGAAGGCTGCCAGACAGGATTATGAAGAGGTAACAGAAAAAACAAAAGATTATTCTTACAAATATTCCAAAGCGTTTATCCAGAAAATGAATGCGATGATTCATGAGGAAAAAAGAAAGGCAAAAAAGAAAAGACGATGGCATATTTTGCTGGTGGCAGCGATTATTTTAATATTGAATGCAGGAATTGTTTTAGCAAACGATGATTTGAGAGAAAAAGTGGGGGAGCTTATCATTCAGTTTTTCGACGATAATATCCATATACGCAGTTCTAAAGAGATTGCAGATTCAGAAGAAATATTTCGGCAACTGCATCTTGGCTATGTACCGAAAGGGTATCATATACTATATGAGACAGAGAATCCTACGACTATGTATGATGTTTATTATGAAGGCACAAATGATAATTATATTACTTTTATGCAAGGTTTTAAAGAAAATGTAGATGTACATATTACTTATGATGGAACTGGAAGAAAAAAGGTTCAGGTAAATGGTAAAGAGCTGTATATGATTAAAGATGGGAATATAACTTCTTATTATTACGAGGATGGAGAATATCTTATTACTTTGTCTGGTACAGAAAAAGAGTCAGAATTAATAAAAATGCTAAAAAGTTTGAAATAAAGTGTCACACTTTCCTTACTTTAATTGTGTCTTATATAGAGAAAAGAAATTTTGCAGGAAAAGCAAGGGATATGGTAATTGAAATAAGATACATACTGCTATAAAAGATACCAGGTATTTAATGAAAATGTATATAAATAAAAATTAAAGTAAGGAACAAATGAAATTTGAAATAATATATTCCAGAAAAATACGAGATGCAGTAGCTGTTTTTACAATATTTATGTTTATATGTCAGTATGGCTTGACCAGAGAAGATGTGGCGGAGAATTTTTCAAGAACTGCACCAACCTGGGGATGGTTTGCCTTGGATAAGCCAGACTGGGAGTTTTGGAATGAGGAATTAAAAGAGACACGAGTATGGAATGAAGAAGATTTCCGAACTTATAAAAGGAAAGTTTTTAAAAAAGATATTATACAATCTGTCTATTTTTTACCTGTGCTATGGGTATTAAAATTTGTAGATAATTATTACATTCCTGTCATATTGATGGGAATAACAGTGTTCATTTATTGCAGCTCATATGCGGATAAATGGGCAAGTAGAATAAAGGATTTGACAAAAGAATATCAGAGAGCGGCATTACGTCAATTGATAGATGAGAAACAGAAAGTTTATATCAAAACGGAAAGTATTGAGGGGTAAAAATGCTTAAGAAAATCATTAAGAAAAGAGCGTATGAGGGTAATAAAATAGAAGATAACTTATTATTTGTTACCTTGCAGACACAAATTGTAGGATTAGATATGAATAATGGATATGAACAGATATTTTTATCAGATAAATTATCGAATATGTGTAATTTTTATTATGATAAAGACACGAAACAATTGCTTGTCTATAATACATCGGGACATGCCTATTTATATCAGATGCCGGAAGGAAAGCGTTTGTCACAAAAACTTTATTTGCGAGCAATGGATTTGCAACCAGATAGTATTGCACATAAAGGAGATTATTATTGGTATTCAGACACAAATTTTTGTCTACGCCGTCTTGATATAAAAGATGGAAGCACAAAGCAGATATTAAAAGATAAGGAACGAAGAGTTGTAAATGTGATACAGGTAGCAGATAGGTTATATATTTTTACAGATATGAGAAGGGAAATAGAAGGCTATGTAAAAATACTCTGCTATCATATTGATGAAAATGGAGATTTAAAATACGAATTTGAATGGGGAGAAAGACCGTATGTTTTTATGGGGTATGTAAGAAGAGATTTTGATAGAAAAACAGTAATAGTAGGAGCAAAGACATACACAAAATATGTAGGCGATTATTATGTAGCTTTTGAACCGGAAAATAAACGATTTGTGCCAATATATCCTATTACAGATGAGGCATGGGAACTGTATGGACATACAATGCTAGAGGGAAATAAAATCCTTGCTGCTAATCCCAAATATGTGAAAGTAATAGATATTCCATCAAGAAAAGTTTTGGCAAAATATGAACCAGAAGAGACGATATATAGTGCGACTTTCCTAACCAAAAATAAGGGAGCTATTTTTACGAATAGGGGAGTATATGAATTTACATTTTAAAGAGAGGCGAATTCATGACCGACGAAGAAAAGCTGACATTAATACAAAAATATGAAGAGTTATCAGAGGAAGAATTTAAAGAGGAGTGTTTTGAAGATTTAAAAAAGTTCGCCTTTGATAAAGATGATACAGTCAAAACTTTTACTGCCAGTGTACTTTCACGTTTTGTAAATACAGCAAAACAGAAGGAAGCCATCGAGATTTTATTGCAATTATGTCATGAAGAAAATGAGCTGGTAAGAACAGAAGCTTATGATGCTATAGGTTGCTATTGTGAAAAAAGCGTGGTAAAAAGTCTTGAAAAAGCTGTTTTATCGGAAAAAGATGGGTTGGCAAGAAGTTATGCAATTGATTCGTGGATTTATGTACAACAGCATTTGTGTACAAACGAGACAGAAGTTATTGGATATTTGAATGCTATATTAGAAAAGGAACGAGATGATAATTGTATCTTGAATTGTCTGTATGGCAAATATTCTTTCGGAGAGAGAGCTGTTTTGGATGAAATCCTTAATTATATCAAGAATACAGATTATCATATACGGTGTAGTGTTTTGTCTATAATTGAATTAATTTTGGAGGAGGAGAGCTGCACAAAAGAATGTAAAAGAAAAATAAAAATTACACTTACAGAACTTTTAAAAAGGGAAAAAGCAAATGCAGTGAAAGAGCAGGCAGAAGAAATAATGAGGTGGCTATAATGTGGCATATATGGACCATAGATGACTGGGAGAAAAATATTGATTTGACCAGAGAAGGGCATCGAACAGGACTCCGATTACGATTTGATAAAGATATTGACAGCGAAGTTCGCAGAGCATGCAAAGAATTTGCCGTCTTTTTGCGAAGAGAATATTTTTTTCAGTGGATTAATGCATTAAAACTGACACCGATTGGACAAGAGAGGCAGGCAACAAATTATGCACGATATATACTAGATGAATATGCGGAAACGAGAGAACATCCATAGGGGGAAGAAGATTCGGATAGCTGCCCTAAAATTATCATAGAATCATTTATAAAAGATATATCAGGACATATTGTGTTAAACGCATCATGTCAGTTACAATCAATTGAAGAAAATGCGAAATGTAATTATAATTGCAAGTTCCCGATAAAAACGGAAGTGGGTTTGCTTTATAATTTTGCTAAGCAGCTACCGAAGCTTAATGAACAAGAAGTAGGAATATTTGTTGAACTTTTATGAAAATCTATATCATGTAAGAATACTGTAAAAAAACTGTCATTAGTCTATCATACATTGAACACATTTCTCCAATAAAATGATAAAAGATACGAGGAGGAATGTTGTTACAATGAACGAAAAAGAATATTATAATTTAATTAAACCTTATGAAGATGCTATGCAGATGATTTTGAGCCGTCTAGATACATTAAATCATACTTTATATGAATCATCAGCTACGCATCTTGTTCCAATTCATAATATCCAGAGTAGGATTAAATCGAAAAAAAGCATTGAAGATAAATTGATAAAAAAAGAAAAGAAACCGTCACTGACTAATGCTAAAAATTTTCTTATGGATATTGCAGGTGCAAGAGTTATTTGCTATTTTGTCAATGATATATATAATCTTGTTGAGATTTTAAAAAGTCAAACAGACTTAATTGTTATGAAGGAACGTGATTATATTGCAGGACCTAAACCTAATGGATATCGAAGTTATCATATTATATTAGGTATTCCGGTTTATTGTCTTGATGGTATGGAATATTTCCCTGTAGAGATTCAATTTCGAACGATGTCCATGGATTTTTGGGCGAGTATGGAACATCGTATCAATTATAAAAAGGAACGACAGGATAGAGAAAAATTAGTAAAGGAATTGAAGGAGCATGCACGCAAACTGGAAAAAATAGAAAAAAGCTTTGAAAAATATAGTGAGAATATTCAAAATACTGTTGAGTAGTATTTATTTTATAAAAGATAGAACATAGTATGCATTATCAGATGTGGATTTGGAGCAAATTTGAAAATGTGATAGCACATTTTCTTATAGCGATGATGGAAGAACTGATAATATTATACTATGTTCTTTTTTATATGTTTTTGTTGATGTACTATCATTACAATAATATAATATCTTATAAGGAGGTGGCATACATGGGAAAAATTAAATTATTACATGGCTCGGATCATATCATTGAAAAGCCGGATCTTTTACTTGGTAAAACAAATAATGATTATGGACGGGGTTTTTATTGTACGCAGGAATTATCTATGGCTATGGAATGGGCTTGCAAGAAAAACAGTGATGGTTTTGTAAATAAATATGTTCTTGAGCAAGATTCCTTAAATATATTGAATTTGTTAGATGGAAAGTACAATATTTTACACTGGATGGCATTGTTGCTAAAAAACAGGACATTTCGTCTTTCTAATGAGATCGCAATAGATGCCTGTGATTATATTATTGAGAATTTTTCTATTGATTTAAAAGCCTATGATGTTATTATTGGCTATCGGGCGGATGATTCCTATTTTTCTTTTGCAGAATCTTTTGTGCAAAATGGTTTGCCTCTTCGCAGTTTAAACGAAGCTCTTCATCTGGGTAGATTAGGAACGCAGACGGTGTTAATTTCTGAAAAATCTTTTCGTAATCTGACATTTGACGGGGCTGATTTTGCAGACAAAACAGTTTATTATCCTAAGTTTATTGCAAGGGATTCTAATGTGAGAGAAACGTATCGAAGAGAAATTCGTAACAGGCATTCCTATAAAAATGATATTTTTGTTTTGGATATTCTCAGAGAGGAGATGAAGGACAATGATTCACGCATACAGCGAATCTTATCTATATGATGCGAAGCAAAATCTGGCTGAATGTTTTGATTATGCGATTAGCAATTGTCGTTTTAATGCAGATATATTTTCAAGGCTGTTTGTCCAATCTGGATATGCAGACAAATTTGAGCGTGGAAATCCAGCGATTGTTTCAGGAATATCTGGGATAGAACTGGCTCAGGAAATCATTATGTACGCTTATATGAATTACAAATTTCCAGAAAAAATATTTTCTGAGGAACGTTCTGAAGTCTATTGGGCTGGTTGGGCTTTGGCAGAGTATCAGTGGGCTACCTGTAGACGATTCAAAGATATTTTTTCAAGAATACCTCTTTCAGAAATTGTTACAATGTATAGCGTATATCATGAAATGGATATAGGGCATTTCATTGAAGATATGAATAAAAAATATATGAGCATAACACAGGAAATTCATTTAGAAACAATTCGTGAAAATCGTGGCATATCTCAAGTAGAACTTGCAGCACTTTCAGGTGTAAAACTTCGTTCGATACAAATGTATGAGCAAAAAGTAAATGATATTGATAAAGCACAGGCGAGAACCCTTTACAAGCTTTCAAGAGTACTAGGATGCAGCATCGAAGATTTGTTAGAAAATCCGGAACTGTAAAAAGTTAATGCTCGACTTAAATTTTGGCAGTACCATAAATATATAGCGTCAGAAAGGAAAATCATGAACCAGAAAAACATAGTAAAAGATATACAGTCAAAACTTTTTGATCTTCAGGATATAAAGTATCGGGATTTTCATGCGAAGCTTATGCCGACGGTGAATAAGGAGAAGATTATCGGCGTTCGGATTCCTGTACTGCGTTCATTTGCAAAAGAGTTTGGTAAAACTAAAGAGGCAAGGCTGTTTTTGCAAGTGCTTCCACATTCGTATTATGAAGAAAATAATCTGCATGGTCTTTTACTAGAGCAGATAAAGGATTACGAAAAGTGTTTACAGGAGCTGGAACGATTTCTGCCTTTTATAGATAATTGGGCAACTTGTGATTTGCTTGCTGTCCGTACGGTAAAAAAGCATCTTGATGTATTTATAGAAGAGGTGTATCGCTGGATACAATCACAGCATACATATACGATACGATTTGGAATTGGTATGTTGATGCGATATTATCTGGATGAAAATTTTCAGATGGAGTATCCGGAAAAGGTGATGCAGATTTGTTCGAAAGAGTATTATGTGAATATGATGCGGGCATGGTATTTTGCTACGGCACTTGCAAAACAATATGAGAACATTCTTCCATTTATAGAGGATAAAAAGCTGGATGTCTGGACACATAATAAAACAATTCAAAAAGCGATTGAGAGTTATCGGATAACACCGGAGCAGAAAATGTATCTTAGAACATTAAAAATAAAGTAATGATTCCATTCGAGGTGACAAAGTGAAATCACTATCAATTTATACACTTACAAGAAATCAGAGTATAGAGCATATATCAAAACTGGAAAGGCAGTTATCTGGAAGGAAGTTTCCTTTAAAAATACGTACCTGGGAATGGGGGAGTATGAGGGCATTGGCAGCTCAGTTGGAAATGCATATGCAGGAAGTATATTCCCTCCGTTTTTTCTATTCTTTCCAGATTCCAAGATTGGGAAAAGAGTTTGATCTTCTTCAGATTAAGGACAATCATATTGTAAATATTGAATTAAAGAGTGGGGTGGTTTCGGATCAGGCAATTCGTAAGCAGCTGATTCAGAATCGCTATTATTTATCTGTTTTAGGAAGACCAATTCAATCTTATACCTATATTAGCAGCCAGAACAGGCTGGTTCGTCTGACACATCATGATCATATCGTGGATGCAGACTGGGAAAGATTATGTGAGGATTTACAAAAAGAAGGTACGAATTATGAAGGAAATATCGAAGATTTGTTTCGGGCGGAGTTATATTTGATTTCACCGATAACAGACCCCGTCCGTTTTTTAAAAAAGGAATATTTCCTGACTTCTCAGCAAAGAGATATTGAGAAAAAGATTTTAAGAGATATTTATGTAAAGCAATCAGGATGTTTTTGGTTTAGTGGAATTCCGGGAACAGGAAAAACCTTGCTTCTTTATGATATTGCTATGAAGCTGTCTGTTCGCCATCGAATCTGTATGGTACATTGCGAGGAGAATGGAGAAAAGTGGAGAATATTACATGAACGCTTACAAAGAATTGATTTTTTGGCAGATGAGCAGATTCGCATCGAGAAGAAAAGTGGCAGTCAGAATAGCGGGCAGGATAAAGGACCAGATAGCAGCCAGGATTATGATCAAAGGAAGCAATTTAATTGCGAAGAAAGAAAAGCCGGAACACAAATACCGCTTGAAAAATATAGAGGGATTTTAGTTGATGAGGCACATTTGCTTTCCAAAGATAAGATAGAGAGATTGTTAGAGTTAAGCAAAGAGCAGCCTGTGATATTTTCCAGTGATTCTGAAGATGTTATCTCATCAGAAGAAATGGATAAAGAGAATATAAAAAAGTTGGAAAATCAGACAGATATTAAGGTTTTTCGATTAACAAATCGTATTCGGACGAATGCGGAACTTTCTACATTTATTCAGAATATGATGCATTTGCCGCCGAGGATGAATTCAAGGGGATATCCGCACATTTTTGTAGTATATGCCAATGATGATGTTGAGGCAGAGAATTTGCTAAGTGATTATATAAAGCAGGGATACCAGTGGGTTGAAATAGAAGAATCGGAGAGGCAGGAAGCGCAGGCAGATTTAAAAATGCAGGCGGTCAGAGATATGGATAAAATAGTTCTGCTGCTTGATGAGCGGTATTATTATGATGAAGAAGGATATCTAAGGGCAGCCTGTTTTATGAAAAATGGAAGTTCATATGTAAGAAAGATTTTTCACAGGTTGAATCATGCAAGGGAAAGTATAGCTTTGGTAGTAAAGAATAATGAGAAGGTATATAATACGTTGCTGGATTTATTATAAACAAAAGAAAATAATGGGGAAGTGCTAAAGCGTGTTTGAAAAATCATTCCTGCAACCTGCACGCCCCAATTTGCGGTATATTTTGCCTTCATTCAGTTGACGTAGCCCGCTACGCCGCCCTCATTCAGACAAAATCTCCCACAAATTGTGACGCACATCTTGCAGAAAGCATTTTTCGAACACGCTCTAAAAAAGTGTATTTTATCAAGTGGGTTCTCGCTGCTTTTTTGCTATAGTTTGTGCTATAATAAAAATGATTTTTTTTAGAGGAGACATATAATGCTAGATTTTGTAAATGATTATTCAGAAGGCGCCCATGAAAAGATTTTACTGCGTTTGTTAGAAACAAACATGGAAAAGTTGTCCGGCTATGGGACAGATCAATATTGTGAGTCAGCAAAGCAGAAGATCAGGGAAGTCTGTGAATGTCCAGAGGCAGATATTTATTTTTTAGTTGGTGGAACACAGACGAATGCTACAGTTATTGATGCGATACTAAGTCAGTATGAAGGTGTTGTTGCGGCAAATACAGGCCATATCAGCACACATGAGGCAGGAGCAATTGAAGCATCCGCCCATAAAGTGTTGGCAATTCCGCATAAGAACGGGAAGATTACTGCAAAAGCTGTAAAACAGTATTTTGCAGATTTTTATGCAGACGGCAACCATGAACATATGGTTTTTCCGGGAATGGTGTACATTTCTCATCCGACAGAATACGGTACACTTTACAGTAAAAAAGAGTTGGAAGAGTTGTCTATAGTCTGTCATGAGTATGATGCACCACTTTATTTAGATGGTGCAAGACTTGGCTACGGTCTTGTCAGTGAAGAAAATGATGTGACACTAGCGGACATTGCTTCTTTATGTGATGCATTTTACATCGGTGGTACAAAGGTTGGAGCATTATGCGGAGAGGCAGTTGTATTTCCGAAGAATAATGCACCGAAACATTTCATGACTACGGTAAAGCAACACGGAGCACTTCTTGCAAAAGGGAGAGTGCTTGGTGTACAGTTTGATACCCTTTTTACCGATAATCTGTATTTTGAGATTAGTAAAAATGCAATCAAAACAGCGGATACATTGAAGCAGGCTCTAAAGGAGAAGGGATATACTTTTTATATTGACTCTCCGACCAATCAGATTTTTCTTGTATTAGAAGATGAAAGGTTGAAAGAATTAGAGCAAAAAGTAGCGATAAGCTTTTGGGAAAAGGCAGATGATAACCACACGATCATTCGTCTTGCTACAAGCTGGGCTACAAAGGAGGAAGAGATTAAAGCATTGATTGAAATCTTATAAATTAGAGAGTATATTTATTATTTTTAAGAAAAAAGTATCTATTACAAAGACAGATTTTAAGAAAAGAATCAAAGATATTTTTATGACTTTCACGTTATGGAATTCTGACCAAAAACTTCGAGAGAGTTATCGAGAAGTTTTGTTTTGGGGCAGAATGGAATGTTTAACGTGACGGAATAAAAATACTTTGGATTCTTTTCTTAAAATCGTCTGTAGACAAGTATAGTTTGAAAGGGAGCATTTTTATGGGTTTAAATGATACCCCATCCGGGGAAAGAATACATATTGGTTTTTTTGGCAGACGAAATGCTGGAAAATCCAGCGTGGTAAATGCGGTAACAGGGCAGGAGTTAGCTGTCGTATCTGACACAAAAGGAACAACAACCGACCCGGTCTCAAAAGCAATGGAACTTCTTCCGTTAGGACCGGTTATGATTATTGATACGCCAGGTTTTGACGACAAAGGGCATCTTGGAGAACTTCGTGTCCGCAAGACAAAGCAGATACTTAACCGTACAGATATTGCAGTACTTGTTATTGATGCTACAGAAGGAATAAAGCAGTGTGAGGAAGAATTGCTTGCTATTTTTAAGGAAAAAGAGATTCCATATCTGCTTGTATATAATAAGGAAGATATTCTTTCAGAAGAACAGAAAAATCTGTTGCGTACAGAGCAATCTGAACAGGTAAATAGTATCTGTGTTAGTGCATTAGAAAAAAAACACATCAATGAGTTAAAAGAAAAACTTGCCAGACTGGTAAAGACAGATAATCAGAAACTTCAGCTTGTCGGAGACCTGGTTCATCCGGCGGATCTTGTTGTGCTTGTTATTCCGATTGATAAGGCAGCACCAAAGGGAAGATTAATTTTGCCACAGCAGCAGGTAATTCGTGATGTATTAGAGGCAGACGGAGCGGCTATTTGTGTGAAGGAATATGAACTTAGAGAATTACTTGATACGATTGGAAAGCGTCCGGCAATGGTAATTACCGACAGTCAGGTATTTGCAAAAGTAAGTGCAGATGTGCCAGAGGAAATTCCTCTTACTTCCTTTTCTATTTTAATGGCAAGATACAAAGGATTTCTTGAGGAGGCAGTACTTGGAGCGGCTGCCATTGACAGACTAAAAGACGGTGACCGTATATTGATTTCAGAAGGTTGTACACATCATCGTCAGTGTGATGATATTGGCAGTGTCAAGATTCCTCGCTGGTTGAAAAATTATACAGGCAAAAAGCTTACAATCGAGACGTCTTCCGGACGGGAATTTCCTGAAGATTTATCACCGTTTTCACTGATAATCCACTGTGGGGGCTGTATGTTAAATGAACGTGAAATGAAGTACCGCATGAAGTGTGCGAAAGATCAGAATATTCCATTTACAAACTATGGGACAGCAATTGCTTATATGCAGGGGATTTTGGAGAGAAGTATTGGTATTTTTCCGTATCTTTTAGAAGAATTAAAGCGTTAAAAGATACTTCAAACACACTTTAAAAGACAGTAAAGGAGCGGAGTACTTTGAGATTAGAAAAGGATACCCTTGGAGAAAAATATTTAACAGATGAAACCGTATATGGAATCAATACACAAAGAGCTGTTGAAAACTTTCCACTTTCTCATAAAAAAGTAAATCTGCATTTGATTCACGCAATGCTTCTCGTAAAAAAAGCGGCAGCAAAAACATATGAGAATCTTGTGGAAGATATAGAAAAAGAAAAGTATCAGGCAATCGTAGCGGCATGCGATGAATTACTTTTAAAAACAGAAGAGGACAAAAGTTTTTCTCAGCAGGCGGAACATAATCGAGATAATCAAAATCAGGCGGAAGATAATCGAAGAGGAATAGATGCCCTGTTTGTTACACAGGCATTACAGGGCGGGGCAGGTACATCGACAAATATGAATGTTAACGAAGTCATTGCCAATATCGCATTAAAACATTTAGGGAAAAACTATGGAGACTATAACTGTATTCATCCCTTAGACGATGTAAACAGAGGACAGTCCACCAATGATGTCTATCCGACAGCACTTCGAATTGCCTCCATTTTTCTTATCAGAAAGTTAAGCGATGCCTGTGCAGCATTACAGACTTCCTTACAGGAAAAAGAAAATGCCTTTCAGGATATCGAAAAGCTAGGAAGAACCGAGTGGATGGATGCGGTTCCAATCACGCTTGGAGAAGAATTTGGTGCCTGTGCCCAGGCAATCGCAAGAGACCGCTGGCGAATTTATAAAGTAGAAGAGAGGCTTAGACAGGTCAATCTTGGTGGAACGGCAGTAGGTCTTTCCGATAATGCACAGCATAAATATCGTTTTCGTGTCATAGAGGAATTGCGTCGGCTTACCGGACTTGGACTTGCTGCAGCCGAATATCCGATGGACTTAACACAGAACAATGATGTGTTCGTGGAAGTCTCTGGTTTATTGAAAGCACTGGCAGTAAACCTCATGAAAATTGCCAATGATTTTCGGATTATGAATTCCGGACCAGGAGGGGGCATTGGAGAATTGCACTTAAAAGCAATGCAGCAGGGCAGCACAATCATGCCGGGAAAAGTAAATCCTGTCATTCCAGAGATGACTATGCAATGTGCCATGCGAATCATCGCAAATGATACCGCAATCACAATGGCAGCAGCTCATGGAGAATTTGAACTCAATGCCTTTTTACCACTTATTGCAGACAGTCTCTTAGAAAGCCTTGAACTTGCAGAAAGAGCTGTCACGATCTTCAGGGAAAAATGTGTTGAAACGATAGAACCTGATGTGGAAAATTGCAAAAAACACTTAGAACAATCCTATGCTTTTGCAACGGCCTATACACCGAAGTTAGGGTACGAAACTGTGGCCAAAATCATTAAGGAAAACCCTCCAGAAAAAGCAAAAGAAATTTTGATTTGTGAGGCTGCAAAGCAGACGAACTCCTGAAGCTAAATAAAGCATATTTGTGACTTTAGTCGCGGCGGTTTGAATGTTCGCTTAAAGCACTCACATCCAAACCTTGCTCCGAGGCCACAAATATGCTTTATTTAGCTTCAGGAGTTCTGTGCGTTGACAGCTCAGAAAACCAGTTAGAGGAATTTGGAAATTTCCAGAAAGACTGTGGTTTTATAAGAAAATACGCAGGCCTTTTACAAATTCATAATATTCTGGAGAATCCCCAAATCTCTAACATGAATTCTGATTTTGTACCAGCATCCACAGTCAGCCAGCAAAGAGAGCCTATCCCCTATATTTGTGGCCTCGGAGCAAGGTTTGGATACGAGCATATGAAGCGAGTGTTCAAACCGCCGCGACTAAAGTCACAAATATAGGGGATAGGCTCTCTTTGTGAGCGTCTGTTTATCTAGATAAATCAGAACTTCTTGAAATATTTTTTCGTTTCTGCCACGACAACTCCATTCAATGCGAGAAGCGCAATCAGGTTTGGAATCGCCATAAGACCATTTACAATATCCGCAATAGTCCATACAGCAGAAACAGTCATGTAAGGTCCGATAAATACGCAGGCAATGTAAATCCAGCGATAAGCACGAACTACTTTTTGGTTATTGCCTGTCAGATAATCAAGACATCTTTCACTGTAATAGTCCCATCCAAGAATTGTAGTAAATGCAAAGAATACAAGGCAAAGCATTAAGATAAAGGCGGATACCTTTGCAGGGAAAGGAAGTCCAACCTGGAATGCTCTTGTTGTAACAGCAACACCTTCAAGTCCCTTGTCCCAGCTTCCGGTAATGACAATGGAAAGCCCAGTCATTGTACAAATGATAATGGTATCAATAACCGTACCAAGCATAGATACAAGTCCCTGTCTTACAGGTTCTGTAGTCTGTACAGCAGCAGCAGCGATTGGTGCACTTCCGATACCGGCCTCGTTAGAGAAAATACCACGGGCAATACCTTTTTGCATAGCAAGCATCATAGCACCAAGAGCACCACCGGCAACCGCACGCATACCAAAAGCACTCTGAACGATTTCTACAACAGCACCAGGAATAGCTTTATAGTTAAGAATTAAAATTACAACAGCGGCAATAATGTAAGCGGCAGCCATAAATGGAACAACAACCTGTGCTACAGCAGAAATTCTTCGAAGACCTCCAATAATAACGAAAGCAACAAAAATTGTTAAAATAATTCCGGCAATAACAACTGTCCAAGAATAATCTCTTCCAAATAACTGTACGGTCCATGCATTGTTTGCATCAAAGAAATTATTTACCGCACTGGTAATACCATTAATCTGTGAGAAGGTACCAATACCTAAAAGACCTACCATAACACCGAAAACAGCAAAGATTTTCGCAAGCCATTTCCAGTTTTCGCCCATACCTTTTTCTATGTAATAAAATGGTCCACCGACGATATGTCCATCGTCTGCAACCGTTCTGTATTTGATGGCGAGAAGACATTCGGAGTACTTTGTAGCTGTACCAACAGTGGCAGCAATGATCATCCAGAAAAGTGCGCCCGGTCCACCAGCAACGATAGCCGTAGCAACACCTACAATGTTACCGGTTCCGATCGTAGCAGAAAGAGCGGTACATAATGCTCCAAAACTGGAAATTTCTCCGTGTTCTCCATCCGTTTCATTCGAGAACATATACTTAAAAGCGAGGATAAGTTTACGAACCTGAATACCTTTCAAACGGATTGTCAGAAAGATACCGGTTGCCAGAATCATGACGATTAACGGGACCCCCCATACTAAATCATCAATTTTGGTTAAGATTGAGTTGATTGTTCCAAACATACTACTTGTTTTGACAGACTATGCCTTCTTAATATGAAAGGCATAATTCTATCTTTCCTTTCTTAATAGATTTTTCTGTGTGAAATACAATATGAATAACCATATCACAATTGATTCTCCTGAAAAATCATCTCGGAAAAGGGGAAACTGCCTTTGCAAAGTAAGAATTCACAGTTTTCTAAAGACACAAAAAGGACTGATACCCATTATCAGCCCTCTAAAGAGTAAACATGCATTTATAGTGCCCTGTCCTTTTGCCTGAGAGATTAGCAGATATACTGCCGTACACCTTCGGCGCTTTACATTGAGGTAAAGACTCTCCAGAGAGTAATGCTGTATTGTTATATAGCAAACAATACTAAAATAGCACAGAATAAAAGGTATTTCAACATATTTTTGAAAAAAATGCAAGATATACGTAAGAAAATTGCAAAAAGTTAGAATTTTGCTGCAATTTATAGACAGAGTGGAAACCAAGTTATGAGAGGGTAGAGCGTGTTTGAAAAATCATTCCCGCAATCTGCACGCTCCAATTTGCGGTATATTTTGCCTTCATTCAGTTGACGTAGCCCACTACGCCGCCCTCATTCAGGCAAAATCTCCCACAAATTGTAACATACATCTTACAGAAAGCATTTTTCAAACACGCTCTAGAACTTGAGATAATAGTATATTATTGCTATAATATATTTATGATCAAAATTTTATAAATCAAGTGAATAAAAATGGATAAATATAAGGAACTTACTTGTGTAATTTGTATAATTATAGAAGCTATAAAGTTTTGCTGTACTTATATTTATCTTTTTAAGAATAGCACATTAAGGAATAGTACAGATTTTACAATGTTTAACTATCAAAATAAAATATGTGATAGCAGCAAAATTAATTTTAAAGGAGTTTTTATAGATGAAAAAACATTTACAGAAATATTTATTTGAGGAAAAAGTTTGTAATCTTGTGACAGAAATTTCTTCAAAAGAAACAGGAGGGATACCGGAGTCGAATACAAATGTTATTTTAAAAAGAAAAATTATAGAGCAGACAGAAGAAGATTTTTCTTACCAGCCTATTCTTAGAAAAGAAGAAAATGCATATCGTTTCTTTGAACCAATCGCAAAGGAAGAACGCCTTATCGTTCTCGGTGGAGGCCATATTTCTGGATATTTATGTGAATTTGCAGCCAAGACAGGATTTGATGTCTGGGTTGTGGATGAGAGAGAAGAATTTTCCAATAGAGAACGGTTTCCTCATGCCAAAAAAGTGATTTGCGGAAAGTTTACGGATGTGCTTCCAACATTGAATATCAATAAAAACGATTATGTTGCAATTGTTACAAGAGGACATAGCTGTGACGGAGATTGTCTTTACTATATTTTAACCCATGAACTCCCAGGGTATCTTGGAATGATTGGCTCCAAAAGAAGAGTGAGTGCACAGTTTAAGATGTTTCGTGAGATGGGTGTTCCTGAAGAGAAAATCGCACAGGTACATAACCCGATTGGTCTGCCGATTAATGGAGTGACTCCGCCAGAAATTGCCATTTCTATTCTAGCAGAACTTATTTTAGAAAAGAGAACGAAAAAAACAGATGGAACGGTGCAGACAGAGCTTGACTATGAGGTACTATTAGAGTGGCTTAATGGAACTCGACCATGTGCGATGGCAACAATATTAAAAGCACAGGGTTCTTCTCCTAGAAAAGAAGGAGCTAAAATGTTAATTTTTGAAGATAAATCCATTCTGGGAAGTGTCGGAGGAGGTTTAGCAGAGAGTAAGGTTATCGAAAAAGGACACGAAATGATTGGCAGCGGCGGGGCATTTTTATTCCATTTTGTGATGGATGCGGATGTGGCAGCGCGTGTTGGGATGGCGTGCGGCGGTACTTTTGATATACTGATTGAGGATGTTGTTCGGGAATAACAGAGAATAGTAAAAAGACGAAACATTGAATTTAGACAAAAATTTATTGAAAAAATAAAAGAGGTAGCAATAATGAAATTAATGAAAACACAGGACGCAGTAGGGCAGGTACTGTGTCACGATATCACACAGATTATAAAAGGCGTTACCAAGGATGCAGTTTTTCGCAAAGGACATGTGATTACAGAAGAAGATATTCCAGTATTACTAAGCGTTGGAAAAGACAACGTTTATATTTGGGAAAAGGGAGAGACCAGACTTCACGAAAATGAGGCGGCAGAAATCCTTCGGGAAATGTGTCAGGGAGAATATATGCATCCAACTTCGGTAAAAGAGGGAAAGATTGAACTTGTTGCAGATATTGACGGGCTTTTAAAAGTAGACAGTGACAAAATGAAAAAGATCAATGGGATGGGGGAGCTGATGATTGCCTCCCGTCACGGAAACTTTGCAGTGAAAAAGGGAGATAAGCTTGCTGGAACAAGAATTATTCCGCTTGTCATTGAAAGAGAAAAGATGGAACAGGCAAAGGCAGTCTGCGGGGGAGAGCCAATCCTTGAATTAAAACCATTTGTTCATAAAAAAGTCGGTATCGTTACAACAGGAAATGAAGTCTATTACCACAGAATTGAGGATACTTTCACTCCTGTTATTAAGGAAAAACTTGCAGAATACGATACCGAAGTTATCGGACAGAAAATCTGTAACGATGATCATGAAAAGATTACAAAAGCAATTCTTTCCTTTATTGAAAGGGGGGCGGACCTTGTTCTTTGTACCGGTGGAATGAGCGTTGATCCGGATGATAAGACACCGCTTGCGATTAAAAATACAGGAGCGGAAATTGTTTCTTACGGAGCACCAGTTCTTCCAGGAGCAATGTTTTTATTAAGTTACTATAATGGAAATATTCCAATCATAGGATTGCCAGGCTGCGTTATGTATGCAAAAAGAACGATTTTTGATTTGGCACTTCCACGCATTATGGCAGATGATGAAATAAGTGTTGAAGAGTTGGCGGCACTGGGAGAGGGCGGTTTATGTTTAAACTGTCCAGTATGTACATTCCCAAATTGTGGGTTTGGAAAGTAAAAAAGAAAGGAAAAAATATGGAATACACGCATTTTGATAAACATGGAAATGCTGTTATGGTGGATGTGAGTGAGAAAGCAGTGACAAAGAGAGTTGCTGTTGCCAAAGGATCTATCCGCATGAGTAGAGAATGTTTCGATAAAATAAAATATCAGGACATGAAAAAAGGAGATGTGCTGGGGGTAGCCCGTATTGCAGGCATTATGGGAGCAAAGAAAACTTCCGAATTAATTCCTTTATGTCATATCTTAAATCTTACCTCTGTAACAGTTGATTTCATCATGCAGGAAGAAAGCAGCAGTATAACTGCAGTCTGCGAGACAAAAACAACAGGAAAAACGGGTGTCGAGATGGAAGCGCTGACAGGAGTACAGATTTCGCTCCTTACCATTTATGATATGTGTAAATCGGTAGATAAGACAATGGAAATTTATGAAGTCTGCCTGTGCAGCAAATCTGGCGGAAAAAGCGGAGACGTTGTCTACAGGACAGTAGATGGTGAATAATTATGCGTTATCAGATTGAAAATGGAACCGTTTCTCTTGGAGGCAAGACCATCTTAAATCATATTGATTTTTCAATAAAAGGACAGGAAAAAATAGCGGTTGTCGGACGTAACGGAGCAGGAAAGACAACGCTTTTACGTTTAATTAGTGGGGAATTATCCTTAGATAGAGATGATAAACGCTTTGGAAAAGGAATCACAACTGATAAAGCGATTTCAATCGGATTTTTGCATCAGCAAAGCTTTTCAAATGCAGAGCGGACCGTAGAGGAAGAAATATTGTCTTTAGTAAGCGAGGAGGATATTTTCTCCAAAGAAAAATATTATTTTGAGAAAGAATATGACCGGATTTTTACTGGATTTGGCTTTAAAAAAGAAGATAAATGCAAAAAAATCGGGCAGTTTTCCGGTGGAGAGCAGACTAAGCTGGCATTTATTAAGCTTTTATTATCAAAGCCAGATATTTTGCTTCTGGACGAACCAACAAACCACCTGGATATTGCATCAGTAGAGTGGCTGGAAGAATATCTTGTCTCCTATGAAAAGGCAGTTATTATGGTTTCTCACGACCGATTTTTCATTGACCGTACTGCAGAAATCATTTATGAACTTTCTGATGGGAAATTAATGCGCTATGTCGGCAATTATACAGAATATAAAAAGCAAAAGGAAAAGCAAAGAGTGTCCCAGCAGAAAAAATATGATGCACAGCAAAAAGAAATAGCAAGATTAAATGAACTGATAGAAAAGTTTAAACATAAGCCAAAAAAAGCTTCGATGGCACGTTCTAAGAAAAAAGTGTTAGAGCGGATGCAAAAAGTGGAAAAGCCAGATAAAGAAGAAGCCTATATTTTTAAAGAAAAGTTAGAGCCGCTTATGCCAGGAGCAAAAAATGTTTTAGAAACCGAGCATTTAAAGATCGGCTACAAAAATCCTATCAGGGAACTTACCCTGCGAATCCGACGAGGGCAGAAAATAGCAGTACTTGGAGCTAACGGAGCAGGAAAAACCACATTTTTTAAGACAATCATTGGGCAACTCCAGCCAATCTCGGGAAAATATATAATTGGCAATGGAATTGCAACAGGATATTTTGACCAGCATTCCGGGGAAATACAGTCAGAAAAAAGAGTAGAAGAGCATTTTGGCGAATGTTTTCCCAAATTAACAGAAAAAGAAAAACGTCAGATATTAGGAAGATATTTGTTTTCCTCTCAAAAGGCAAATGTAAAAATCCGTGATTTATCCGGTGGAGAAAAGAGCCGCTTAATTCTGGCAGAAATTCTTGAAAGCCGCCCAAACTTCTTAGTTTTAGACGAGCCAACCAATCATATGGACTTACCGGCAAAAGAAACGATGGAATCGGCATTTTCTGCATATACAGGGACAATGCTGTTCATTTCCCACGACAGATACTTTGTCAGCAAAATTGCAGATGCCTTGTTATTATTCGAAGAAGATGGTGTAAAATACTATCCATTTAACTATGAGCACTATCTTCATATGCTAAAGAAAAAAAGAGAAGGCGATCAGACCTGGGCAGACGTGGTAGAAGCAGAAAATACTGCCTTAGTAGAAGGACTTCTATCTGTTCCGGCAAAAGAACGCCATCAGAGTGCCCGCTTTAACACCGAACAATCCTACACAGACTGGCAGCTGACTCTCGCCAGAGAACAGCTCGAAAAATGCCAGAAAAATATAGAATACTGGCAAAAACAAGCTGCTACCGAGTTAGATAACCTTACCTTTGAGCAATACCAATCAGAGAAATGGACAAAAAGACAGAGAGAACTCCACAAACGATTCGAAGAATTATCAGAAGAATATCTACAGCAAAATCTCATCTGGTATGAGAAATATCAAGAATATGAGGAGGCTTTTTCTGATTATCTTGAATAGACAATTCTGATTTGTGCAGGCCAAAACAGACGATTTTAATGTTTCGTCAGCTTTGCCTGCAGCAAATCAGAATGCTGATTCTGCCGACCGCATAGTAAGAGTTTCAACCGTAGAGCAATATTTATCAACCAGGCACACCAACAGCGCTTCTCTACACCGAGGCAGTTTTGTCAAATTCAGCGGCCACATATGATGTGCGATAATATCCCGCTCTTTATCGGTTAGAGCAAAGCGGGCATCAGCATTCAGCAAGGCTGTGTGCGCGTGGGAGAATCCATGCCACTTATGGCTGTCATCTTTTTCGTGCCAGTCGTAAAGATAGAAGTCATGAAGAAAAGCACCGACAACGAGGGACTTTACATCTGCCCCAAGTCCGAAGTGTTTATTTAAGTAATAACATACTCTTGTGACGTACATAACATGTTTATAAGTGCTTACACTGCCGTGCTGGCAGAAATTTTTCATGGAAAGTGCCTCTTTGGTGTTGCAATATTTTTCTAATATCGTATCAATTTCCTGCATTTCTGCATTGCTTAACTTCATAGATGACCATCCTTTTTTATTTTAATAAATTTCTATATTTTTACTTAGATTACTTCGGTTTTCCAGTAAGCCACGCTATATGGTGGAAGATCCATCCCACCGCCAAAGTCAACAGTTTCTCCTGTAACAAGATCTGTTCCAAGACCGGAGCGCGCATTAAAATCAGCATGAAATGTGTTGGAATCGGCATTGATTGCAACAATAACACGTTCCTCATCACAGCTTCTTTCAAAAATGAGTTGTTTATCTCTTACAAGAAGATTCGCATAGCCACCGTTGTATAAAGCCGGGTGAGTGTGGTGTGCTTTCGCATAAGCGGCAATTGCATCAGAAAGTTCGTTCCATTCCGGTTTTTCAAGACGAGGACGAATCTCTTCATCACGTCCCTGTTTTTTACCTTCAATGCCCCATTCGCTTCCATAATATATAGAAGGAACACCTGGCATTCCAAATAGCAGGCCATAAATAACAGGCAGCTGCTGTTTATCCTCTAATATAGTGGCAATACGGCTGACATCATGGTTATCTACAAAAGAGAGAAGATGCTTTCCGCGGTAAATACACCAGTTTTCATAACCAAACTGGCGGTTTAAGCTGTAGCTGATCTCATGCATGTTCGCACAGTTAAAACTGGAATACAATCCTTTGTAACATTCATAGTTTGTAACAGAATGACACTTCTCATCATTCATATACATATTATAATCGCCATGTAATGTTTCTCCCATAAGAACAAAATCTTCTTTCAGAGTACTGGTAAAACGGCGTAGCTCTTTTAAGTAAAAATCACTCAGACAGTAAGCAACATCAAGGCGGAGACCGTCAATGCCATAAAGGTCTGTCCACTGTTTGATTGCATCGAACTGATGCTGTCTGACATCCGGATTATCAAGATTTAACTTAACAAGTTCGTTATGTCCTTCCCATCCCTCATACCAGAATCCATCGTTATATTCTGTATTTCCATCAAAACTTAAATGAAACCATCCACAATATGGGCTGTCCCATTTCTTTTCCTGCACATCCTTAAATGCCCAGAAACCGCGGCCAACATGATTAAATACACCGTCAAATAAGATTTTAAGACCGGCTTCATGAATAGCATCACATACTTCCTTTAAGTCATCGTTCGTGCCAAGGCGGCGGTCTACAGTGTAATAATCTCTGGTGTCATATCCATGATAGTCACTTTCCATAAGAGGATTAAAAAGAATACAGGTAGCACCGAGCTTTTTAATATGAGAAATCCAGTCCTTTACTTCAAGGATGGAATGTCCCACGACACTGTCATCGCTGCTTCTTTCTTCATTTAAAACTCCACAGAGTCCTAATGGATAAATCTGGTAAACTACTGCTTCATCGAACCACATAAGCTGTCCCTCCTAAATATAGAAAATGCTCGTCAGCTTTAAAAAATTGAGCCTCCGAGCATTTTCATTATAGCATAAATTCTGTTAAGATTCAAATTGGAAGGTCCAATTCAGGCATACAATTTGAAGAAAAAATTATGCTGCGATATAAGGGGAGATTGCCTTCATGATCGTTGGCATCTCATTTTCTCTTTCCATGATTCTTAAATCAACTTTGTTGCGGATATCCATAGTCATTACTCCAAGAAGAGACTTGGCATCTACAACGTACTGTCCATAAATTAAGTCAAAGTGGCTTTCAAAATCTTCAATAGCTTTTACAAATGATGTCGCATTATCCACAGAGCCAAACTTGATTGTGACTGTTTTCATAATTCTACATCTCCTTATCATAAATGTATATTATACCGATAAATAGATTGCCGGTATAAAAATAAATTTTTACTAAATCGTTTTGACGATTTTGGCTTATAATATTTCATATAAGGCAAAAAGTCAAGAAAAATTTTCAGAAGAAAGAAAATCGTAAAAAAATAAAGTGAATATATTTTGAAAGCTTCTTGCATTTTTTATTCAAAATAGATATAATAGAATGGTGAGTATAAAATAATAAGAATTAAGAAAGGAAGGATACATTATGAAAAAATTCTTATCTGTAGCTTTAGCAGCAGTTATGATGTTATCATTAGCAGCATGTGGAAGCAGCTCAAACAAGGCAGAATCCAGTTCAGAAGGAGGCAGTGCTTCTGATAAGACTTATATTATCGCGACAGATACAACTTTTGCACCATTTGAATTCACAAATGATAAAAATGAATTCGTAGGTATTGATGTAGATATCTTAGCTGCGATCGCAAAAGATCAGGGATTTAAGTATGATTTACAGTCTCTTGGTTTTGATGCCGCTGTAGCTGCTCTTGAGTCCGGACAGGCAGATGGAACAATTGCCGGTATGTCTATCACAGAAGAAAGACAGAAAAAATATGACTTCTCCGAAGCTTACTATGATTCCTATGTATGTATGGCTGTAAAGAAAGGCAGTGACATCAAGGGATATGAAGATTTAAAAGGTAAGAAAGTTGCAGCGAAGACAGGTACACAGGGAGCTGACTGTGCTGAGTCTTTAAAAGATAAATATGGATTTGATATCACATATTTTGATGATTCCGCAACAATGTACCAGGATGTTAAGACAGGCAATACCGTTGCATGTTTCGAAGATCAGCCTGTAATGGCTTATGGTGTTTCTCAGGGTAATGGTCTTGAAATCGTAGCAGAAGAGAAAGATAACTTCTCCACACCTTATGGTTTTGCCGTATTAAAAGGACAGAACGCAGATTTACTCAAGATGTTTAATGAAGGTTTAAAGAATATTAAAGCGAACGGTACTTATGATGAGATCGTTGCAAAATATACCTCAGCGAAATAATTGAGAGACAAAGGTTAGGTAAGAGGTTAATTTATGAATCTATTTGGAGTTTTAAGTGAAGTCTATCCAACATTGTTGACTGGACTTACTATGACAGTTAAGATTACGATTCTATCTCTGATCATCGCTTTGGTTATCGGTATTTTCGTATGTCTTATGAATATTTCCAGTAATATTGTATTACGTGGAATCGCAAAGTTTTATATTTGGCTGATTCGTGGTACTCCGATGCTGGTGCAGGCATTTTATTTCTATTTTGCTCTGCCACAGTTAGTTCAGGCGGTTACAGGCTCACAGTTCCGCATTACCGTATTTACAGCCAGTTTAGTTACACTTGCCCTGAATGCAGGCGCTTATATTTCTGAGATTTTCCGAGGTTCTATTGAGTCCGTTAATAAAGGACAGATGGAAGCGGCAAGAAGTCTTGGTTTAAGTTATGCAAAGTCAATGCAGAAGATTATTCTTCCGCAGGCAGTGCGTATCTGTCTCCCATCTCTTGTAAACCAGTTTATTATTACGTTAAAGGATTCTACGATTCTTTACGCAATCGGTTTATCAGAGGTTATGTATAATGCAAAGATTTATGTAGGAAGAACGATGGAATCATTTGCAACATATACATGGGTAGCAGTCTTCTTCCTTTTGATAGTGACAGTTCTGTCATTTATCTCAAGATATGTTGAAAGGAGGATGAATGCGTAATGACAACTGAAAAAGATGTAAAGATTCATGTAAAAGGTCTAAAGAAGAGTTTTGGACATGTACATGTTTTAAAGGGAATTGATGCAGAGATTAAAGCCGGTGAGGTGATCTGTGTCATTGGATCTTCTGGTTCTGGTAAGTCAACATTTCTTCGCTGTCTGAATCGTTTAGAGGAAGCAACAGCCGGAGAGATTCTTGTAGATGGACAGAGTATTACGGAAAAGAATTCAAATATTGACAAGATTCGTCAGCATATCGGAATGGTATTCCAGCAGTTTAACCTGTTCCCTCATTATACAGTAAAAGAGAATATTATGCTTGCTCCTGTAGAACTTAAGTTAAAGTCTAAAGAAGAAGCAGAAAAGAAGGCTCTTGAGCTGTTAAAGCGTGTTGGCCTGGCAGAGAAAGCAGATGCGAAGCCAAAACAGCTTTCCGGTGGACAGCAGCAGCGTGTAGCGATTGCCCGTGCGCTTGCGATGGAACCAGATATCATGTTATTTGATGAGCCAACTTCAGCACTTGACCCTGAAATGGTTTGTGAGGTTCTTGATGTTATGAAAGAGCTGGCTGCAGAGGGTATGACTATGGTTGTAGTTACTCACGAGATGGGATTTGCCCATGATGTAGCAGACAGAGTATTTTTCATTGACCAGGGTGTTATTATGGAACAGGGAACCCCGGAAGAGGTTATGGACCATCCAACAAATGAGAGAACTCAGAGTTTCTTAAGTAAAGTATTATAAAATATTTATAAATAAAAAGGCATCTGTTCGCAGCAGGTGCCTTTTTTAGGAGGTTATTATGCGAATCGTTGTAAAAGTGGGAACATCAACATTGACCCATACAAGCGGAAGAATCAACATCAGAAGAACAGAAAAGCTTTGCAAAATCTTAAGTGATGTAAAGAATGCAGGACATGAGCTTATTTTGGTATCTTCCGGTGCTATCGGTATGGGTGTCGGTAAACTGAATATGAAAAGTAAGCCCGAAGATATGCCCACAAAGCAGGCCGCAGCAGCGATAGGACAGTGTGAACTGATGTATCTTTATGATAAATTATTCAGAGAATATAATCATATCGTTGCACAGATGCTGATTACCGGGCTTGACTTTTCAAATGAAGAAAGCCACAAGAATTTTCAGAGTACATTAAACCGTCTGTTAGAGTTAAATGTTATTCCGATTATCAATGAAAATGATACCATTGCAACACAGGAAATTTCTGTGGGTGATAATGATACAATGGGAGCAATCGTTGCAGAGAATGCAAATGCAGATTTATTGATTATTTTAAGTGATATTGATGGTCTTTATACCGGCGACCCGCGTAATAACCCGGATGCTCAGTTAATTGATACTGTATTTTCTATTACTCCGGAAATAAAAGAATTAGCAGGTACAAAAGGAACAACACTTGGTACTGGTGGAATGATTACAAAGATTCATGCGGCAGAAATCTCAATGAATGCCGGCATTGATATGATTATTGCTAACGGAACAAAACCAGAACTTCTCTACAATATCATTGATGGAGAAAAGGTGGGAACAAAGTTTATCGGGAGGAAAAAAGCATGACAACAAAAGAGATACTGACACAGGCAGTCACAGCGAAAAATGCGATTAACTCAGCAGATACCGAAACCAAAAACAAGGCACTTGCCAATATGGCAGATGCCCTTTTAGCACATACAGATGCAATTTTAGAGGCAAATAAACAGGATGTGGAAGCAGCAAGAGGAAAGATTTCTGATGTCATGATTGACCGCTTAATGTTAGATGCTGGTCGAATCGAGGGAATGGCAAAGGGAATCAGAGAGCTGATTGACTTAGATGACCCTGCCGGAAAAGTATTAAGAACTGTAGAACGCCCAAATGGAATTGTCATTGAAAAGACAGCAGTTCCAATGGGAGTTATCGCAATTATTTACGAGAGCCGTCCAAATGTAACAAGCGATGCAGCAGCCCTTTGTATTAAGAGTGGTAATGTCTGTGTTCTTCGAAGTGGAAAAGAAGCGTGGAAGAGTGCGAATGCTGTAGTTACTGCCTTAAAAGAAGGTATGGTAAAGTCAAATCTTCCAGGAGAAGGCATCCAGCTTATCGAAGATACCAGCAGAGAAAGTTCTGTAGAATTGATGAAAGCAGTCGGTTATGTGGATTTACTCATTCCAAGAGGAGGCCCTGGCCTTATCCGTTCCTGCGTAGAGAACGCCAAAGTACCATGTATTCAGACCGGAACAGGAATCTGCCATGTCTATGTCGATGAAAGTGCCAGTTTTGAGAAAGCATTACAAATCATTGAAAATGCCAAAACCAGCCGCCCAAGCGTTTGTAATGCAGAAGAAGTTCTTCTTGTCCACAGTGCAGTTGCTGAAAAGTTCCTGCCATTATTACAGAAAAAATTAGTAGAAGAACGAAAAGAAAAAGGTGAAATTCCGGTGGAACTGCGTCTTTGCGATAGAGCCGCTAAAATTATTTCAGGAACACCGGCTGGGGCAGATGATTTTGATACAGAATTCCTTGATTACATTCTTGCGGTAAAAATAGTAGATAGCGTGGAAGAAGCAGTAGAGCATATTTCAAAACATTCTACAGGTCACAGTGAAGCAATTATCACAGAATCAAAAGAAGCAGCAGACTATTTTACTATGAGAGTAGATAGTGCCGCAGTATATGTGAACGTTTCTACCCGCTTCACAGATGGAGGCGAATTTGGACTCGGATGCGAGATGGGAATCTCCACCCAGAAACTTCATGCCAGAGGACCAATGGGCTTAGAAGAATTATGTACTTATAAATATATCATCCGGGGAGAAGGACAGATTAGATAGTAATTTATAGGCTAAACCGACGAAGGCAGGAAACGAAATACGCTATATTTGTGACTTTAGTCGCGGCGCGTTGAATGTTCGCTTAAGCGCTCACATCCAACACTTGCTCCGAGGCCACAAATATAGCGTATATCTTTACTGCATTAAGGTTAAAAATAAAACAGCCCTCATAAGTTCTTATTATATAGAAACTTATGAGGGCGTCTGTTTATTCTCAACCTTAAGCTGCAACCTCCTGTTGTCGTTTGTCAAGGATTGCTTTATATTCATCGCAATTATCTGCTGTGATATTCTCAAGCTCGTCATCCGGAAGAATACGTTTGTCGTAGTTCCTTCTGAAAAATCCCCTTAAATATATGAGAAATGCAGAATTGTAAATCTTTCTTGTAAGTCTTAAAATTTCATCGTGATCAATCTCTTTTAAAGCATGATATAAAGCGAAGAAATCATCAGTATCAAGATGTGCAAACTGTAAAGTCTGCTCTAATAAAACATCATCGTTCTCAAAAAGAGAGATATAACCGAGAAGATACATTAACTGACGGAAAGTCATAACGAAATCATTCGGTTCAAGTGTTTCAAGAAACTGTTCAAAACAAACTTTTACTCTCCAAAGCCCCTCCTCTAAAAGATGACGGATAGAAATCTCATTAAATGGCCCTGGAATCTGAATCTTGTCTATATGTACAGTTTTTAGGGTAAGGCGTTCCATAAAACGTGCCAGTGTAACACGGCAGGCATGAAATTCAGAATAGGCATTCATATAAATAAATAAGTCTTCTGTCTCATCAAAAGAACTGTTTATGAAATCATAAAAATGAGTAAATTCATGGAAAAGGATAAAACGGGCATAACTGTCACTATAAAGATGAAAACGAGGATTCAAATGCAGAATGTACTTGCCGTCAAGAAGCTCTAAAATGTTAAAAAACCCCTCAACATATTTCTCTGCATCATATTGCACAGCCGAAATCTGCACATCCTTTGGTAAATCATACTTTTCCTTATATTCATTCCACAATTCATTAATCTGTCTTAAATTCATATGTAACCCGCCTTCCCATAACATATTGCTTATATTATATAACACTCATATAGAAATAACAACGCTCAAATAGGAGGAAGACGGATAAATTATTGTGATTTGATTCAATAGACGGAAAAAGGGAGGTTAGAGCATGTTTCAAACACGTTCTAGAAGGTTTTACATAATTTCTATTATTTGAATTGAAATAGCAGGTGGAAGGTTTGTCAAATCTTTCCTTAAAAACTTATTTTCCAATATCTGTACCAATACTACATTGAGGCGGCCAAAAAACAGAATCCCGAAAGCTAAGTACTGTATATCTGTGGCCTGGGAGCAAAGGTTAGATGTGAGCGCGTAAGCGAACGTTTAACCTGCCGCGACGAAAGTCACAGATATACAGTACTTAGCTTTCGGGATTCGTCTGTTACTTCAATACTATTCCGCTTTATAGTAGAAAAAAGTTTGCACCATCAATGTGCCTTCTTCTAAATCCTTCTGGCTTACCCAGTCTCCGAAAGAAGAAGTCCCTCTTTTTGGGAGATAATGGGGATCCATTAACAGATATTTATCTTTTTTTGCATTATAATCAACAATAGTACCGTAATGTCCTGGAAGATAGGCGATAGCAGTATCTCCTTCTTTTAACTTTTCCTTTAATTCTTTAAAGGATTCGCCGCTTCCATCGTAGGAGAATCCATATTTATAGCCAAATTTTTCGGCAGCTGCCTTAAAGAATCCGCTGTCAGTACCACAATCTTCGATGCGGTAATGCTTATCAGAAGCGTATTGTGCCAGTTCATAAGGATCAGGAAAATGGCCACTTAAAGAGTAGATAGCATTTACTGTGGCAAAAATACCGCAGCCGGAAGTGCAAAAATTATTTGTGTCAGTATCTTTTGTGGTTTCATTGCCGTAATGATGCTTTGCCCAGACAGGGTCAAACTGGACAAAAACCTGAAGATTTTCTTTTTCGATTGCTTTTTTATTACGGGTCAGACGCCATACGGCATTAGAATCTGTTGTGAACTCTAAAATACTGCCATCGTTTTGAGAAAGATTTCTTTTGGTAGTTTCATCGCAGATTGTATAATAGTCCTTTTTTCTTGTAATAAGAAAAGTACCAGCTTCCTGTTTACTTCCCCAAAGTTCATTTGAAGAAGGTGTGTTTGATAATGTATCTGCTTTTAAATATTTTTCTTCTCCTGCTTTGCGTATGGTGTAACGGTTGTCACCAGCATATTTAAAAGAACAGGAAAAATTTTCTGAGATAATAGAAGCTGTATTCATAGCAAAAGAAGAATCCGAGGAATTCTCCTCATAAAAAGAAAGCTGATAGGTACCGTTTGAAAAAGGCTGTTTTTCTCTGCCATCATAAATCAGGCAATCAGAATGAAATTCATCTCTTGTTACCCAGCCATTCTTTGTTCCGCCTTTTTTAGAAGCATACTGAATTTCGTACCAGGAACCGGAAGAACCGATTACTTTGACACCGGTATATTTAGGGAGTACAGTTTTTAAATCATTGCTGTAATCAGAATAGTATACGGGCAGTTCATTTCTTGCTAGGGCATAAATAAAGTCAGATTTGCTTTCGTAGGCATGTTGAAAAGCGAAAGTTTTTGACGGAATAAAGAAAAATCCGGTCAACATTAAAAGAACGCCTAAAAAGATATGTTTTTTCACAACAATTCCTCCATTAATGTATTATGTGTTTGTTCCTAAAGTCTTTTCTACACTTGACTTTGTAAAAAAGATTCCAGGAGAACATGATTATAAGATGTTTTTACAGATTTAAAATAAAAAATAAGAAGCATCTATTCATTATTTTGTATTTTGAAGATATTAAATAGTTACAAATGTCTTACAAATATTAAAAAAGTGTTACAACTTGAGGTATTATAGCATAAAATATCGAATTTGCAAACAAACATCTTTAGAAAATTGTATAAGGAATTGTGAAGTAAGATATAGAAAATGAATTGAGATAAACAACAATTTATGGTAAAATTAGACAGAGTATTCTACTTGTCGTGGAAATACGATATGAAAGGAATGAAGAAGAATGGAACAGAGAAAGAAAATTTTTGGAGCATTAGATGATTTAATGCGTTCACCAATCGGGGATAGACTCAGAGAGAGGGTGTTCCGGGAATTATCTACAAAAGAAATACATGATTTGCTTCAGAGAGAGCAAAAACCATATAAAGAATTAATGGCATATTACCAGTGTGCGCTTATGGAAGTAGAGACAAAGTTTCGTGTGCTGAATGAACAGTTTTCACTGGCACATGACAGAAATCCGATTGAGTCGATTAAAACAAGGGTGAAAAGTCTTGAGAGCATTACAGAGAAGTTAAACAGAAGGAATCTTCCTTTTTCAACGCAGAGTATTGAGGAGAATCTTACAGATATTGCAGGAATCCGTATTATCTGCTCATTTAGAGAAGATATTTATTTTCTTGCAGATTGTCTGCTAGAGCAGGATGATATCACATTGATTCAGCGTAAAGATTACATAGAGAATCCGAAGGAGAATGGCTATCGGAGTCTGCATTTGATTGTGGAAGTCCCTATCTTTTTAGAGCATAAAAAGAAAATGATGAAAGTAGAAGTACAGCTTCGTACAATTGCAATGGATTTCTGGGCAAGCCTTGAACATAAATTAAAATATAAGAAAGATATTGCTTCTGACCAGCTTACAGCGGATTTAAAGAAATGTGCTGATGAGAGTGCCGCCCTTGATTTGAAGATGGACGCAATCCGCAAAGAAATAGAAGTTTTGAAAGCACCGGAAGCAAAAGCAATAGGAAGAGAAGTGAAGCATCTGCCGGGGGGAATTCTGAACGAAAACCAATAAAAATATATAAGGCATATAAAAAAAACAGGTATAAATACCGAAAAAAGACATATGAAAGAGATATAGGGCAGGAGGGCTGTATATGATTTATATGTCTTTTTTTATTGGACTGATTCTTATTTGTAAGGGAGGAGACTGGTTTGTTGATGCTGCGTCAAAATTATCGGAAATACTTGGAATACCGAAATATGTGATCGGAGCAACGATTGTGAGTTTTGCAACAACGATGCCGGAAATCATTGTTTCTGTGGCGGCTGCGTTAGATGGGCATTCTGCCATGGCAATAGGAAATGCAGTTGGTTCTGTTTCTGCAAATACAGGAATTATTCTTGCGCTTAGTTTATTTTTTCTTCCCGTTGCAATTAAAAGAGAAGAATATTTATTTAAAAACAGCTTATATATTGGAACATTACTGTTGTTATTGATTAGCTTCAAAGATAGAATATTTGACAGGGCAGATTGTCTCCTGCTATTACTTGCCGGGATTTTATTTCTTGTAGAGAATGTCAAAAATGCAGTTTGTAAAAAAGAAGTTTCCAACAGTAAAAGAAAAAAAGAAGATATGATATTACATAAAAAAATACAGGCTGGGAAAAACGGAGAAAAAAAGGTAAAAAATAAAAGAAGTAAATGGAAAGAAAAACAAAGTAGTATATGGGAAACATTTTTCTGGTTTTGTATAGGCGCGGTGTGTATTGTAGCAGGTTCAGAGTTACTAGTACATTCTGCCTGTAAAATAGCGGAAATTCTGCATATCAGCGAAGATATTATCTCGGTAACGATTGTTGCAATGGGAACATCTTTGCCGGAACTTGTAACAACAGTTACAGCAATCCTAAAAAAAGAGTCTTCTTTGTCTGTCGGAAATATTATAGGTGCCAATATGATAGATTCCGCTTTTATTTTACCAATCTGTACATTACTTAGTGGAGAGAAACTTCCAGTTTCACTGCAGATGGCACAAATTGATATGCCTTTATGTATCCTTATTTCAGTACTTGCGCTTCTTCCTATGTTAATTCGTCAGAAAATTAAAAGAAGAGATGGTATCCTTGTTTTTTCCATTTATGCTGGATATCTATTATATATCTGCTGGGCTATATAATGTGAACATATTTGCTTTACCCTCTTCTAACAAGAAAATAAAAAGAATCATTAGCTCATAAAAATACCTGTCTGATAAACAAAATAGAATGTTGCTCATGTTCACAGACAGGTAAATTTAATGAAGCAATGCTTCTTTTATTAGAAAATTATTTAAGACCGTTTAAAATACTCATAGCATAAGAGTAAATCTTCTTATTTCCCTTAATACTAGGATCTGTAGGGTCAATTCTTTTCTTTTTATTTTTAATCTTTCCAGTAGTTCCGGCTAAAGTATAAACACCGAAAGGTCCTTTTTCCTTGTTCTTTCTGATTACTTTAACCCAGACACGTTTCTTCTTGTTTGTCTTTGTAGCAATATCATAGATAAGTTTTGCATTGACAGCCTGAAGACGAACGCTTGTTGTTGTCTGGTTTGTTCCAAGGTCGTTATATAAACCAACTTCTAACTTTCTGTTATTTGTAGTAGTGTATCGTGCAGAATGGAAATAGAAGTTACCATGTTTTACCTTAACACCCCACTGGTAATAATGATATGGACGGCTTTTCTTGTAGATGAACCATCTTACAGCAGAAGTTTTTTCCAGACGGCATCCAGAATAAGCCTTTGTTCCTTTTGCCTTTCTTGAAGTAGAGCAAACCATAGTCTTTAATGGAATGTTATACTTGCCAGTCTTTTTATCTTTGGCATAAAGAGTAGCATTATGTGTCTTTGTGTTAACAACGATCGTAATGTCTTTCTTAATCCATTTTTTGTAGTTAAGTGTAAATAAATCCTTAACTAATACTCCGTTTTTGTTAAAGTAGAATTTGTACTTTTTCTTGTCATAGTAGCTCTTTAATGTATGCCAGCCAGTAACTTTCTTACCATTTTCGTAGTAGTATACTTTTTTACCCTGCTGATACCAGCCAACAGGAACTTCTGTAGTAGCTGCTGAAGCATTCATTGGAATACTGCCCATTAAAATAGTAACAGACAGAATAAGTGCCATTAATAACGATGTAACTTTTTTCATTATACCTTTCCTTTCTTTTGTGATTTAATATCTATAATAGTATAAAGGAAAAGAAAGATAAAGTCAATAAAAGAGCCTTTTCTGAAATTTGCGTGGAAGAAGATGGAAAGGCTTTTAAGAGTGTGTTTAAAAGAGGTATTTAAACATGCTCCAGGAAATGATATTTAAGTAGTGGCCGTTGTCGTGTTTGGTTAAATGAGAATCCTCGTAGAGCGTATTTTAAAGAAAGAGTTGACAATAAGAAAATACAGTGTTATATTTCAACTAGAACAAATAGAATTCACAACGAGAGGGTGAAGATTATGGTAACAAAAACAGATTATTATGATGTTCTTGGAATAAATAAAAATGCAGATGAGAAGACTATTAAAAAGGCCTATCGTAAATTGGCGAAGAAATACCATCCAGATATTAATCCTGGGGATAGTAATGCCGAAGCAAAATTTAAGGAAGTGACAGAAGCGTATGAAGTTTTAAGTGATCCAGAGAAAAAGAAACTCTATGATCGTTTTGGTCATGCCGCCTTTGATGGAACGGGAAATGCACAGTCTGGCCCGTATGGTAACGATGGAGGTTTTGGAGGTTTTAGTAACTTCGGGGGAAGCGGAGGTTTTCGCGGAGGCACATACCGCTCGAATAACGGCAATGGTTATCAGGAGTTTCATTTTGAAGGCGGTGATATGGGAGATATCTTTGAAAACTTTTTTGGCGGAGGCTTTAAAAAATCTGGTTTCAGAGGCGGCTCTGGTCAAAATGGAAACTTTAATAATGGCTTTCACGGCAATTTCCGGCAAAATGGAGGATTTGGAAATCGGCAATCTTATCAAACAAAAGGAAATGATATTCATGCAGATATACAGGTAAACTTTGATGCAGCCGCATTTGGAAAAAAAGAAACAATCCACTTAAAAGATGAGAATGGCAAAGTACAGGCATTAGAAGTTAATATTCCGGCAGGAATAGAAACGGGACAGAGTATCAGATTAAAAGGCAAGGGAACTCCCGGCTATAATGGTGGAACTGCCGGTGATTTATTCTTGAAAGTAACCGTTTCGGAAAAGCCAGGTTTTAAGAGAGACGGTCAGGATATTTTTAACACAGTAACTATCCCATTTATCACAGCCGTTCTTGGCGGAGATGTCACCGTACCGACCATTTATGGTAATGTCCGCTGTAGCATAAAACCGGGAACACAATCCGGAAGTAAATTAAGACTCCGCGGAAAGGGTATCGTCTCCATGAAGAATTCTTCTGTACATGGTGACCAGTATACGACGATAGAGGTGCAGGTTCCGAAGAATCTGTCTCCAAAAGCAAAACAGAAGTTGAGGGAATTTGCTGCGGAACTGTAGCAGGCGAAGTTGACGAAACATAGCAGGCCAATATGTTTCTGACGGTGGCTACTGAAGTAACGCCAGAAATTCCTGTTGGGAATTTGGAGATTCTCCAGAACATTGTGAATTTTCAAAATACATTTTTCCTATGACAGAGTACAAAAAAGATAAGGCTACAATTTATTTTCTCAATTTTTTTCACTGATTTGCAGAATAGAATAAACCTATTCTTCGAATACCATGTTATAGAATTGCTATATTTTTCGTAAAACCGCAACCTTCTGGCGAATCCCCAAATACTTGAACATGAATTCTGATTTAACTTCAGCAGCCAAAGACAGCCTTTTACGAATTTCCAAATTCTTTAATAATAAATTCCATTTTTTTCTTCCACATCCCAAGCACAGCCCTCTGAGAATGAAAGAATCCTTATTTGTGGCCTCGGAGCAAGTGTTGGATACGAGCGAGTAGAGCGAGTATTCAACACGCCGCGACTAAAGTCACAAATAAGGATTCTTTCATTCTCAGAGGGCGTTTGTTTGGCGTCTATCTTGCCTGCGGCAAATCAGATTTCAACTTCTTCTCCGCTGTTGCCAGCATCAATTTAATTCGGTTTACCTGGTTTACTTCGCTTGCTCCTGGATCGTAGTCAATTGCGACGATATTAGATTCCGGATACTTACGGCGCAGTTCCTTGATAACACCCTTACCTACAACGTGGTTTGGCAGGCAGGCAAATGGCTGTGTGCAAACAATATTTGGGGCGCCCTGTTTGATAAGTTCAACCATTTCACCAGTTAAGAACCATCCCTCACCGGTCTGGTTACCGAGGGATACGATTGGTTTTGCGTACTCGGCAAGTTCCTCAATGTGAGGTGGTGCAGTGAAACGATCGCTTCTTTCTAATTCTTTTCGCAGGAAGCCTCGGTAAGCTTCCAGTGCAGAGATTGCCATATTACATAACTTAGCAGCTTTTGTAGATTTTCCGAGATATTCTGCTTTAAAATTACTATTGTAGAAGGAGTAGAACATAAAGTCTAATAAATCTGGCATTACTGCCTCTGCCCCCTCTTCTTCTAAAAGTTCTACCAGATGGTTGTTTGCGTCTGGAAGGAATTTTACGAGGATTTCTCCAACGATACCAACACGAGGTTTCTTCTCATCTGTGATTGGTAATCTGTCAAAGTCGCGGATAATGCCGCGGATATTTTTCTTAAATTCTCCATATCGTGCTTTCTCAAGAGATTTAATACAACGCTTTTTCCATACTTCATGTAAATGATTTGCAGAACCTTTTACTTTTTCGTATGGGCGGACGCGGTAGAGAACACGCATAAATAAATCTCCGTAAATAACTCCCTGAAGAGCACGAACTAAAAGTGCCGGAGTGAATTTAAAACCTTCATTCTTCTCAATTCCCTGTACGCTTAAACTGATAACTGGAATCTGACCGTAACCGTTCTTAGCTAATGCACGGCGGATGAATCCGATATAGTTTGTCGCACGACAGCCACCACCAGTCTGGGAGATGATAACGGCTGTTTTGTTCAGATCGTATTTGCCGGAAGTTAAGGCAGTCATAATCTGTCCAACAACGATAAGAGATGGATAGCAGGCATCGTTATTTACATATTTTAATCCAGTATCTACTGCCTGTTTCCCCATTTCCGGCAAAATCTCTACGTTATAGCCACAGTGACGGAAGGCAGGGGTGAGCAGGTCGAAATGAATTGGGGACATCTGAGGAATCAGAATGGTGTAGTCCTTTTTCATTTCTTTTGTAAATTCTACTTTTTCGATATTTGCCGGAACCGGATGTGGCTCAATGTGCTTACGGTTTCTGATCTTTACGGCAGCAATCAGAGAACGGATACGGATTCTGGCAGCACCTAAGTTATTTACCTCATCAATCTTAAGGACGGTATAAATACGTCCGGAATTCGTCATAATATCATTTACCTGGTCGGTAGTTACCGCATCAAGACCACAGCCAAAGGAGTTAAGCTGAATGACTTCTAACTGCTTGTTCTTCTTTGCGTAGTTTGCGGCAGCGTACAGACGGGAATGATACATCCACTGGTCAGAAACGATTAATGGACGCTCAACATGACCTAAGTGACAGATGGAATCTTCACTTAATACGGCGATGCCAAAAGAGTTAATCAGTTCAGGAATACCGTGGTTAATCTCTGGGTCGATATGGTAAGGGCGACCACAAAGAACAATACCCATCTTTCCAGTTTCTGCGAGATAAGCAAGTGTTTCTTCGCCCTTTGCCTGTACATCTTTTCTTACCTGTGCAGCTTCTTTATAAGCTTCATCTACGGCATGGTCAATCTCTTCTTTTGTCACATCGAAATGTTTAGATAACTCGTCATAAAGACGTACCTTCAAGGCATCTGCATTATCGAGTGCTAAGAATGGGTTCATAAAAAGGACATTCGGATCACGGAGCTCTTCCATGTTGTTTTTAATATTTTCTGCATAAGATGTTACGATCGGGCAGTTGTAATGGTTGTTGGCACCTTCCATCTGGTCTTCCTCATAAGGAACACAAGGATAGAAAATGGTGTTGATACCCTTCTTTAAAAGCCACATTACATGTCCGTGTGCAATCTTTGCAGGATAACATTCGGATTCACTTGGAATGGACTCAATACCAAGTTCGTAAATCTTTCGGGAAGACTTTGGAGAAAGCAATACCCGGAAAGAAAGGTTTGTAAAGAATGTATACCAGAATGGATAGTTCTCATACATATTCAGTACTCGTGGAATACCGATAACACCACGTTTTGCCTCGTCTGGTTTTAATGCTTTATATCCAAAAATTCGTTTATATTTATATTCGTAAAGGTTTGGTACATGCTCATGATTCTTTTCAAGGCCAAGACCACGTTCACAACGGTTACCAGAAATAAACTGACGGTCATTGTTAAACTTATTAATGGTAAGGATACAGTGGTTGTTACATCCCTGACAGCGGCTCATGGAAGTGCTGTATTCCAAGTTGATAATCTCATCGATGGAGAGCATCTGTGTATCTCCAGTTTCTTCCTCACGCTCTCTTGCAATTAAGGCTGCACCGAAAGCACCCATGATACCGGCAATATCTGGACGAACGGCGTGACAGCCGGAAATACGTTCAAAGCTTCGAAGTACCGCATCATTATAGAATGTACCACCCTGAACAACGATTTTTTTACCAAGCTGTTTGGGGTCGGTTAACTTAATAACTTTTAATAAGGCATTACGGATAACGGAATAAGCAAGGCCAGCAGAAATATCACCAACGCTGGCGCCTTCTTTTTGTGCCTGTTTTACCTTGGAGTTCATAAATACAGTGCAGCGGGAACCTAAGTCGATTGGAGATGGGGCAAACAGCGCAACCTTTGCAAAATCAGCTACAGAATAGTTCAGAGATTTTGCGAAAGTTTCGATGAAAGAACCACATCCAGAAGAACAGGCCTCATTTAAAAGTACGTTATCTACAGCGTGGTTACGAATCTTGATACATTTCATATCTTGTCCGCCGATATCTAAAATACAGTCTACATCTGGCTCGAAGAAAGCGGCAGCATAGTAATGTGCCATTGTCTCTACTTCGCCGTGGTCAAGCTGCAGTGCAGCCTTAATTAATGCTTCACCGTAACCAGTAGAACAGGAACCGGAAATCTTCGCAGCAGGAGGAAGTAACTCCTTTAACTCTTTCATAGCACGAATTGTTGTATTTAACGGACTTCCGTTATTATTATCGTAGAAACGGTATAAGAGGGAACCATCTTCTCCAACTAAAGCAAGCTTTGTTGTCGTAGATCCGGCATCAATACCGAGATAGCATTTGCCACTGTAGGTAGCTAAGTCTGCCTTTTTCACCTTGAATTGGTTGTGCTCTTCGATAAATTCATCATATTCTTTTTCGTCTTTAAAAAGAGGCTCCATACGTTCTACTTCTACAGCAAGCTGAATGTCGGATTCAAACTCTTTTAAGAGATCATCTAATGTGAAGGAACATTCTTCTTTTGCGTTTAATGCGGCACCTTTTGCTGCAAAAAGATGAGAGTATGGAGGGTCGATAATATGTTCTTCGTCCAGATTTAAAGTACGGATAAATGCATTCTTTAATTCTGGCATAAAGTGAAGAGGACCACCAAGGAAAGCGACATATCCCTTGATTGGTTTACCACAGGCAAGACCACTGATTGTCTGGTTTACTACAGCCTGGAAGATAGAAGCAGCAAGATTTTCTTTTGTTGCCCCCTCATTGATTAATGGCTGAATATCAGACTTTGCGAAAACACCGCAACGAGCGGCGATTGGATAGAGGGTATCGTAATCACGGGCATATTCATTAAGACCGGTTGCATCTGTCTGTAAAAGACTTGCCATCTGGTCGATGAAAGAACCAGTACCACCGGCACATACACCGTTCATACGCTGCTCAATTCCGTTATTAAAATAAATAATCTTGGCGTCTTCACCGCCAAGTTCGATTGCTACGTCTGTTTTTGGTTCATAATCCTGTAAGGCATTCGCCACACAAACTACTTCCTGACAGAATGGAATATGTAAGTATTCTGAGATTGCCATCCCACCGGAACCAGTTACGGTTGGATGGATTGTGAGATTGCCCAGCTTTTCTCTCGCCTCAGATAATAAGGTCTGTAAAGTTCCTTTAATATTTGCAAAATGTCGTTTGTAATCGGAAAAAAGGATATCATGGCTCTCATTGATAACTGTTACCTTAACGGTAGTAGAACCAATATCAATACCTAATGCGTGTTTCATGATTAATTAATCATCTCCTTTAGTAAAATGTGTATTCATGTTGTGTATTAAAATAAGGTAATCTAATGTTCAGAATACATTTATAACACCGTCCGCGATACACTTCGCTTGCCGATGCCACCGTATCGTCTTGTTCAGTCACTTTGTTGATGAAAAAGCATTCTGCGTTATTTGACAGAAAGGCAATGAGACAGACACTATGGCTCTGAATCACTATATATAGATAAATTTCTCAATATCCAAACCATTATAAACGAGTTGAACGTAAAATACAACAAATTTCGAAAAAAAGATATAATGAATGGAAAATGTTTACAAAAAGCAAAAGAAGAGGGGAGTAGTTGTATAAGGAGTTTTTCACGATAAAGTACCTTTTTCTCTGACTGTCATATTTTATAATTGAGGAAGAAAAAGGAAGAGCATCTATGAGTGAAAAAGTTTATGTAAACATATGTGACACCAAAAAATGCCCCGGCCCGGTGTATGCAGTAAAGACAGGAGATACGCTGTATAGCATTGCACAAAGGCATCATTGCCGGGTAAGAACACTTCTTGATCTAAACCCTTTTGTAGATATATATAATTTGCAGCCGGGTGAGGAAATCTGTGTACCAGACTGCAGGGGACAGGGGAAAGTAGATTTCCGGCCTTATGTAGTAAAAGAAGGGGATACATTAAAAATTATCCTGAAAAATGTTTCAATGACCTTTGAAGAATTAGCAAAGGTAAACCGTATTTTGTATAATCTTACTGTACCAGCGGGAACGATTCTGCTCGTTCCTGCAAAAAAAGAATAAATGAAAAAGAAAAGCAGTTAAAAAATAGTAAAAAAATCACAGAAATGCGTTTGACAAAGTATTAGATATTTCTTATAATAAATTTAAACGGTTTCAGTTATGTAAGAGTCCGCGAAACGGACTCTTTCTTTCGTTTTGCCAAGATAGAGAAGATGCAGACTGAGATACGATAAACTGTTGAAAGAGGGAAGTCTCATGATAAGAATTTTTAAAACGACCGATTCAGGGATTCGCAAAGTTGCAGTGGCAGAGGAAGGATGCTGGATAGCCCTTACCAATCCTACGGCAGAAGAACTAAGTACCACAGCAGACCAGTTTAACATTGATGTTGACGATTTAAAAAGCCCCTTGGATGAGGAGGAACGTTCCCGTATACAGGTGGAGGAAAATTACACATTAATTATCCTGGATATTCCAACAATCGAAGAGCGTAAGGGAAGAGAATACTTCTATACGATACCGTTTGGAATTATCTTTACTGATAAGTATATATTTACCGTCTGTCTTGTAGACTCACCGGTACTGACCGTATTTATGGATGGAAGAGTGAGGGATTTTTATACGTATAAGAGAACTCGTTTCATCTACCAGATGTTATACCGCAATGCGACGATGTTTCTGCAGTATCTGAAGATTATTGACAAGAAGAGTGATGAAGTGGAGAAGAAGCTTCACATTTCTCAGAGAAATCAGGAATTGATTGAAATGCTTGATTTAGAGAAGAGTCTTGTATATTTTACAACTTCTCTGCGAGGCAACGAGGTTGTTCTTGAGAAACTGATGCGTAATACATCCATTCCACGTTATGAAGATGACGAGGAGTTACTTGAAGATGTTATCATCGAGAATAAGCAGGCGATTGAGATGGCGAAGATTTATAGTGATATTTTAAGTGGAACAATGGATGCCTTTGCTTCTGTTATATCGAATAACTTAAATATTGCGATGAAGTTTTTGTCAGTTATTACCATTGTGCTTACTGTACCAACGATTGTTACAAGTGCGCTTGGTATGAACGTAGCAGGAATTCCATTTGCGAATAATCCATATGGATTTTGGATTGTTGTAGGAATCTCTTTATTACTGACTCTGATTGCCGGAGCAATCATTGCCAAGAATAAACATTTTAAATAATTGAATATGTATGAGACAGCCGGGATTTCCGGCTGTTCATTTATAAACAAAAATATTTTATTAAGAATGTACGCTTGGGATTTTTACTGCACTTGTTTTTGCAGAAGGTTTCTTGTCAGTACATTGAAAGTTAAAGGAGGAGTGCCATGAACTGGCTAGATAAGCTGGAACGTAAATTTGGAAGATATGCGATACGAAATCTGCCGCTGTATATCGTTATGCTGTATGCGATAGGAGCGGTACTTAATATTTTGACAAAGGGTTCTTATTACTATTATGTCGCATTAAACCCGTATATGATACTTCATGGACAGATTTGGAGACTGCTTGGTTTCCTTATTGTGCCACCGAATGCAAGTCTCATTTTTATTATTTTTGTACTGATGTTTTACTATTCGATTGGAGAATCTTTAGTACAGGTATGGGGAGCATTTCGCTTTAATATGTATATCCTTATAGGAGTTCTTGCGACAATTGTGGCATCATTTATTGTATATTTTATTTATCCATCAACAATGATTTTCATGGATACTTTTTATTTGAACTTATCCATGTTTTTAGCCTACGCCACGATATTCCCGGAGATGCGGGTATATCTTTATGGTATTCTTCCGCTGAAAGTAAAGTGGATGGCGTGGTTTGATGTGGCGCTTTTAGTTTGGCAGTTTGTCGTTGGAGGACTTGGAGCAAGAATTGCTATTGTAGTAAGTTTACTGAACTTTCTGCTGTTTTACTTCTCATCAAGGAATTATAAAAAGGTTTCTCCAAAAGAGATTCACAGAAAGAGAGCATACCGGAAGGCATCATCTGTGGCTTCAAATAAACCATATCGTCATAAGTGTGCAGTCTGTGGTAAGACAGAATTAGATGACCCAAATTTAGAATTCCGTTACTGCTCAAAGTGTAATGGAAATTATGAATATTGCAATGAACATTTATTTACACATACGCATGTAAAATAAAGCAATATTAAAAGAGTTATATTCTTTCAAATAAATCTGAAAAATTAATGGATAGAATAAAGATATAATATAAGTTGCAAATAAATCATGACAGGAGGCGGTCTTTTGTTGACAATATCAGAACATATAATGATTGGGAAGACGATTTCCCACGATGCGAAGGCTATATTGCGGGGAGTCCGCCATCCTTTTATATGGAAGAAAGGACTTTGGTATGGTATTACGACTTCCTGTGGGAAAGATGTGATCATGTATATTCTTTCTTCACGAGAGATGAGACAGAAGTTTTATCAGAACAATGATTTAAAGCTGTTGGGACTTGCAGGTTCTATGAAAGAGGCTTATGAAATCGTGTTAAAACTTGTGCAGATGGGATATAATAGTGATTGTATCTATGAGATGAATGATTATCTGGAGAAGTTTTAAAACAGGAGGAGAAATGTGCTGTATGTATTATTATTACTATTAAAAATACTTGGAATACTGCTCCTGTTATTTATCGGACTTGTTTTGCTTGTTCTGCTAACGCCGATTCAGTATTCTTTTGAACTCGAAAAGGAGGAACAGAAGGGACCAAAGTTTATGGTAAGAGTTACCTGGCTGTTCTGGCTTTTTTATTTTAAGACCAGTTACATAGAGAAGGTCTTTGATTACCGGATACGTATACTGGGGTATCAGATTGCCGGGAATCAGCCGGAATTTCTTGAAAAACAGAAAGAACGGCAAAAAAAGAAGTCTCAAAAGGAAAAAGCAAAAGAAGAACGTAAAACAGCAGAGACACTGGCAGAGGGAAAGAGTCGAAGCATAGATTCTGTTTCTAAACAGAAAGCGGAAAAGGCAGTCCCTAAAGAGAAATCCTCAGATGTGTCAGAAGGCAGAGAAAAAACAAAAGAGAAAGACTCTGGAGATGATAAAAATAGTAAAGATAAGAAAAAGAATAAAGAAAGAAAGCAAAAAGATGGAAAGAAACCAAAGAAAGAGTCTTCTTTAAAGAAAATAAAAAGCAAAATAAAAAGCTTAAAAGAAACAAAGGTTAATTTAGATAAAATGCCGTGGCGGGAATGGTTAGAGCTGGGAAAGGACGTTCTTATTCGCTTTCTAAAGCATGCTCTTCCGGGAAAGCTAGAAGGAAACATTGCATTTGGAACTGGTAATCCGGAATATACAGGATATATTACAGGTATTGCGGCTGTTTTTTATCCGAAGTATGGAGAACATTTTTCTTTATATCCGGATTTTGAAAGAAAGATGTTCGAGGCCAAGTGCAGGGGAAGAGGAAGAATCCGGCTGGGATATATGCTTGTTCTGGCTGTTTCTATATTAAAAGAGAAAAGTGTAAGAACAATGATTAAAAACATCATTTTAGGTTAAACAGGAGGGCGTACAATGGATAAACAAAACTTTGATACAACAGTGAATTCTTTATTTAGTGGAATGGACCACGTATTATCTTCAAAGACAGTTGTTGGAGAACCACAGGTTATTGGAGATACGATTATTCTGCCACTTGTTGACATTTCCTTTGGAATGGGAGCAGGTGCCTTTAATAAAGAAAAGGGAAGCAGTGCAGGCGGTGGAATCGGAGGTAAAATGTCCCCAAGTGCTATTTTAGTTATTCATAACGGACAGACAAAGCTTGTCAATATCAGAGATCAGGATGCCGTTACCAAAGTACTTGATATGGTTCCAGATGCCGTAAATAAAGTTGTTTCTATTATTAAGGGAGAGGACGCAGAGGACAAAGTTGACCCGGAAGTAGAATCTGCGGTGAATAAAGCAGCACAGGCAGAGGCTTCTGTTGTAGATGTAGATGGCGCAGGAATTTAAAAGGTATTCGGTATTCAGTTAACGTGAGATTACCACGTTACTTTCGTGCAGGAAAAATCTTCCACGAAGTGTAATGCATATCGTATAGAAAGCGGTTTTTAAACACACTTTGGGTTGCCTTAGATCAATCAAATAAAAAAAGTGAAGATTTTTAAAAGTTTTCCTTGCAATTTGTTTTGATTTCTGATAGTATAGACTCGTTGTAAGTCTGTCAGACTTAAGTATATTCGCGAGGAGGTGCTATCATGGCAAGATGCGCTATTTGTGACAAAGGTGCTCATTTCGGTATCAAAGTGAGTCATTCACATAGAAGATCAAACAAAATGTGGAAATCCAACATTAAGTCTGTAAGAGTGAAAGTGAACGGAGCTTCTAAGAAAATGTATGTTTGTACTTCTTGTTTAAGATCAGGTAAAGTAGAACGTGCGTAGTTTTACTGTCACTGAGGATAAGAGAAGACTCTAATCTTTGTCCTTACAGGAATGTATGCAGATATGAGTTAAGAGGGAATCAGTGATTCCCTCTTTTTTCTTTTCTGTTAAAATCGGTCACAAAACAGCAGATATCCAAGCAGGATGCTGATGACCAGAATAATGAACTTTACTGCAAAGCCGGTGAGAAAGCAGCTCAGGAACAGACCAAAGGAAAAGCAAAAAAGAGCGAATCCGCATAATTTTTTCATAAAATCTCCCCAATATGTTCCTTATAATAATATATGGGAAGATACTTCTTTTGTTTCAGGAGAAAGCACTTAAAATGGAAGAATTTTATGTTTGTGGTTCCAATTTCACCGAAAAGAGGTTATACTATAGAAAACGATAATAAAACGGAGGGATAGTATATGAAGGGACAAATGCACACCGATTTAGGTCAGGTTATTATAGATGAAGAGGTTATTGCAACTTATGCCGGAATTAACGCGATTGAGTGTTTTGGTATCGTTGGAATGGCATCTGTGAATATGAAAGATGGTTTTGCCCAGCTTTTAAAGAGAGACAATGTAAGCAAGGGCGTTCATATCAAGATAAATGATAACAAGATTTATATAGATTTTCATATTATTGTAGTATATGGTGTCTCCATAGCTACAGTTACAGAGAATTTAATCCAGAATGTAAAGTACCGCGTGGAGAAGTTTACCGGTATGAGTGTAGAGAAAATTAATATTTATGTAGAGGGAGTCCGTATCGTAGATTAGAACGTGTTTGAAAAATGCTTTCTGCAAATTGGGGCGTGCAGGTTGTTGGAATGATTTTTCAAACACGCTCTAAGATAACGCTTTAGAAGGGATTCCTTTTTATAGAATAAAAGAACAAGATAACTACTATGAATTATAGATAAAACAGGTAAATAAGGAGGAAATGTTGTGAACAGTCACACCATAGACGCAAAAACTTTTCAGAAATTGTTTTTAGCCGGTGCAAACCGTATTAATTCCAGAAAAGATTATATCAACGAACTGAATGTATTTCCGGTTCCCGATGGAGATACCGGAACAAATATGTCCCTGACAATTTTAGCAGCAGCTAAGGAAGTTGGAGCAGTTGCTGAACCTACAATGGCTACAATATGTAAAGCTATCAGCAATGGTTCTCTTCGTGGAGCCCGTGGTAACTCTGGTGTAATCCTTTCCCAGTTATTCCGAGGATTCACAAAGGCAGTTTCCAAAGCAGATTCTCTTGGTAAGGATGAGATTACAGCCGGATTTACAAGAGCAGTAGAGACAGCGTATAAGGCAGTTATGAAGCCAAAAGAAGGAACTATCCTTACGGTTGCAAAAGGAATGGCAGATAAGGCAGAAGAGTTAGTCGATGAGGATATGGATGTTATCGCATTCTGCGAGGCAATCGTTGCCTACGGCTACGAAGTCCTTTCTAAGACACCAGATATGCTTCCGGTATTAAAAGAGGCAGGTGTAGTAGATTCTGGCGGACAGGGTCTTATGGAAGTGTTACAGGGAATCGTTGATGCTCTTACCGGCAAGGTAACAGACATTGAAGTTCCGGCAGAGGCAGCGTCTATGTCATCTGCAGTAATCAGTGCACCAAAAGCAGATATTTCTACAGCAGATATCAAATTTGGCTACTGTACAGAATTTATTATTTTGTTAGATAAGCCGCTCACAAAAGAAGATGAGAAGGGATTAAAGAAGTTCTTCCTTTCTATAGGTGATTCTTTAGTATTAGTTGCGGATGAAGAGATTTGTAAAGTACATGTACACACAAATCATCCAGGAGAAGCCTTTGAAAAGGCCTTAACATTTGGTGCGCTTTCTAATATGAAGATTGACAATATGCGCTTAGAGCATCAGGAGAAGCTCATCAAAGATGCAGAGAATGAGGCAGCCCGTCAGAGACAGCAGGAAGCAGAAGAAGAGAAACTTGCCGCTAAAGAAGCAGCTGCAGAAAAACCAGCCAAAGAAGTTGGATTTATTGCAGTATCTGTTGGTGAGGGACTTACCGATATTTTCAAAGGTCTTGGTGTAGATTACCTTATTGAAGGCGGCCAGACGATGAATCCTAGCACAGAGGATATGCTTAACGCAATCGAGCAGGTCAATGCAAAGAATATCTTTATCCTGCCAAATAATAAGAATATTATTCTTGCAGCAGAGCAGGCCAGAGATTTAACAGAAGATAAGAAGATTATCGTTCTTCCAACAAAGACAATTCCACAGGGAATATCCGCAATGATTGGATATATGCCAGAAGCAGGTGTGGATGAGAACGAAGAGAATATGAAAGAGGCTTATCAGGATATTGCAAGCGGTCAGGTTACTTACGCGGTACGAGACACAGTAATTGATGGAAAGGAAATTCATAATGGAGACATCATGGGAATCAATGATGATGGAATCGCTGCAGTAGGAAAGAATCTTACTGAGACAACATTAGAATTACTTTCTACAATGGCAGATGAAGATTCGGAACTTATTTGCCTTTACTATGGAGCCGATGTAACCAAAGATGATGCAGATACACTTTCCGATGCAATTGAGGATAAGTTCCCAGAATGCGAAGTAGAGGTCAACTTTGGCGGACAGCCAATCTATTACTATATGATTTCTGTCGAGTAAGATAAATGAAATAATGATATAATGAAAAAAGAGGGAATAAATTACTCCTTTGTGGCAGCAATTCCGTGTATTGACATGGAATCGCTGCTATTTTCATATAAGAGTGTTTTGATTAAGATAAAATAATATTACCACATGATGCATGTGGAGGAAGGAGAATCTCAGTTGGGAATACCAGTAAGGGAAATTAAAGGAATTGGAGAAAAGACGGAAAAGTTACTTGCAAAGCTTGACATAGAGACCGTAGATCAGTTGGTGCATCACTATCCTCGTTGTTACACGACTTATCCAGAGCCAATTTCCATATCAGAGATAAAGACAGGACAAAGATGTTCGATTGAGGCAGAAATCGCTTCCCCGATTCATCTAAAGACTGTTCGGAAGTTAAAACTTTGTACCGGGCTTATCGCAGATGTCAGCGGACAGCTTTTTGTGCGCTGGTTTAATATGCCGTATCTTCGAAATACATTAAAACAGGGAGAACAGTGGATTTTTACAGGAACCCCGATTTATAAAGATGGACGTCTTATGTTAGAACAGCCGGAGTACTGTAAGAGGGAAAAGTATTTGCAGTTAATGGAAACATTTCAGCCGATTTACCCTCTCACAACAGGATTGTCGAATAAGACAGTACAAAAAGCACAGGCAGCTGCATTTGAAATGTACAGAGAAGAAGAGTATCTTCCGGAAACCGTTCGAAATTATTATGATTTAGAACCAGTGAATACAGCACTTAGAGAAGTACATTTTCCTACAGGGACCGAACATTTGATGGAGGCGAAAAAGCGAATCATTTTTGATGAATTTTTCCGTTTTTTCAGTGCGTTAGAACTTGTCAAAGACAGGGAGGAACAAGCACTCAATCACTATATTATTCCAATGGAAGAACCCGTAAAGAGGTTTGTAGAAAATTTACCGTATCCTCTTACAGGGGCACAAAAAAAGGTGTTAAATGAAATTCGCCAGGACTTTTCCGATACAATGGCAATGAACCGCCTTTTACAGGGAGACGTTGGTTCGGGAAAGACGATTGTAGCAATGACAGCGATGTATGCTGCTGTTCTTGCCGGTTACCAAGCGGCGTTGATGGCTCCGACAGAGGTACTTGCAGAACAGCATTACCAGAACTTTGTGAAACTCCTTTCCCCACTTGGGATTACCGTTGCCCTGCTTACCGGTTCCACAAAAGCAAAGGAAAAAAGAGAGATAAAGGCAGCCTGTGCCTCTGGTGAGATTCAAATTTTAATTGGAACGCATGCAGTGATACAGGACGATGTAGCTTTTGACAATCTTGCATTTATTGTTACCGATGAGCAGCATCGTTTTGGAGTAAAACAAAGAGATGCCTTTATGAAAAAAGGGAAAGACCCCCATGTTCTTGTAATGAGTGCGACGCCGATTCCACGTACACTGGGAATTATTTTGTACAGAGATTTAGATGTTAGCATTATGAATGAAATGCCGGCTTCCAGACTGCCGATTAAAAATTCTGTTGTGGGAACTTCCTATCGTCCGGCTGCATGGGAATTTATAAGAAAGCAGGTAGCACTTGGACATCAGGCATATGTGATCTGTCCGATGATTGAGGAAAATGAAAAAATGGATTTGGAAAATGTGGAAGAGTATGCAAGAATGCTTTCGCAGGCATTACCGCCTTCTATTACCGTTGAAGCTTTAAATGGACATATGCGCCCGGCAGAAAAGAATGATATTATGGAACGCTTTTCGAAGAATGAAATTCAGATTTTAGTTTCTACTACCGTTGTAGAAGTCGGTATTGATGTTCCAAATGCAACCGTTATGCTCATAGAGAATGCGGAACGGTTTGGCCTTGCTCAGCTCCATCAGCTCCGCGGACGTGTTGGAAGAGGAAAAGCACAGTCATACTGTGTCTTTATTTCTGGTTCAGAAAAAGAAGAAGCGATGGAACGTCTTTCCATTATCGGACATTCTAATGATGGATTTGAGATTGCCAATGAAGATTTAAAACTTCGTGGTCCGGGAGAGTTTTTTGGTGTAAAACAAAGTGGAACGATGAATTTTGCACTTGGCGATATTTACTCGAATGCAGATATTTTAAAAATGGCTTCTGAGGCAGTGGATTACTTAAAGAAAGAAGGATATAATTTCCAGAAATTGCATCAGTATTCTCTGGAGAAGAATTTGAATTTTGCAAAAAATATTTAAAAACCGAATGGAAATTGCTATAGTAAGAGAAAACAATAAGAGAAATTTTATGAACGATAGAAGGAGATTACTATATGAAGAGAAAACCGTATTTAAATTACACTCGCCTTCCTATGGAAAACGCATATAATGTACGGGAATTAGGAGGCTATGCAACAAAAAAAGGGTCGGTTACAATACATCATCAATTTCTCCGCAGTGAGAATCTTACCGATATTACAGAAGAAGATAAAACGTTTCTTATAGAATACGGCCTTTCTGGTATTATTGATTTAAGAAGCAGGGAAGAAGCATTAATCTATCCGAATCCTTTTCGGGGAAATAACGCAGTAAAATACATAAACTGTCCGCTGATCACAGATGGAATCCTGGATTTAAGAGCGGTAAAAGAGGTAGGATTTGACCCGGGAGAGTTTTATGTGAAGCTGGTAGAATACAAAGAAATGTTGTATAAGATTTTCCATTTTATTTTAGACAATATTGATGGGTGCCTGTTGTTTCACTGCCAGGCTGGAAAAGACAGAACAGGAGTCCTTGCTATGATTCTTATGGGACTTGCAGGGGTTTCTAAGGAGGATATTGTGGCGAACTATGAAGTAACACATACCTATTTAAAAGAGAATGTAAAACTACGTTTAGAAGATGGCCTTGAGGAATTAGAGTTTTCGAAGCCACAGTGGATAGAAAAAGCGTATGATCATATTATAGAGCATTATGGCTCTTTTAAAGTATATCTTATGGCAGTAGGACTTACGAAAAAAGAGATTAAGAAAATAAAGGGAAAGCTGGCAGGCTGATATTAAAAAACTGGTTTTAGTAACTGGAAAAGAGGCTATGATAACAGGAATTTTGCTTTTTAAACACAGAGTATTTTCTAAGAAAGGAAGTGCCTTGACAAAAATAGGATATAGTATACAATAAATATAATTATACAAGAAAAAGGATGGACGAAAGATATTATGAGAGTTATCGCAGGTTCAGCACGTCATTTAAAATTAAAGACGATTGAGGGAATGGGAACACGGCCGACAACGGACCGAATTAAGGAAACGTTATTTAATATGCTGTCTTTTTATGTGGAGGAGAGCCGGTTTCTTGATTTGTTCAGCGGAAGCGGCGGCATTGGAATTGAAGCATTAAGCAGAGGGGCATCACAGGCGGTCTTTGTGGAACAAAACAGAAAGGCAGCTGCCTGTATTGAGGAGAATCTTAATCATACGCACCTTAGAGAGAAGGCAGTAGTGATGTCTAAAGATGTTATGACAGCACTCCGCATTTTAGAAGATAAAAAACAAGCATTTGATTACATATTTATGGACCCGCCATATGGAAAGCTTTTGGAAAAAGAAGCTGTTTTATATTTAGATGGTTCGGTGCTTTGCGATGAGAACACAACAATTATTATTGAGTCAGATCTTGATACAGAATTCTCCTGGGTTATGGACACCGGATTTACCATTACAAAAGAAAAGATTTATAAGACGAATAAGCACACTTTCCTTCAGAAAAAGTAAAGAAAAGAATATTACGAAAGTAGAGGAACAGACGAAATTATGGCAACAGCAGTTTACCCGGGAAGTTTTGACCCGATTACTCTAGGACATTTAGATATTATAAAACGTACCGCAGCAGTTTTTGACAAAGTGATTATAGGTGTATTGATTAATAAAGCGAAGAAACCACTTTTTTCTATAGAAGAAAGAGTGGAACTTATTAAGGAAGTGACGAAGAATATTCCGAATGTGGAAATTGTATCTTTTAATGGACTTCTTATTGAATTTAGTGATAAAATGAAAGCAGATGTCATTGTCAGAGGAATCCGGGCAGTATCAGACTTTGAATATGAATTGATGATGGCGCAGACAAATAAACAGTTAAACCCGAACATAGAAACGATGTTTTTTGCTACCAGCGCAGAATATTCTTTTGTAAGTTCCAGTATGATAAGAGAACTTGCCGCATTTGATGGGGATATTACACCGTTTGTACCAGAAGAAGTCAGTAAAAGGGTCTATGAGAAGTATAAGCAGAGCTAACTGCGGTATGGGAGGAAAAGAATGGCAAATATGAGTATCGAAGAATTGATTGAAGAAATAGAAGTATATGTGGATAATTGTAAAACTGCCGGAGTCTTAAGCAGCGGAAGTATGATTAAGATAAACCGGGAGGAACTGTTAGCAATGCTTGATGAGGTGCGCACCCGCCTGCCAAAAGAACTGGCAGAAAGCCGCCAGATTATAAAATCCAAGGAATCCATCATTGCGGATGCAAAGGCCCGTGCCGAGCGTATCGTAAAAGATGCAGCCAAAGAGGCTGGTGTGATGATTGATGATAATGAGATTGTTGCACTGGCAAATATGCGTGCAGACTCCATCGTAAAAGATGCACAGAAAGCTGCTGATGAGCTGAATGGAAAGGCGAGAGAAACTGCAAGAGAGGTACAGACAGGCGCTCTGCAGTATACACAGAATATGTTAGAAGGCCTTGAATATATGTACAGTACAATTATTAAAGAAGAAAAAGAATACTTTAATTCCGTACTCGAAAAGTTAAAGTCAGAACATAAACAGATTGTTGCGGACAAACAGGAGATTGACCTGCAGCTTGGAGCAGGCATTCGGACAGGCCGGAGAAAAGAAGATTTTGAAAAGAAAGAGGAACGGGCAGAAGAGTAGATTATCGAACACGCTCTAAAAGAAGAAAGCAGTTCTTTAGGGGAAAATAAAAAGTGTACCCCTTTGCTAAATACGGCAGGAAAAATAGGGATGAGAATCTGCCCTTATTAATACTGAAAATATAGAGACAAAAGGTCAGCATAAAAGAATTAGGCATAGAAGAAAGCTCACAAAAGCAGTCCCTGTCTTTATAACAATATATCTTTTTAAAGACAGATCTGTAGCAGAGAGAACTGTCTGGACCTGGGCCATAGTACATAACCCGCCAAAAGATGTAGCAGCTGCAATGAGGGCATATTGTATCTGAGGTGTGATAAATGGTTTTAAGGCTAATAAGTGAATTCCTGTAGTGACCTCAAGATTCGCAAGCACAAAGGTGAATACAGGTGCCTGAAAAAGCGGAAAGCTTGTAAGCATTCCTGAAAGAATGGAGAAGATCATCATATAGATTCCGATAATAAAGATGATTTCGAGAGAAGGAAGAAAGACTTCTTCTGATAAAGAGAGGGCAGGAGGCTTCTTATTTGAAAGTTTTGTGACAGACTTTGCAGAATCTTTTCTGGCGAAAGAGGATGAGCTGGCCTGTCTTCGCTTTTTTTGTCTATGATATATAGCAGAAATATGTGAGTCTGGAATCAGGAGTAGCAGATAGCATAACAAAACAGGCAGGTAAAGGCAAAGAAGATAGTATATCCATAATCTTTCCTGCAGATTTATCTGGGAGCGGACGTACCCTGCTACAAACATAGGGCTTACGAAGGAGGCCAGAGGAAGCAGTGATTCTGCCTGCCTTTTGTTTAAGAGATTCTGTTGATAATAATGCGAAATAAATATAGCACCAACAGGGAAGCCAGAGCAAAGTCCAAGCAAGAAGACGGGAAGTGAAATAGCGATGGTCGTGCCTGCGGGAACAAGGCGGTGTACTTGCTTAAAGAAAAGTTGTGGTATTTCGTACCGAATCCAGAATTTCGACAAAATGATAAATGGCAAGAGAAGCGGAAGTACACAGGAGACCCATACAAACAGTCCTTCTTTTGCGTACTTTAATACGAGAGAATACTGTAAAAGCATAAGAATAAAGGATAAGCAGCAGAGTACTTGTGCTAAACGAAAAATAAGTTTTTTCAAATCAGATCTCCCAGCAGTTCATTTAATAAAATATATGCGAAATATATGAAAATATTTCTTGACAAAGAAAAAGTAACTGTGTATAATACCAAGAGTATGAGAAAAGAGAGGTTGCGATATTATGAAGATAAATATATCGGAAATCTTATCTAATCCATCTGTTATCAAGAATTTTAAAGTTGAGCCTGATTTTGAGAAGCTCAAGCTTCGAAGAGGCAGTTATCCGGTATCCTATAAGGAGCCTTTTCTTTTGACTGTTTCCAAAGCAGAAGATAAACTTCATGTTACAGGTGAGACGACGATTCGATTGATAATACCATGTGATCGATGTTTGGAGGATGTGGAGAATACATTCCATATCACGATTGATCGCAGTGTTAATCCCAATACAGAGTCAGATGGCATTGAAGACGTGGATGAATTAAGTTTCATAGACGGATATATGTTGGATGTAGACAAGCTCATCATGGATGAGATTGTGGTTGCACTCCCTACAAAGGTTCTTTGTAAGGAAGATTGTAAAGGATTGTGCAGCATCTGCGGTACCAACTTAAACAATCACACATGTGATTGTCACAAGGAGAGCCTTGACCCGCGGATGGCGGCTATTCAGGATATCTTCCGTGACTTTAATCAATAAGATATTAAAGTATTGAATACTGCATAAGTAATATATCCCGAACGTCACAAAAGAAGTAATTACAAGAGGAGGTGTGACCATGTCAATTTGTCCAAAGAATAAATCTTCTAAAGGAAGAAGAGACCGCCGTAGAGCAAACTGGAAGATGTCTGCTCCTACATTAGTAAAATGTAGCAAATGTGGTGCATTAACTATGCCACATAGAGTATGTAAAGCATGCGGATCTTACAATAAAAAAGAAATCGTTTCTGTTGACTAATTGTTGACGAACAGTAAGCCGGGAAATGGTTTTAAAAAGGCAATATTGCATGATAGATAGGCCAGACATTATGTCTGGCCTATTTTTTGTATATAGATTGTATTCGAAAAATGCTTTCTGGTTTTTACAATGCATTTTTTTAGAAGCAATCACAAAGCTGATTAATTTCCACATAAATAAAGAAGTAGTTGCATGAAATTATAAAGCTGACATAAAAGAAAGATGTACGGATAGCAAAGGGGGATTTTAAAAGTAACATTTGTTCTTGACCTTATATATTGCAAAATAGTAAAATAAAACTAGAAATTTTACAAAGTAAAAGAGGTAAAATACTATGGAGCATACGAAATTAACAGAGCTTTTGAATAAGGTTGCACAGGGAGAAGTCAGCGTCGAAAAGGCAGCGTTAGAATTAAAGACAGAACCTTTTGAAGACCTTGGTTTTGCCAAACTTGACCATCACAGAAAGATTCGTCAGGGAGCAGCGGAAGTCATTTATGGTGCTGGTAAGACTCCGGAACAGATTTTAAAAATCACAGAAGCTTTCCGTAAAAAAGGAGATAATGCTGTCTTGATTACAAGAATGAGTCAGGAAGCGGCCGATTTGGTTGGTGCCAGTCTCCCTCTCAGATATGATGCATTAAGCCGAACGGGTATCGTCGGAGAACTGCCAGAAAAGGATGGCAATGGAAAGGTAGTCATTGCTACAGGTGGAACCAGCGATTTGCCAGTGGCAGAAGAAGCAGCCCTAACGGCAGAAGTTCTCGGGAATGAAGTCGTAAGAATCTATGATGTCGGCGTAGCAGGAATTCATCGTTTACTGGCTTACTCTGAAGATCTGATGAGTGCACAGGTTATCGTTGTTGTTGCAGGAATGGAAGGAGCACTTGCCAGCGTAGTCGGCGGCCTCGCAGACTGCCCGGTAATCGCTGTACCGACAAGTGTTGGTTATGGAGCATCTTTTGGTGGTTTATCAGCTCTTTTATCCATGCTTAACTCCTGTGCCAGCGGAGTCAGCGTTGTAAACATTGATAATGGATTTGGTGCGGGATATATGGCAAGCATGATTAACCACGTATCCATGAAAAATGCAGAGAATTTGAATTGAGAAATGCATATAAAAAGATAAGAACATAAAGGAGTCAACAACAATGAAAACATTATATTTAGAATGTAACATGGGAGCTGCCGGAGATATGCTCATGGCAGCACTCACAGAATTAATGCCGGATAAAGATGCTTTTGTAAAAGAATTAAATGATTTGCAGATTCCACAGGTAAACATCGAGCGGACAACAATTGCAAAATGCGGTATTATGGGAACACATATGGTAGTGACTGTTAATGGGGAAGAAGAAAAAAGTATAGATGTTCCAATGCACGCACATACACACAGTCATGTTCATGAAGAACATGAACACAGTCATGAAGGACATACACATGCACATGGACACAGCCATCACCATACCAGCATGAAAGATATTGAGCATATCATCGGACATCTGAACGTACCAGAAAAAGTAAAAGAAGATGCTATTGCCGTATATAAATTAATCGCAGACGCAGAAAGCCATGCACATGGCCGTCCGGTAGAAGAAGTACATTTTCATGAAGTTGGAGCGATGGATGCCGTAGCAGATATCGTAGGTGTATGCCTGGCAATTTATAAACTTGCACCAGAGCAGATTATCGCTTCTCCTGTCCATGTAGGTTATGGACAGATTCACTGTGCACATGGTATTCTTCCAATCCCAGCTCCGGCAACTGCACACATTTTACAGGGAATTCCTATTTATGGTGGAAGAATTGAAGGAGAACTCTGTACTCCAACTGGAGCAGCACTTTTAAAACATTTTGCCCAGTCTTTCGGACAGATGCCAATGATGGCAGTAGAACAGACAGGCTATGGTATGGGAATGAAAGACTTTACCGATGCAAACTGCCTTCGTGCGATTATCGGAAACACCGTAGAAGGACAGGAGCAGACAGGCTGTCACGGAGCAGTGCAGGAAATGGATTCCATCATAGAACTTTGCTGTAACCTTGACGATATGACACCAGAAAAAATCGGTTTTGTCACAGAACTTCTTATGGAAGAAGGAGCCTTTGACGTATATACAACCAATATCCAGATGAAGAAAAACCGTCCAGCCGTAATGCTTACCTGTATGTGTGCAAAAGAGGATAGAGAAAAATTCCTCACACTTATTTTAAAGCACACAACGACACTCGGCGTTCGTGAATATACCTGTAAACGCTATGGCCTGAAAAGAGAAATTAGAGAAGTAGAAACTATTTACGGAACCGTTCGTGTAAAAGCAGCCTCCGGTTATGGTATTACAAAAGAAAAACCAGAGTATGAGGACATGGCACGAATCGCAAAAGAGAAAAAGATTTCTCTGGCGGAAATTGAAAAAGAGGTTTATAAGAATTTAAAATAGACACTTATTAATCTAAAAATAGAATTTTAGTCCAGCTCTCTTTAATTAGGAAGCTGGGCTTTTTGTATCTTCATTTCAAGAATGCCTAGCATTCTTCTGCGAGATGCGCGTCATGCAATGCATGATATACTTATTTCACTTATCTATTTGAGAAGGACTAAAAGGTTCTGACAACATAAATATTAAAAGTTTCTTCAGGAAAGTACTCGGCAATTAAATTACGATATTAAGTGTCGTAATCTATGTTAAAATAAAGAACGATATTTTATTTTAATACTTTGTAATTGACAGAGTGTCAAAATAGCTGTAAAGTATACTTGTAATGAGAAAATATTTCATTTCAGACTAAATATTATGAGAAAGGGATTGCGAACATGGAAAAATCAAAAGTTTATTTTACCGACTTCAGGGCAAAGTTAGGAGAGGGACTTCCACTCAAATTAAAGAGACTTCTGAAGAAGGCCGGAATCTCAGAAATTGATATGGAGAATAAGTTTGTAGCAATTAAGATGCATTTTGGTGAGCTCGGCAATGTAAGTTTTCTTCGTCCAAACTATGCAAAAGCAGTTGCGGATGTTATAAAAGAATTAGGTGGTAAACCATTTTTAACAGATTGTAATACGCTATATCCTGGAAGCCGTAAGAATGCTTTAGAGCATTTACAGTGTGCCTGGGAGAATGGATTTACTGCAATGACTGTCGGATGTCCTATTTTAATTGGAGATGGATTAAAAGGGACAGATGATATTGAAGTACCTGTAGAAGGTGTAGAATACATAAAGAGTGCCAAAATTGGCCGTGCGATTATGGATGCAGATATTTTTATCAGTTTAAGCCATTTTAAAGGGCATGAGACGACAGGATTTGGTGGTGCGATTAAGAACATCGGTATGGGATGCGGTTCTCGTGCTGGTAAGAAAGAGCAGCATACAAATGGTCAGCCAACGATTCACGAAGATATGTGTCGAGGATGCCGCCGCTGTATGAGAGAGTGCGCCAATAATGGTCTGGTCTTTGATGAAGAGACCAAGAAGATGCACATTGATGGAGCTAACTGTGTTGGTTGTGGAAGATGTATCGGTGCCTGTAATTTTGATGCTATTGAATTTGAGAACTGGGCAGCAACAAAGGACTTAAACTGCAGAATGGCAGAATATACGAAAGCAGTAGTAGATGGAAGACCAAACTTTCATATTTCTTTAGTTGTTGATGTATCTCCAAACTGTGATTGCCATGCAGAGAATGATGCACCAATCCTGCCGAATATCGGTATGTTTGCATCCTTTGATCCATTAGCATTAGACCAGGCCTGTGTAGATGCCTGTTTGAAGATGCAGCCACTGCCAAACAGCCAGCTTTCTGAAAATATGCATAAAGAAGGCTTTTGCGATCATCACGATCATTTCGAAAATTCCACTCCGGAATCTGAATATAAAACATGCTTAGAACATGCAGAAAAGATTGGCTTAGGAAGCAGAGAATACGAGCTTATTGTGATGAAGTAGTAATTTTATCTTGCTTTTTTCTGACAATAAGTGTATATTAAATACAATTGAACAACAGGGGAGCTTGTATTACAGGCTGAGAGGAAGGTATGACCTTCGACCCATTAACCTGATTTGGATAATGCCAACGTAGGGAAGCATAAAAGTTTTGTATAGTTTACGGGAAGTTACCGAATCGGTGGTTTCCTGTTTTTTTATGTAATTCATTTTATATAATCGGAAGTCACTTTTGAATCTCCTATTATGTGAAAACCCTTCAGGCAGAATTCTTTTCTTAGTCTACAGGAGGTGAAAGTGTGGTAAGAATCAATGGACAGGATTGTGAAAAAACAGGAATTTCTGTTTCAGATTACCTGGAACAGGAAAATTATAATGTGAAACATATTGTTGTGGAATATAATCTGGAGATTATTCCAAAAGAACGGTATGCACAGACAATTTTAAAAGATGGTGATGAGGTAGAAATCGTAAGCTTCATGGGCGGCGGCAGCAAATAAGTGTATACCGCCAAAAAGCTTATAAGAAGGCAGTAATGCATTTTTATGAAATGATAGCAAATGTATTTATGTCGAAAGTTTATGGTTTTACAAAGTAATTACTTAACTGCGAGAAATATGTGAGAAAGAAGGGCGTTTTATTATGAAGACAAAAGATAAATTAGTGATTGGTGGACATGAGTTTGATTCCCGTTTTATTTTAGGTTCTGGAAAGTATTCCATGAAGTTAATCGAAGCGGCTGTAAGAGATGCTGGTGCGCAAATTATTACGTTAGCAGTGCGCAGAGCCAACACAAAAGACCATGAAAATATTTTAGATTATATTCCAGAGGGTGTTACTCTTTTACCAAATACTTCCGGAGCGAGAAATGCACAGGAGGCGGTAAGAATCGCACGTTTGGCAAGAGAACTTGGCTGTGGAAACTTTGTAAAGGTAGAGATTATGCGTGACAGCAAGTATCTTCTTCCAGATAACCAGGAAACGATTAAGGCAACAGAAATTCTTGCAAAAGAAGGATTTGTTGTTATGCCATATATGTACCCAGACTTAAATGCTGCCAGAGATTTAGTGAATGCGGGAGCAGCCTGTGTTATGCCGCTTGCTTCTCCAATTGGCTCTAACAAAGGGCTTGCCACAAAGGAATTTATCCAGATTTTAATTGATGAGATTGATCTTCCGATTATTGTAGATGCCGGTATTGGTAAGCCATCACAAGCTTGTGAGGCGATGGAAATGGGAGCGGCTGCGATTATGGCGAATACTGCTTTGGCAACTGCCGGTGATCTTCCAATGATGGCTGCGGCATTCCGTCAGGCAATTGAGGCAGGAAGAAAGGCATATTTATCTGGTCTTGGACGTGTGCTTACAAGAGGAGCATCGGCTTCTGACCCACTGACAGGATTTTTGCATTAAATGATAACTTGTGAATTATCTCATTGATATTTAGTCAGATAACCTATCTGTTTTTTCATCAAACTGTGTTATTTATCTGAAAGTCAATGGGATAGCAAACCAGAGAGTGTTTGAAAAATCATTCCTGCAAATCAAATTGTAGTGAACATCTTGCAGGAAACATTTTTAAACACACTCTGGCAAGTTTGTAGCAATATAGAAAAATCAGCTTTGTAGAAAAGGTTTTTTAGGATTTTAGTAATTATAAAAATGTGAAAAGATTTACTGGAAAAGAGGTAGCAAAATGGAAAATCAGTTTTTAATTGATTCAGAATATTTATCAGCCGAAGCTCTGGAGAAAAAGCATCGTTTGGAAACAGACCCTTCTTCAAGAAAAAGTCATATGGAATATATGCCAGGAATGGAACAGATTACATCAGATGTTATGGAAAAAGTCATGAGTCAGATGAACTCTTATGATTATGAAAAATACACGGCAAAAGATGTAAAAGCAGCATTAGAACATGAAACTTGTTCTATCGAAGATTTTAAAGCGTTATTATCTCCTGCGGCTGCACCATTTTTAGAGCAGATGGCACAGAAAGCGAAAATAGAGACAAGTAAGCATTTCGGAAATACAGTATATTTGTTTACACCGCTTTATATTGCAAACTATTGTGAAAATTATTGCGTGTACTGTGGATTTAACTGTTATAACCATATTAATCGTATGCAGCTTAATATGGAACAGATTGCCCATGAGATGAAAGTAATTGCTGATTCTGGTATGGAAGAAATCTTGATTCTTACTGGAGAAAGCCGGGCAAAAAGTGATGTAAAATACATTGGTGAGGCATGTAAACTTGCAAGAAAGTATTTCCGCATGGTCGGTCTTGAAATCTATCCGGTAAATACCAACGAATATCGTTATCTGCATGAATGCGGAGCAGATTATGTCACTGTATTTCAGGAAACCTATGACTCCGATAAATACGAAACTTTGCATCTGATGGGACATAAACGAGTATGGCCATACCGTTTTGAGGCACAGGAACGTGCTCTTATGGCAGGTATGAGAGGAGCGGGTTTTTCTGCACTTCTTGGATTATCTGATTTTAGAAAAGATGCGTTAGCAAGCGCACTTCATGTTTACTATTTACAGAGAAAATACCCACAGGCAGAACTTTCCCTGTCCTGTCCAAGACTTCGCCCAATCATCAATAACGATAAAATTAATCCTTTAGACGTTGGTGAAAAACAGCTTTGCCAGGTATTATGTGCTTATCGCATCTTCCTTCCGTTTGTTGGCATTACCGTTTCCTCAAGAGAAAGCGAAATCTTCCGAAACGGCATTGTAAAAATCGCTGCCACCAAAGTTTCCGCTGGTGTCTCTACTGGAATCGGTGATCACGAAAGCAAATACACTGGAAAGGAGGAAGACGGCGAGCAGGGTGATGAACAATTTGAGATCAATGACGGAAGAAGCTTCCAGAAAATGTATGAAGATATTTCGGAAGAAGGCCTGCAGCCAGTCTTAAATGATTATCTTTATGTGTAAGCGAAGAAATCAAAATTCCACCAAAGATCTGAAGCAACAGCTTATAAAAAATGGAACCTATCAAAACAGAGACTATCAAGGTAAAAACTTTGAAAAGAAAAATACTACAGGAGGAGAGTTCAATTCTATATTAAAAAATTCTGTATTGGAAAAATCAGATATCCTGTGTATTACAAATCGGAAACTTTGTAAAGATGACTTTTTAAAAAGAATCCAAATTATCGCAGCAGCGCAACCCAAAGCGATAGTATTAAGAGAAAAAGATTTATCAGAAGAAGCATATACAATATTAGCAGAAAAAGTAATGCATATTTGCGAGAAGTATAGCGTGCCATGTATCCTCCACAGTTTTGCAAAAGCAGCAATGGCCCTTAATGTAAAAGCAATCCATATGCCTCTGCCACTTCTTCGGAAAATGACTCCACAAGAAAAAAATCATTTTGAAATAATTGGTGCCTCCTGCCACTCTTTAGAGGAGGCAAAAGAGGCAGAAAGACTTGGATGTACTTACATTACTGCCGGGCATATCTTTCTTACAGATTGTAAAAAGGGACTACCGGGAAGAGGTCTTACATTTTTACAAAATATTTGTGAAAATGTATCTATTCCGGTGTATGCTATTGGCGGAATTTCCAATGAAAACATAAATGACGTTAGACAAACAGGAGCAGCAGGGGCATGTATAATGAGTGGCTTTATGAAATGTAATAATATAGCGGAAATTATATAAAATTTATGTAGAAGTGCCATAGATTTCTATGCGTATGCTGTAAATTTTCTTTACGAAAAGAAGGCGGATATTATGTGAATTTTTTATGCGATAGGTTCTTCCTTTTTTGCAGGTATCACAGCAATCCTTGCAAAGTGTGGAATTCGGAAGACAAACTCAAATGTGGCCACAGCAATCCGAACAATAGTTGTTCTTATATTTGCGTGGCTGATGGTGTTCGTTACAGGTGCAGAGGCAGGCATCAGTAATATTAGTAGTCGTACATTGTTATTCCTTGTATTATCTGGATTGGCCACAGGAGCCTCATGGTTGTGCTATTTCCATGCTCTGCAAAAAGGAGATGTTAATAAAGTTGTTCCGATTGATAAATCCAGTACGATTTTAACAATTTTATTAGCACTCATCTTTTTACAGGAAGGGCTTAGCCTTGGAAAAGGTGTCGGTATTGTTTTGATCGGTGTTGGAACAATGCTGATGATTACAAGAAAAGGAATGGCAAATCAGGAGAAAAGTTCCGATGGAAGCTGGTTTATTTACGCAGTCTTTTCCGCAGTATTTGCCAGTCTTACCGCAATACTTGGAAAGGCAGGTATCGAAGGAGTTGATTCTAATCTTGGTACAGCCATTCGTACAACTGTTGTCCTTGTCATGGCGTGGTTTATGGTTTTTGTGACCGGAGAACAAAAGAAAGTACGGACTGTCGAGAAAATAGAACTACTCTTTATCTGTCTGTCAGGACTTGCAACCGGAGCTTCCTGGCTATGCTATTACCGTGCATTACAAGAAGGACCGGCAAGTGTTGTTGTTCCGATTGACAAATTAAGCATGCTTATAACAATTGCATTTTCTTACATCGTATTTCATGAGAAGCTTACTAAAAAAGCAGCTTTTGGTGTTGTACTTATTACTGCAGGAACAATACTTCTGGCAATGATGTAAATAGGAATTTGCCGGGGTGAGTAACAGACGAAGTCTGAGAATCAAATCACAAATATAGATGGTTTGATTCTCGGACTTTTGTTTCTTGGCTACCCGAGCAAATTAGTGGAAAGATTAGTGGAAGAAGTCAGGAGAGATAGAAGTAATTCGGAAATTTAAATCTTTCAGGATTGATACAAAACCTAAAAAAAATCAAATTTTCAGCGTACTACAACAATAATTCGAGTCAATCTTTCAAAAAACAACTCCGCAGAAAGCCAAAACCTTCTGGCGATTCCCCAAATCACTTCAACAATAAATAGCAATTTTCCCCCCCACAGCCAAAGCACAGCTCCCGAAGAGAGTCTAACCCCTATATTTGTGGCCTCGGAGCAAGGTTTGGATGCGAGCACTTAAAGAGAGCATTCAAACCGCCGCGACTAAAGTCACAAATATAGGGGTTAGACTCTCTTCGGGGGCGTTTCTTTGGCTGTGGAGAGGAAATTCCTATTTAGTTGCTTTTTCCGACAAAAAATGTTAATATACATGAGACAAAATATAAATTTTTCTATTATTTATGCAGGATTTTTCATATAAGATGCAAATTTTCGATAGCAGAATAATAGAAAATCATAGGAGGTATTATGAGTAGACCGACAAACAACATGTCAGAAGAACTATTCAAAGTGGATGGAAAAACATCTGTAGGTGAGACCCTTCCACTTGCCCTGCAACATGTGGTGGCCATGATTGTAGGATGTGTTACACCGGCAATTATCGTGGCTGGTGTGGCCGGACTGTCAGAACAAGATTCTGTTATTTTAATTCAGGCAGCCCTTACGATGTCAGCAATTACAACATTGATTCAGGTATTCCCTCTCCTTCGGACAGGGAAAATTGCAATCGGTTCTGGACTTCCGGTAATCATGGGTATCAGTTTTGCCTATGTACCGACTATGCAGGCAATTGCAGGAAGATTTGATATCGCAACGATATTAGGAGCACAGATTGTTGGAGGTATCGTAGCGGTTTTCGTTGGTATTTTTATTAAGCAGATTCGTAAGTTTTTTCCACCGTTAATTACAGGTACCGTTGTATTTGCTATCGGTCTTTCATTGTATCCAACAGCAATTAATTATATGGCTGGTGGTGCGAGCAATGAAAGTTACGGTTCCTGGGAGAACTGGCTTGTAGCGATTATCACACTTTGTATCGTAACAGCACTGAATCATTATGGAAAAGGAATCTGGAAGCTGGCATCCATATTAATTGGAATTATTGCAGGATATATCATTTCATTATTTTTTGGAATGGTTGATTTTTCAGCAGTAGTAAATGCATCCTGGTTTGCGCTTCCAAAGCCAATGCACTTTGGAATCAAGTTTGAACCATCTTCCTGTGTTGCAATCGGCGTATTATTTGCCATTAATTCCATTCAGGCAATCGGAGATTTTTCCGCAACAACAACAGGCGGACTTGACCGTATGCCGACAGATGAAGAATTAAATGGAGGTATCGTAGGATATGGATTAAGTAATATTGTCTGTGCAATTTTTGGCGGACTTCCAACTGCAACATACAGCCAGAACGTAGGTATTGTAGGTTCTACGAAAGTTGTTGCAAAAAGAGTATTTGAGACTTCAGCTATTATTATTCTGATTGCAGGATTAATTCCAAAGTTTTCCTCTGTACTTACAACGATTCCGTACTGTGTACTCGGTGGAGCAACCGTTTCTGTATTTGCATCAATTGCAATGACTGGAATTAAACTCATCACAACAGCACCGATGGATTTTAGAAATACAACAGTCGTTGGATTATCAATTGCTCTTGGCATGGGTGTGACACAGGCAAATGCAGCGTTGGCAACTTTCCCTGCATGGGTAACAACTATCTTTGGAAAGTCCCCTGTTGTATTGGCAACTATTACTGCGGTATTCTTAAATCTTGTGTTACCAAAAAACAGTGATTAAAGAATAATTTATTACAGGCAAAACACGCGAACCATCAAAGAGAATATACCCTATATCTGTGACTTTAGTCGCGGCGGTTTGAATGCTCGCTTATGCGCTTATATCCAAACCTTGTTCTGAGGCCACAGATATAGGGTATATTTTCTTTGGTGGTTCTATTTGTTCCAATTTGGCAAATATGCCGTCGTCTGTAGCTTACCTAATGAATTAAATAGCAATCTCTCTCTTGACAAATCTTGAAAGATGAATATAATAGATACAGCGCAAAAAAAGTTTGATATTGAACAATTCAATGTTGAATGGTTTGATTCTAAACAATTTATACAAAGGAATAAGAAGATAAGGAGGTACCGTGAAGAGAGAAGAAATGATAGGATTTATTGTGCGCTCTTTGGACAACATGATGATGCGGAATGCAGTGGGCGATGAGAAGTCCGAGAAGAAGGGAATGATGCCGGTGATGCAAGGATGGATCATCGGTTATTTATATGACCATAAGGAAGAGGAGATTTTTCAAAGAGATATTGAGGCAGAGTTTTATATTGCCCGTTCTACGGTGACCTGTTTGGTGAAACAGATGGAGCAGAAAGGGTATATCGCAAGAGTGGCAGTAGAGAGAGATTGTCGCTTGAAGCGTCTTTGTCTTCTGGAAAAAGGAGAAAAACTTCATGAATGTTTTCTACAAAATATTGATAATGTGGAGAAAAAGGTTCGTGAGGGAATCGATGAAGAAGAATTGCAGACTTTTTTTAAGGTGGCAAAGCAGATTCGAGAGAATCTTGAACAGATGCAGTAAGGCAATGCAAAGTGCTGTGTGCATCAAGAGAATATATAATTAAAAAAGAAAGAGAAAGGACGGTGGTTTAGAATGATAAAGACTCTTGCAGGACAGGTTAAAGAGTTTAAGAAAGATTCTATTATTACACCAATTTTCATGATTTTAGAGGTGATCATGGAAATGATTATTCCTCTTTTGATGTCATCAATTATTGATGATGGCGTGGAAAAGGGAGATATTCATCATATTTATATTATTGGTATATGGATGGTTGTGGCAGCAGGCATAGGTTTGTTTGCCGGTATTATGGGAGGAAAGTACGGTGCAAGGGCATCAACAGGTTTTGCCCGTAATTTACGACAGGCAATGTTTGAAAATATTCAGACATTTTCTTTTTCTAATATTGATAAGTTCAGTACCCCAAGTTTGGTTACCCGTATGACAACAGACGTAACAAACTTACAGAACTCCTATCAGATGCTTCTTCGTATGTGTGTGCGTGCGCCATTTAGTTTAATCTGTGCAATGATTATGTCATTTTCGGTGAATGTAAAGCTCGCAAGTATTTATCTGGTTGCGGTTATTATTCTTGGTGCGCTTCTTGCAATTATTATCTGGAGGGCAATGGGATATTTTACAGCAATGTTTAAGAAGTACGATGACTTAAATGAAAGTGTGCAGGAAAATGTTTCTGCAATTCGTGTTGTAAAAGCATATGTACGTGAAAAATATGAAAAGAGCCGCTTTACAAAGGCAAGTGGTAATGTATATCGTATGGCGGTAAAAGCGGAGAGAATTGTTTCTTTTAACGCTCCATTAATGATGCTTATAGTATACTCCTGTATTCTTGGTATTAGCTGGCTTGGTGCAAAGATGATTGTACAGTCTGCACTTACAACAGGGGAACTCATGATGCTTCTTGCTTATTGTATGAGTATTTTAATGAACCTTATGATGCTTTCCATGGTATTTGTTATGCTTTCTATGAGTGTGGCAAGTGCAGAGCGTGTATCTGAAGTGTTAAATGAAACACCGGATATTGTGAATCCAGAGAATCCTGTTTATAAAGTAAAAAATGGAAGTATTGTCTTTGACCACGTTTCTTTCCGTTATAATAAAGAGGGCAAGAAAAATGTATTAAATGATATTGACCTTTCTATCAAAGAAGGAGAGACAATCGGTATCATTGGTGGAACTGGTAGTGCAAAGTCCAGTCTTGTTAACTTAATCAGCCGTCTGTATGATGTTTCCGAAGGACGTTTACTTGTTGGCGGAAAAGATGTAAGGGAATACGATATTGAAACACTTCGAGATGAAGTTTCTGTTGTATTACAGAAAAATGTTCTTTTCTCCGGTACAATTCTCGATAACCTCCGCTGGGGTGATGAGAATGCAACAGAGGAAGAGTGTAAGAGGGCCTGCCATCTTGCCTGTGCGGATGAATTTATTGACCGAATGCCAGATGGTTATCATACATATATCGAACAGGGTGGTTCGAATGTTTCTGGTGGGCAAAAGCAGCGTCTTTGTATTGCAAGAGCCCTTCTTAAAAAGCCAAAGATTCTGATTCTTGATGACAGTACAAGTGCCGTAGATACCGCAACCGATGCAAAGATTCGTGAAGCATTTGCAAAAGAAATTCCAGATACAACAAAATTGATCATCGCACAGAGAGTCTCCAGTATTCAGAGTGCAGACAGAATTATTGTTATGGATAACGGAGAAATTTCCGGTTTTGATACCCATGAGAATCTTATGAAATCCAATGAAATTTACAGAGATGTCTACGAATCCCAGACTAAGGGTGGCGGAGACTTTGATGAGAACGGAGGTGAATAGAGATGGCACGGATAAAGAATATGAAAAATGCTAAAAAGATAGAGAATCCCGGAGTTTTATTAAAACGTCTTATGGGATATATTATGAAGCATTACGGGGCTGCCTTTGTTACAGTATTGATCTGTATTTTGATCAGTGTTATCTGTAACGTACAGGGAACGATGTTTATGCAGACTTTGATTGATGATTATATTGTTCCAATGCTAAAAGATGGAAGTCGTGATTTTTCCGGTCTTGCACACGCAATCACAAGAGTTGCTGGATTTTATGCGATTGGAGTAGCTGTTACACTGTTGTATTCACAGATTATGGTAAATATCACTCAGGGTACGTTACGAAGCCTGCGTGATGATTTGTTTACGCATATGCAGGACCTTCCGATTAAATATTTTGATACACATGCACATGGAGATATCATGTCCGTGTATACGAACGATATTGATACGTTGCGCCAGATGATTTCCCAGAGTATTCCACAGATTTTTAATAGTGGAATTATGGTTGTCAGTATTATCGTATGTATGCTTGTGTTAAGTGTTCCGCTTACTGTTGTCAGTCTGGCTATGGTCGGCATTATGGTTTATCTTTCTAAACGTATTGCAACTTTGAGTGGAAAATACTTCGTACAGCAACAAAAAGACCTTGGTGCGGCTAATGGTTATATCGAGGAAATGATGCAGGGACAAAAAGTTGTCAAAGTATTCTGCCATGAAGAAAAAAGTATTGAAGAATTTAAAGAATTAAATGATAAACTGTTTCATAGTGCGGATAATGCAAATAAATTTGCCAATATTGCCATGCCAGTAAATGCACAGGTTGGAAATATCAGTTATGTTATCGTTGCGATTGTTGGTGGTATTCTTGCTATCAATGGAATTGGCAGTTTTACTCTTGGTGGATTAGCAAGCTTTTTGACATTTAATAAGAGTTTAAATATGCCAATCGGTCAGGTCAGCCAACAGGTAAACTTTGTTGCAATGGCACTTGCCGGAGCACAGCGAATCTTTGAGCTTCTTGACAAAGAACCAGAAGTAGATGAAGGCTATGTAACTCTTGTCAATGCAACAGAAGATGCAGATGGAACGATTCACGAAACAGACAAACATACTGGAACCTGGGCATGGAAACATTTTCATAAAGAAGATGGAACAACAACGTATGCCAAGCTTCTTGGTGATGTAGAATTCCTCGGTGTAGACTTTGGATACGATGAGAAGAAGATTGTACTTCACGATATCAAAATGTTTGCCACACCAGGACAAAAGATTGCATTCGTTGGTTCTACCGGAGCTGGAAAGACAACGATCACTAACCTTATCAACCGTTTCTATGATATACAGGATGGAAAAATCCGTTACGACGGCATTAACATCAATAAGATAAAGAAAGCCGATTTAAGACATTCCCTCGGAATGGTGTTACAGGATACGCATTTATTTACAGCAAGCGTCAAAGACAATATCCGCTATGGTAAATTAGATGCGACCGATGAAGAGGTTATCGAAGCAGCAAAACTTGCCAACGCAGACAGCTTTATCGAACGGCTTCCACAGGGATATGACACTGTTCTTACTGGAGATGGTGCCAACTTAAGTCAGGGTCAGAGACAGCTCCTATCTATCGCAAGAGCAGCCATCGCAGACCCACCAGTATTAATCCTTGATGAAGCAACCAGTTCCATTGATACCCGTACTGAGAAAATCGTACAGGAAGGTATGGATCGACTGATGCATGGAAGAACTACCTTCGTTATCGCACATCGCCTTTCTACTATCAAAAACAGTGATTGTATTATGGTATTAGAACAGGGGCGAATCATTGAGAGAGGCTCCCATGATGATTTGATTGAAGAACAGGGAAGATACTACCAGCTTTATACAGGAAATAAGGCTTAGCTTATTTAGCATCTATTTCTTTATCACATCATAAAGCACCTTTATCGCGTCCTCCACCCCCGTTGTATTGAGATAGGAATAGTTTATGATGAAGGTATGTGCCGCAAAATCATCTGGGCTGTCGTGATAGTAGGCGGAGAGGCTGTTTAGTTTGACACCTTTTTGTAAAGCTCTCTGCATGAGTTCTTCATCGGACAGTTCCGTATTGACCTTGAGTAGAAAATGTAGTCCAGAGTCTTCTTCCATGATGGTGACATAGGAAGCGAGCGGGCTGTTTTTTATGGCATCAAGAAGGCTGTCTCTTTGTTTATGATAGAAGTTTCGCATTCGATTAATATGTTTTTCGAAGCAGCCTTCGTTAATAAAGCGCATTAGAGCGTACTGTTCAAAGTTTGAGACGGTACAGGAATAGAAACTTAACCGTTCCAGAAAGCGGTTGGCAAGTTTCGGTGGGAGTACCATGTAGCTGATTCGCATTGTTGAAGATAGACTCTTAGTAAAGGTATTAATATAGATGACTTTCTGTGTGATATCCATACTCTGTAAGGACGGGATTGGCTTTCCAGTCAGGCGGAATTCACTGTCATAGTCATCTTCAATAATGTAGCGGTCGGTAGAGGCGGCGGCCCAGCCAAGCAGCTCGTAGCGGCGGCTTATCGGGGTAACGATTCCAGTAGGAAAGTGGTGGGATGGAGAAATATGTACCACATCGGCTTCACTTTTTTCTAATTCATCGACAAGGATACCGTTATTATCCATTGGAATATAGTGATATGCCACATTGTAGCTGTTGTAGATTGCGGCAATTTTTTCGTAGCCTGGATTTTCAATGGCATATTTTTTGTCAAATCCCAGAAGCTGGATTAAAAGTCCGTATAAGTATTCGGTTCCGGCTCCAATAAAAATCTGCTCCGGCTGTACATGCATTCCACGAAATTGTTCCAGATGGGTGGCGATTGCCTGGCGAAGTCCCATAATTCCTCCGCAGGGTGGTTTCGTCATCAGTTCTGGACTGTTTGTATTAAAAGTCTCACGCATCAATTTTGCCCAGATAGAAAATGGAAAGTTTTCCGGACGTGTCTGGTTGCTGGAAAAGTCAGCAAGAAAGTCAGACTGCCCAGAGGAAAGTTTCACATTTTCTGTTGTCAGTTTGACTGGTTTTATCACATTATTTTTAAAATCAGAGACATAAAATCCCTTCTTTGGAATGGAGTAAATATATCCTTCCGATAAAAGCTGAGCATAGGCATTTTCAATCGTAATCGTACTTACGCCGAGATTTTTTGCAAAACTTCTTTTGGAAGGGAGCTTTTCCCCGGAAACTAACTTGCCATCAACAATATCCTGACGGATACATTGATAAAGATGCATGTATAGAGATTCATTTTTTAAGTTTGTAAAAGAATAGGTTAGCATTCGAATTCTCCTTAATGTATGTAATGTGCTCTCGGTGTTTTTCTTACAATTACTTTTGTGACCGATTTTCCATCAGCTGCACCTGAAATTTATCAACATGCGTACCGCGTATGCCTCAAAAATTTTGACACAACTGACAAAAAAATCTCATAAAATCAAAATTAAAAAGATTTCAAGAGTACATATGTATTATTGTATACATCTGACCATACTGGCTGTATGCGAATTGGCTATTTAAATATGGCTAAAGTGTACTATAATATTATACTTGTTTCTAATATTTTTACAAGGAGGATATTTTAGTATGGAAGAAAATAAAACATCGGTCCTCAGTAATGGACTGATCTGGTTTGGTGCAGGAGTTTCAATGTCAGAAATCCTGACAGGAACATATTTTGCACCACTTGGAATGAAAACTGGCCTTCTGGCTATTTTAATTGGTCACGTTATTGGATGTATTCTGTTATTTTTAGCAGGATATCTTGGAGCAAAGACAAACAATAATGCTATGGAGACCGTTGCAGTCAGCTTTGGACGAAAGGGAAACCTGCCATTTTCTATTTTAAATATTTTACAGCTTGCAGGCTGGCTTGCGATTTTAAATTATGACGGAGCTTTGGCAGCGAATGGTATTTTTTCTGCAGGAGCAGGTGTGTGGTGTGCCATCATCGGTGTGTTACTGCTTGTGTGGGTTCTGGTCGGTTTAAAACGTCTTGAAAAAATCAATATGGTTGCGATGACGGCATTATTTTTAATGACAGTCGCTTTATGTTTTGTTATCGTGACAAAGGGCAACGCAGGGGCATTTTTAAACGGCGGTAGTGTGAGTGGTGAAACCCTTTCTTTTGGTGCAGCGATTGAACTTGCCGCATCCATGCCATTGTCCTGGATTCCGGTAATCAGTGATTACACTTCAAACAGCACAAAGCCAGTAAAGGCGACGACAGTAAGCACAATTGTTTACGGACTCGTAAGCTGCTGGATGTATATTATCGGAATGTCTGCTGCAATCGGTATGGGAACTTCTGATATCGCACAGATTTCTCTTCGTGCAGGTCTTGGTGTAGTCGGACTTCTTATTATTGTTTTTTCTACCGTTACCACTAACTTTTTGGCAGCACATTCTGCAGGTGTTTCTGGTGAAGTTGTCGGGGAGAGTTTTTCTAAAAAAATCAATGGAAAATACATTTCTGTCGTTGTAGTTATCGTTGGTACGATTGCGGCAATTCTTTATCCAATGGACAATATCGAAGAATTTCTTTATCTGATTAACTCCGTGTTTGCGCCGATGATTGCAGTTATGATTGCTGATTTCTTCTTTAATAAAAAGAGAAGAGCTGTGAAAGAATGGGATTGGGCAAACCTGGCTGTATGGCTTATTGGACTTATTTTATACCGTGCATTGATGCATGTAGATATCATAATCGGTTACACACTGCCGGATATTGTAATTACTGCTGTGTTGTGCATGGTTGTACATCGGATTTTACCACAGAATCACCTTGACAAAGCCATTTAAATGTATGACAATATATCCTAAAAGAAGTACCGCTTTTGTGTAAAATGGTATTTCTTTTAGGATTTTTTATAGCAAGAAAGGCGATAAAATTATGTATAACGGAAAAATGGAAACCATTTATGAATCAGAATATATGAACCTGTATGATTTACAGTACAGAGAGGGTGGCCATTACTACTGTGCCAGCCGAAGAAACAAGGATAGAATGGTTGCACTGACACCAGATGAAGAGTGTGGAACCATGCAGCCAGATGCAGTAAGCTGTTTCGTTGTTCTTAATATTAAGGGGCAGCCAAAGAAGCTTCTCTTAAACTGGGAGTATCGTTATCCGGTCGGACAGTATATGTTAAGTGTTCCGGCAGGACTCATTGATAAAGGAGACTGGAATAATCCGAATGCTCTTGTAGATACTGCCATTCGTGAGTTGAAAGAGGAGACAGGAATCGAAGTGGAGGAATCCGATGAGATCAAAGTTGTTTCTCCATGCGTATTCAGTACACCGGGCATGACAGACGAAGGGAACGCTTTAGTATACATTTCCATCAACCGTGATGAGATGCCAAAGATGAACCATGATGGGGCAGAAGGTTCAGAAGTGTTTGAGGGATTCCGTCTGGTAAGTAAAGAAGATGCCGAAGAATATCTTTGTAAAGGAAGAGACGAACATGGAATGTATTATCCATTATTTACATGGGCTGCATTGATGTTCTTTATGGGAGTATAACTATATATGATGTATGGCAACTAAAAAGCAGGGGGAAGTTATATGAGAAGGATATTGTTAATTGGAAGAAGTGAAAGTGGGAAGACAACACTAAAGCAGGTTTTACGTGGGGAGAATATTACCTATAAAAAGACACAATATGTCAGCCAGTATGACTGTGTCATTGATATGCCGGGCGAATATGCGGAGAATCTGGATTTGGCGCATACGATTGATCTGTATGCTGCAGAATCCGATGTGGTAGGAATTGTGTTAAGTGCGACAGAACCCTATTCTTTATATCCTCCAAACATAACACCGCTTGGAAACCGCGACGAAGTGGGAATTGTAACCAAGATTGACCACTGGGCAGCGAATCCACAGCAGGCAGCCGAATGGCTAAAACTCACTGGGTGTAAAAAAATATTTTTTACAAGTGCCTATACTGGAGAGGGAATCGAAGAAATCTTTGAATTCCTGCGGGAAGAACATGACATTTGTCCAGTAGAAAAAGTTATGGATGCCCTTCATAAAGAAAGCTTTGGAAAGCAGGCAGAACTTCCTCACTATCACCTTCAGTAAATATATTCAAATATACTCCGAAATGAAACAAGAAGCCTTGACTTTTGTAAGTTACACGCTCTAAGAGTAGTGTACTCTTGGAGTATGTTTCAAGCACGCAATGAAGAATTTTCACACACGTTTTAAAATGTCTGCTTTTGCATTGGATTTTGAGAATGTACAGAATTTCGAGAGTAGATAAATATTTAGAAGGAGAATGACTTAATGATACTTCAGATTTTACTTTTATGTGTCGGATTTGTCCTTTTAGTAAAAGGAGCAGATTTTTTTGTAGATGGTGCAGCAGGAATTGCAGGGAAGTTGGGAATCCCGCAATTGATTGTCGGCCTTACTATTGTAGCAATGGGAACAAGCCTTCCGGAAGCGGCGGTCAGCATTACTTCCGCATTAAAGGGAAGTGCCGGAATCACTATCGGTAATGTAGTAGGCAGTAATATTATGAATGTGCTTGTTATTCTAGGAATCACAGCCGTTATAACAAATGTTGCGATTCAAAAATCTACTTTGTATTGTGAGATTCCATTTATGATAGGAATTACAGCTTTAATGATTGTTTTTGGAATAACTAGACGGGCAGTCAGCTTTCCAGAAGGCGTTATATTTTGGATATTGTTTATCGCTTTCCTGGCCTATCTTTTTGTGATGTCGAAAAAGAATAAAGCGGCTGAAGAAGAAGATGAATGCCAGATGTCCTATTTAAAATGCATTATTTTCATTATCGCTGGAGGTATTATGGTAGTCTGGGGCAGTGACCTTGTTGTAGATGCCGCATCAGAGATTGCAAGAGCTTTTGGCATGAGTGAGCGTTTCATCGGTCTTACTATTGTAGCCTTTGGAACATCACTTCCAGAACTGGTTACTTCGGTTACTGCTGCTAAAAGCGGTAATGCCGGGATTGCCATTGGAAATATCGTTGGAAGCAATATCTTTAACATTCTTTTCGTAATAGGAACAACTGCATTGATTTGCAATGTACCATTTGAAAGCAAGTTCCTGATTGACTCTGCGGTGGCAGTAGCGGCAGGTGTTATCCTATGGCTTGGAACGATACGCCATAAAGAACTTCGCAGACCATGCGGGGTTGTAATGCTTGTGGCGTATGTGGGATATTTTGCATATCTTTGCATGAATTAAACTTCTTAATTTTACACATTAGATTTTATAAGTTAGCGAGCTATCTCCAGCCAAAAACAGCTCTCAAAGAGGAAAGCCCCTATATTTGTGGCCGTTAAGCGAACATTCAATTCTCGCTTTAAGGGCGCAAATATAGGGGCTTTCCTCTTTGGGGCATCTGCTCGTTTAGGAGCATCCTCCTGCTTGCGGTAGATCAGTGTTTCACACAATATCCCGCCGCATTACAACCCGTATCCCAATACCGGCTACTACTACTAAACGTACTGATCTTCACTTTCCCCGCAGTCTGTGAAGCATGAAGAACCTTTCCATTTCCAAGATAAATCCCAACATGATTAGAGCCGTTCTGATGGAACACCAGGTCTCCAACTGTTGCCTGTCTGACAGAAGAAATCGAATACAGATAAGAATGCATCAATTCTAACTGTTCATAGGTTGTGTTTCCGATATATTTGCCGGAAGCACTCTTATAAGCGTCACGCATCAGACTAGAGCAATCAGCATATCCTTTCTGGTTTCTTCGAGACTGGCTGTATTTATCGCCAACTCTTCTTTTTGCGTAGGAGACTGCTTTTGTTCGGTAACTGCTAGAAGAAGCAGTAGTAGTTTTCTTGGCTGTAGTCTTTGATGATGAAGCACTTTTCCTAACATAAATTCCGTATACATAGCCTTTTTTGCCCTTGGAAGTTTGTACTTTTTTCCAGGAGCCATTTGTAGAACAAACCGTCACAGCCTGACCTGCAGATAAACTACCCTTTACACGGCTAGAAAAAGAAGGCTTTGCGCGCAGATTCACACTACTTGCTGTAATGACTGCACGGTAAGAAGTACTTTTAGAGACTGTGGCAGTAGAAGTATTTTTACTTCCAGACAGATAAGATTTGTAAATATAACCTTTTATGCCATTTACCCTGACGGCAATCCAGTTTCCACTTCTACCAGTTTTCGTTACAGATGTTCCGGCAGAAACAGATGTAAGTACTTTCGAAGAACTGTTTGGTTTTGCGCGCACATTTACACCGTCTGTCGTATATAGACGTTGTGCGTGAACAAAAGTTACAGGGAGCATCAAAAAAAGTAGAAGAGAAAAAAGTATTGCCGTATGATTCTTTTGTATGAATTTCGGCAGATGCACAACTTTTTTCGAGTGTTTGTTTGCGTTCATAGATGACACATCTCCTCATATGTAATTTGTAATAAATTGTAACACATTTTTAGGAGAAATTTAAGAAAAAATTTGTTGAAAAGGGCAAGAAATTTGTTCTTTTATTAAAATGTTTGTGGGATGTCGGATAACTGTTGAAATTGTGTAATGCTCTATGCTACCATGGATGAGAAAAGGAAAGGAAGGTAATGATGAAAAAGAAATACATAGCATGGATATTGATAGTATCAATATTATTTTTGGGACGGGGAGCAGATGCGATGGCAAAAACAAGTTTAAGGAAACCTCTTGGTGTGCTGGCAAATGGAGTAGATGGCCAGGTGGTACTTTCCTGGGAATCAGTGCAGGGAGCGGATGGTTATGAAGTGTTTGAAAAAACGGAAGAAGAAAATGTTTTCCTGAAGTTAAGGGCGACAAAGCAATGTAAGCTTGTCTTTAAAAATAAGAAAAGAGGGAGTGTATACCAATATAAAGTAAGGGCATATAAAATATACAAGAAGAATGGCGAAGAGAAGCGTATCTATAGTTCTTTTGGGGCGGTTGCCAGAACAACGGTAGCAAAAAACTCAACTTCTACGATTAAAAATTTTCTGACAACGGCACTTGCTCCTGTAGGTTCTACCATGTATATCTGGGGCGGTGGCTGGAATAAGGCAGATACCGGGGCAGGTACAGACGGTCTGCGAATTGGACTGAATGCGAGCTGGAGGAAGTTTTGTGCAAAGCAGAAAGCAAGCTATAATTATAGAAAGCACAGGTTTGCATTTGGAAATGGACTGGATTGTTCTGGATTTGTTGGATGGAGTGTATACAACATAAATAAAACAAAAAATGGAAAACAGGGTCAGGGTTATGTTACAAAGGCATCGAAAGCAGCATCTACTTATGCAAAGTACGGCTGGGGAACCTATAAAAAGACGATAGCGGTAAAGGACTGGAAACCGGGGGATATTATGAGTTCACCTACGCATATCTATATTGTTGTGGGAAGCTGTGCAGATGGCAGTGTTGTTTTAGTGCATTCGAGTCCGGCAGGAGTACGCCTGTCTGGAACCCCAGATAAAAAGGGACGAACAAACAGCGAGGCAGTAAAGCTTGCCAAAAAGTATATGAAGAAATATTATCCATCCTGGTATAAGAGATATCCATCCTGCAAAAAAGATAAGAGTTATCTGACGGATTATGCACAGTTCCGCTGGAGAGCAGGAAAGGGAAAGATGATAAGCGACCCAGATGGTTACCAGAAGAAAAATGCAAGACAGGTGCTTAAGGATTTGTACAGTGATAAGTAAATGTTGTTGTATGAAGTAAAATATAAGTATTTTATCACAGAAGAAGTATGTCATGCATTGCATGACGCGCATCTCACAGCAAGAATGCTGGGACATTCTTGAATCTTAAATAATGTATTCTGATAAAAGCTGTTTTGAGATTCTGTTATTTTTTCTTGAATTGAAGAAGAAAAGTAGAAAAATAAATAGAACCAAAGAACAGAAATTCACAGGCAAAGTAAAAAATAGTTTATGTTCAGTATGGCAATTTCGTGGTAAAATACAAATAAAAACGGTAGAAGGCTATTTTACCGTAAAGTGAATGAAATGAGGAGGGCAAAATGAAAAGAAGGATTGATGCCCATGTAGTGATGGAGAAGCTTGTTCCACGGATTACGGAAGAGTATCGAAAGATTTATGACATCCCGGAGAATCATGAGAGCATGGCTATTTTTTCGGCAGACTGCGAGGATGTTATGTGGCTTGCAGTGGATGATGCGACTAAGAAAGCCAAGATTAAAGTTATTCAGATTGAGACGGTTTATGGCGGAGTGGATTATTCGTGGAGCAGATATGGCGGAGAGATTACGGCGATTATTTCCGGCGAGAAAGTTGCAGATGTGAAGAGTGGACTTCAGTATGCAAAGGATTATATAGAGAATAAGTCGGGAAATTATTCTTTAAATGAAGAGGGGACACTTGGCTATTATGTGGATTATGTACCACGGATCGGAAAGTATTATCAGGAGTCTTTGGGACTTAGTGAGGGAACTTCTATTGCCTATCTTGTATCTGCACCGGTGGAGAGTATGTATGGACTGGATAAAGCGTTAAAAGCAGCCGATGTGAAGATTGCAGAATTATCCGAGATTCCTTCCCGTGTTAATACAGGTGGCGCGATTGTATATGGAACGGAATCGGCATGCCGCTCTGCAGTTGAGGCGTTCGCAGAGGGTGTGGAGTATTGTGCGTTTCACCCAATGGATATTGAGTGATTGAGCAGGATATTGCTTATGTTACATACATGATATGCATATAAGTGTTATGAATGTAATCAGGTATTAAAGTGATACGGTGTTATAAAAGGCAGAATACATTATTTAGAATGATTATTGAAAATATTGTGATGTTTAAAATGATAATAAAAGTTCTGTCGGAAGCGAAAGGATTTTGTTTATGAAAATTGTAAAAATGGAAACGCATATGCTCAGCCAGAAAGTCATTGCGAATGTGACACCAGAGTTTGCGCGTGTGTATAATATACCGGAAGGACATACGAGTGTCGGATTTTTCTCGGCAGATAATGATGATATTGGTTATCTGGCAGTGGATGATGCCAGCAAAAAGGCAAATATCAAGCTGATTCACGCAGAAACATACTATGGAGGAACAACATGCTCCTGGAGTAAATACGGCGGCAGTGTATTTGTATTGTTTTCCGGACCGAAGGTAGAAGATGTGAAGAGTGGACTTCGATATGTAAGAGACTTTATCGAGAATCATTCGGAACTTTGTAACTTTGACGGGGATGAGGGAACCGCATTTTATGCACAGACGATTCCAAGACCGGGAAAGTATTTTCAGGAATGGTGTGAGCTTAAGCCTGGCGAATCTTATGCCTATCTTGTTGGTGGCCCGATTGAGACAAACTATGCATTAGATAAAGCATTAAAGGCAGGCAATACCCGCGTGGCAAGATATTGGTATCCGCCGTCACATGCGAATTCCAGTGGAGCGGTTCTTGCGGGAACGGAATCTGCCTGCCGGGCAGCGACGAATGCATTTGTGGAAGCCTTAGAGTATGCAATAAAGAATCCTCTTGAGGTATAAAATATATTTCAAAAAAATTCTGGACATTTTTTTTAAGCTGTGGTAGACTGATTAAGATTTGATGTAAAGGCGATGACGAAGAGAAGTAGTGGGAATTATCGCTTCCAGAGAGTGGGGATAGCTGAGAACCCTGCAGAATGAATTCCTGTGAATAACACTTTACCAGCCGCAATCTGAACGAAATCTGTCAATACGGACACAGGCAGATTCCTTAGTAGGTGCGCCGTGACTGTGCGTTAGACAGAAGTTGGTTTTGAGTGACTGCTTTTCATAAGGCAGTAATTCAGGTGGTACCGCGGAATAATCCGTCCTGAACTAGTTTTAGTTCAGGACGTTTTTTATTGCATAAGATTTTTATCTTGTGGGCTATTAAAGAAGAAAGATAGATTTCCTTTGAGAATGAAATTGTGACTTTATTCTTTTTCAGCAAGAAGACTCCTACCTCTAAGATAGGAAATGAATTGTATTTGTTACCCACTTAATTGATAAAAATATGATGAAAAGCTGTATTATAAGAAGGGAGATTTAGATAAATGAATATTGCAAACATTTACAGAGACAGGACTCTTGATATGCTTAGCGAAGAAAACGTTGGCGAAACTGTCCGTGTGGCAGGCTGGGTAGAGAATATCCGTGACCACGGCGGAGTATCTTTTATTGACTTAAGAGATATGTATGGTGTTCTTCAGGTTGTAATGAGAGATACTACTTTATTAGAGGGAATTAACAAGGAAGACTGTATTTCTCTTGAGGGTGTGATCGAGCACCGTGATGAGGAGACTTACAATCCAAAGATTCCTACAGGAACCATTGAATTAGAGGCTCATAAAGTAGATATGCTAGGAAAGGTATATAAACAGCTTCCATTTGAAGTAATGACTTCTAAAGAAAACCATGAAAATGTACGTCTGAAATACCGTTATCTTGATTTAAGAAATAAAAAAGTAAAAGATAACATGATTTTCCGTTCTAAAGTAATCAGCTTCTTAAGACAGAAGATGACAGACATGGGCTTCTTAGAGATTCAGACCCCAATTCTTTGTGCTTCTTCTCCAGAAGGGGCCAGAGACTATATCGTACCATCCAGAAAGTACAAAGGTAAGTTCTATGCACTTCCACAAGCTCCACAGCAGTACAAACAGCTTCTTATGGTGTCTGGATTTGATAAATATTTCCAGATTGCTCCTTGCTTCCGTGATGAGGATGCCAGAGCAGACCGTTCTCCAGGAGAGTTCTATCAGTTAGACTTTGAGATGAGTTTTGCAACACAGGAAGATGTATTCCGTGTAGGTGAGGAAGTACTTACAGCAACATTTGAAAAATTTGCACCAGAGGGAAGTGTTGTAACTGCAGCACCTTATCCAGTTATCAGCTACAAACAGGCAATGCTTGAGTTTGGTTCTGATAAACCAGACTTAAGAAACCCACTTCGTATCGTAGATGTAACAGACTTTTTCCAGAGATGTACCTTTAAGCCATTCCACGGACAGACTGTTCGTGCTATCAAGGTTTCCAATAAGATGTCCAAAGGTTTCCATGAGAAACTTCTTAAGTTTGCCACATCGATTGGAATGGGTGGACTTGGTTACTTAGAAGTAAAAGAAGATTTAAGCTATAAGGGACCAATCGATAAGTTTATCCCTGATGATATGAAGGCAGAGATTCGTGAGATTGCTAGCCTTAAGGCAGGAGATACCATTTTCTTCATCGCCGATAAGGAAAAACAGGCAGCACTTTATGCCGGACAGCTTCGTAACGAATTAGGACAGCGTCTTGATTTATTAGAGAAGAATGCATATCGTTTCTGTTTTATCAATGACTTCCCAATGTATGAGTATGACGAAGAACAGAAGAAGATTATCTTCACTCACAACCCATTCTCTATGCCACAGGGCGGTTTAGAAGCGTTAACAACAAAAGACCCATTAGAGTTACTTGCTTATCAGTATGATATCGTATGTAATGGTGTAGAACTTTCTTCCGGAGCCGTAAGAAACCACAACCTTGATATCATGGTAAAGGCTTTCGAAATTGCCGGATATACAGAGGAAGACTTAAAAGAAAAGTTCGGTGCGCTTTATAATGCATTCCAGTATGGTGCACCTCCACACGCAGGTATGGCTCCTGGTGTAGACCGTATGATCATGCTTCTTCGCAATGAGGAGAATATCCGTGAGGTTATCCCATTCCCTATGAATGGTAATGCACAGGACGTTATGTGTGGTGCTCCAAATGAAGTTTCCGAAATGCAGCTTCGTGAAGTACACATCAAGGTAAGAAAATAAATTCAAAGTATTTTCAGATATGTTTTCATGCGCTGTAATGTTAATGAATGACGTAACTTTTATCTGGACTTTTAATATATTTCCTACAACGTGTTTGAAAAATCTGCCAGAACATTTTTTAAACACGTTATAGCAGAGAATTATTAGTATTTATACAAATGAAAATGGGGGTTTATCTTTGGCATAGGGTTAATTATGGAAAAATATCTTTTTATGTTATATTTTTCTGTATTTTAGCGTGCTATAGATGAATCTCCTTTTTTTGTGCGGTTAGTGCAGCCTGCAATGGGCACCTATTCAGAAAAATCAAAAATATCTATAGGCATTAAGTAGTAGTTTGTTTCAGCTTGATGAATATCGTTTACGAAGCGCTTTTGTGCATTTGTTCAGATGAACTTTTCTATAGATTATGATATATATATCTGTTGGAGCAAAAGTTATTTTCGAATGCAGAAATAGAATTTATAAATAAACTTTCTTTTGTATTTATGAAAATATATATAAAGAAAAAATATGATTTCAAATGAAAAGATAAAGGTAAATTTTAATTGCTAAAAAAGATACTTTTTGAGAAAAAATACATAAAAGGTAGAAAAATATGTGTGGAACTTTTAAAAAAGTAACCAAAAAACAAGAAAAACCGTCAATATTCTTGTTTATAACAATAAAAAACATTTACAAACAAAAGCATTTTTTGGATAATGATATTAACATTTCATGAAGAAAAATAAGTTATAGGAGGATGAGTATGGAACGTTTGATTTATTTTGCACCGGTTCTTGGAATCTGCGCATTGCTTTTTGCGTTTTATCTTACAAAAAAAGTAGGAAAACAGGATGCAGGAACAGATAGAATGAAGGAGATTGCAGCATTTATTCATGAGGGAGCAAGAGCTTTCCTTACTGCAGAATATAAGATTCTTGTCGTTTTTGTTGCTGTATTATTTGTACTGATTGGTATTGGTATCGGTAACTGGGTAACTGCAGTATGTTTCTTAGTCGGAGCATTATTTTCCACTGCAGCCGGTTATATCGGAATGAACGTTGCGACTAAGGCGAATGTAAGAACAGCCGCAGCGGCAAAAGATAGCGGAATGAATAAAGCTTTATCTATCGCATTTTCCGGTGGTGCCGTTATGGGTATGTGTGTAGTAGGTTTTGGACTTTTTGGAGCAGGTGTTGTATATATCCTGACAAAAAATCCGGATGTTCTTTCTGGTTTCTCTTTAGGAGCTTCTTCTATCGCATTGTTTGCCCGTGTAGGTGGCGGTATCTATACAAAGGCTGCCGACGTTGGAGCGGATCTCGTAGGTAAAGTAGAAGCAGGTATCCCGGAAGATGATCCTCGTAACCCAGCTGTTATCGCTGATAACGTAGGTGACAACGTAGGTGATGTTGCCGGAATGGGTGCTGATTTATTTGAGTCTTATGTAGGGTCTTTAGTATCTGCCATCACTCTTGGTGTTGTTTACGCAAAAGAGAGCGGAGCTATTTTCCCATTAGTTATTGCAGCACTTGGTGTATTAGCATCTGTTATTGGATGTTTCTTCGTAAAGGGTGATGAGAATTCCAGCCCGCACAAGGCATTGAAATACGGAAGTTATTCTGCAGCAATCGTGGTAATGATTGGTTCTTTAATTTTAAGCAAAATGTTCTTCAACGGATTCAAAGAAGCTATCGCGATTATCTTTGGTCTTGTTGTTGGTCTTTTAATCGGTGTAATCACAGAGATTTATACGTCTGGAGATTACCGTTTTGTTAAAAAAATCGCACAGCAGTCTGAGACTGGTCCTGCAACAACAGTTATCAGTGGTATTGCCGTAGGTATGCAGTCCACAGCCGTTCCGATTATTTTAATCGCTATCGGAATCATTGGGGCATATTCTTTCAGCGGTCTTTACGGAATTGCTTTGGCAGCAGTAGGTATGCTCTCCACAACAGGTATTACGGTAGCCGTAGATGCTTACGGTCCAATCGCAGATAACGCTGGTGGTATTGCTGAGATGTCTGGCCTTCCATCAGAAGTTCGTAACATCACAGACAAATTAGACGCCGTTGGTAACACAACAGCCGCTATGGGTAAAGGTTTCGCTATCGGTTCTGCAGCCCTTACCGCATTAGCATTATTCGTATCTTACGCACAGGCAGTTGGATTATTCGAAGAAGGAATCAACTTATTAGATTATAAAGTAATTGTAGGTATGTTTGTAGGTGGAATGCTTCCATTCCTCTTCTCCGCATTTACAATGGATTCTGTATCCAAAGCAGCATATAAGATGATTGAAGAAGTAAGAAGACAGTTTAAAACAATTCCTGGAATCTTAGAAGGAAAAGGAAAGCCAGATTATAAATCCTGCGTAGCAATCTCTACACAGGCAGCATTAAAAGAAATGCTTCTCCCAGGTGTTATGGCAGTACTTGCACCAGTATTTATCGGCGTTGTACTTGGACCTGATGCGCTTGGCGGACTTCTTGGCGGTGCATTAGTAACAGGTGTTATGCTCGCGATTTTCATGTCAAACTCCGGTGGAGCATGGGATAATGCGAAGAAATACATTGAAGATGGACATCACGGCGGAAAGGGAAGCGAAGCACATCGTGCGGCAGTAGTTGGTGATACAGTAGGTGATCCATTCAAGGATACTTCAGGACCTTCTATTAATATCCTTATTAAGCTGATGACAATTGTATCATTGGTATTTGCACCATTGTTCCTCAAAATCGGAGGATTATTCTAAAGTCCTGATTTGTGAGGCTGCGGAGCAGACGAACTCCTGAAGATAAATGGTGTGCATCCCGTCAAATCTTTCTCAAAATAAATTCTGAGTTTGCATAGGCAGCCAAAGACAGCTCCCAAAGAGAGAGCATACCCTATATTTGTGGCCTCGGAGCAAAGGTTGGATGCGAGCGGTTAAGCGAACATTCAACCTGCAGCGACTAAAGTCACAAATATAGGGTATGCTCTCTCTTTGGGAGCGTCTCCTTTGCCTGCGGCAATCAGAATTTGATTAAACTACTGGAATGCTTTTAAATGTCATGATATTATAGTGTTAGAAAACATATAATAGGGTGAGATATATGAGCGGAGAATTGATAAAGGTAGGTAAATATGATCTTAAATATAATAAAATATTAGACATTGATATTGCAGAGTTAGATATATATCGTTCTACAGGATTGCCAGCACATATGGTTAAACGTAAACATTTCAATTGTCTAAAATATATAGATGATATTCCTGATATTTTGGAAAATCCAGACTACGTGGGAGTAAATCCTAATGAAAAGGACAAGTCCATAGAGTTTGTAAAAAAGTATTCAAAGAATGTTTTACTTGGCGTGAAGTTAGAAAAAGAGGGGCAATATCTATATATTTCAACAATGTATGAGGTGCAGGAATCCAAGCTTAACAGACGTTTATACAGCGGAAGACTAAAAGAAATGTCCGTTGACAATGTAAAAAAAATATAGTATATTGTTAATATAACAGAATATAGTAATACTGAGCATGATTATTTTGAGGTCGGAAATGGTTCCCGACACACTCCATAAGGAGTACCTGAGATGATGGATACACCGCCCATCCAAAGTGATTGTGCTTTTTATTATTTAAATCTTGTATTTTCGGATGCATACTCCTATACAGGAACGGTATGTTCAGATGGGACGGAGGAGGAAGTAGAACTACAACAGTGAAAAAAGATATGGAATAAGAGCAATAAAACACAGTTTAAAATATTTGGATGGAAGAGTAAAAAAAATATCTACCATAATAAGGTGTTGTAGTATGATTAAAGAAGAATGCAAGATACTTATTAATGAAAGGAAAGAATGTAATGAAAAACAAAATATCTGGTAAGATAGTGGCACTCTTACTTACACTTATTATAGTAGCCACTTCTGGCATGCCACTTTATGCAAAAGAGACAGGAGATAAGGCAAATAGTTTCCGTTATGAGAATGGACAGTCAATCGCAAAGGCAGTACCATTTTCTACGCTTTCTCCGAATGCCTGGAAGAAGATAGATGGAAAGTATTATAGCGGCGATGGAAGCGTAATTGAAGGAGCTGTTGCAAAGGGAATTGATGTTAGTCACCATCAGGGAACGGTTGACTGGAAAAAAGCAAAAGAGGATGGTGTGGAATTTGCCATTATTCGCTGTGGATTTGGGATGAATCAGACAAAACAGGATGATGCACAGTGGTTTAATAATGTAAAAGGGTGTGAGGAGAATAATATTCCATATGGTGTATATTTATATTCCTATGCCGATACAGTAAAAAAGGCGCAAAGTGAGGCGGAGCATGTACTTCGACTGATAAAAGGCCATACATTAGCGTATCCGGTATATTATGATATCGAAGAAAAAGCTGTTTTGAATAAATTGACAGCAGAACAGTTAGGGAAAATAGCAGCAACCTTTGTAAATAAAGTGAAAGCAGAAGGATACCAGACAGGTATCTATTCTAATAAGAGTAATTTTGAGACATTTCTTACGGACAGCCAGTTTAGTCAGTGGAATAAGTGGGTAGCACAATATAATTCAGCAGCATGTACATACAAAGGAACGTATCAGATATGGCAGGCAGCCGATACAGGAACAATCGATGGGAAATGGAGCAGTAGATATCAATTTTGCCATGAAAACTACCTCATCAAGCGATAACAATCCAGGAACATCCACGGAAAAACCAGCCACATCAGCCACCAAACCTACGACAACTGCAGCAAAAAATAATACCAGACCAGCACCTGTAAAACTACGCACCCCTACAATAAAAGTGAAATCTTCTGCAAAGAAAAAGGCACAGATTATATGGAATTTAAAAGGAAACGGCGTAAAATACCAAGTATATTATTCCACCAAGAAAAACAAAGGCTATAAAAAAGCCGCAACAATAAACTCATCCAAAGGAAAAGCTACTGTAAAAAAACTAAAATCAAAGAAAAAATACTACTTCAAAGTCCGCTGTTCAAAAACAGTCAAAGGACACACCTACTATAGTGCATACTCAAAAATAAAATCAATCAAAATAAAATAACTCTTAAACAAACTAGAGCGTGTTTCAAACATCCCCCGGAGAGGACCAAAATCACTCAGCAGTTTACATCCCCCCTTCCCTTATGGTATAGTATAATCGTTTGATTACAGGCGGATGAGAGGAAGATACTATGAGAAAAATTATGTTTATCGGACGAAGCGAGGCAGGCAAGACTACTTTGACCCAGGCGATGAAGGGGAATACAATTACTTACCATAAAACACAGTATGTCAATCACTATGATGTTATCATTGATACTCCAGGAGAATATCTCCAGTCAAAGAATCTGATCTCAGCATTGGCTGTTTTTACAGCGGAGGCAGATGTTATCGGACTTTTGATGGATGCAACAGAACCCTTTTCCTTATATTCACCCAATCTTACACCAGTCTGTAACAGAGAAGTCGTGGGTGTTGTGACAAAGATTGATCACTGGGCGGCGCAGCCGGCACAGGCAGCGGCGTGGCTTGAACTGGCTGGTTGTAAGAAGATTTTTTATACAAGTGCCTATACAGGTGAGGGGATTGCAGATATTCTTTCCTATTTAAAAGAAGAGAGAGATACACTTCCATGGGAAGAAGTAAAGTCTAAATATGATGAACTTGGCTTTGGTGCAGGTGAAGATGCGAAAGATCAAAATAGATTTCACAATATATAAAAAGGGTGGATTATTTGCAAAGATTGTTTTATAATGAATACAGAATTTTATTTAAATAAAACGGGAGGCTTACTATGAGAGGTTATGAAGCAGCACAGATTTTAAAAGAAAAGGGAATTACGGTAGAAGATGTCGCAGAAGAAATCACATACCGCAAAGAGACGAACGCTTTTAGCAATAATCCAAAGAACGAGGCATTCATGAATATGACCCTGAATGAACTTGTAAGAATTAAAGAGATGTGGAATATCTAATTGCACAAGTGTATACGGAAAAAAGAGCTGTCCTGTGAATGGATGGCTTTTTTCTGTACTATATGAAGTCTGCTTTTACCATGCTCAAATATAGGGTTTTTTCGTATGATGCAAATGAAAGGATTTTATTTATGAAACTAGGTTCAGGTATGTATAAAGAGATTGCGCGGGATGCGCTGAAAGGAAATTGGATGAAGGCGATTGCAGCAGGATTTGCAGCAGGATGGCTTGGCGTTTTTTCGTCCTCTTTTTTGTTTATTGCAGGATATGTTTTAGTGGCGGTTATCCTTGTTTATTTTCTTGAATTCCTTCCGGGATTTTATCCAATTTTATTTCTTGGTACGACAATCATAGCATTGATTTACTTTTTTATTGGAGGAGTAATACGTCTTGGTTATATTGATTTTAATCTGGCTCTCTTAGACAGAAGAAAGAACGGAATCTATCGTCTGGGGAGCAGAATGTCTGATTGGTGGAGAGTGCTTTGTGCAAAGATTACATTGTTTTTTGCTCTGTCACTGGGATATGTCTTGCTGATTGCGCCAGGAATTATCACAAAATATTCTTATGCGATGGTGCCATATATTCTTGAGGAAAGACCAGACTTTACAGTGCACGAGGCATTTAAAGCATCGAAACAGATTATGAAAAAGCATAAATGGGAACTATTTTGTTTAAGATTCAGCTTTATTGGATGGTATATTATTGGAATATTAACGCTTGGAATAGGACTTATTTTTATTAATCCATATCGTTATGCGGCTGAGGCAGCATTTTATAATGAGATATCTGGACGGGCCGAAGCGTATTATGGGAGAAAAGAGGATAGATATTAGTAAAAAATAGCAGAGGAAGGAAGGGGGAGAACAAAAATCTTCCTTGCATCAGAGAAAGTATTTTGTTAAAATATGAGAAGTTTATTACAGGATACGAAGGAAGGAAGAACAATAATGGAAATTTTAGGGAAAGTGCTTTCTGAAAAGACAGAAGCCATTTATAAAGACATTACAGGAGGACTGATTTATCCGATTAAAATCGTAAAGTTAGATCCGGAGAATGAGGAAGACTGCAGCCGTCCGGTTGCAATGGATACCGGAAAGAAAGAATTTATTGTAAAAGTAGATAATACTTTAGCAGATAACCTCTTTGAAAATGCGCTGATTCGTGATATTATTTATTGTCAGCAGATGAGTAATAACGCACCGGTATTAACTGCGAAGAGTAGAAATGATATTGATGGATTTCAGGTGGCGATGATGATTAGCTCTATTATCATGGATATTGATGTAGAGAATAAGTTAAGAAGCTATGATATGCATATTGATGATATTGATACGATGCGTTTGAGTGATTTGTACGCATTTTTGAAATCTGGAATGGCAGACTATAACAGAGAGTTATATAATGTCTTTACTGGACTTCAGATTACACTGTTATATTTTACGACATCAAAGAGAAGTAATATAGAAGAGATTATCGAGACGTTCTATCTTTCTGATAAGAGTGCGATGGATGCGATTGATAAATATGTAGATATTATTGACCGTTACGGGGTAGATGATAACCGCTCTATGATGCGCTGTATGAGAAAGCTTGCAATTGCCTGTGGAATGAAAGGCAGATTGCTACTTGAGTATGAAGGTAAAGTAACAGAAATTTAATGACATAGATCCTGTAGCTGCTGCGACAAGTAATTTTACCCCGACAGAAGTTACAGGATTTTTTGTAACTATGACAATGTATAGTAATTCCATAGGATAACGATAGTATAATGGGTTTTCTGATGTATTATATGGAATTATTATAGATTCAACAAAACGTTTTATGAACAGGATGAATGAGGATGAATATACGGGAATATTTAGAAAATCATAAACTATTAACAGACGGAGCGATGGGAACGTATTTTGATTCTATAGAAAAAGAAAATTACATCTGCTCTGAGGAAGCCAATATTACGAATCCTGCGTTGGTGAGAGAAATACATAGAAGTTATGTGAAAAATGGGGCGCAGCTTTTAAGAAGTAATACTTTTTTGGCGAATGAAGGAACTTTCTTGTCTTTGACACAGGCAAAGGCAGAAGCGTTTGAAAATATAACATTGAAACAATTAATCATTGCGGGTTACCAATTGGCAAAAGAAACTGCGCAAGAAGTATATCAAGAGGAATATCCGATATTTGCAGCGGCAGATATCGGCCCTATTTTAGAAGAAAGAGACAGTGAAGAGGCAGACATTTTACAACAGTATTATGAAATATGTGACAGCTTTTTAGAGGCTGGTGCTGATATTTTTGTATTAGAAACATTTCCGGATACGCAGTATGTCTTAAAAATGGCAGAATATATCAGAAAGAGTTGTCCGGAAGCCTTTATTATCGGTCAGTTTTCATTGACACCAACGGGATATAGCCGTACTGGTTTTCATTATAAAACGATTTTGCAGGAGGCTACCCAGAGTGGACTCCTTGATGGAGCTGGTTTAAACTGTGGTGTTGGTGCAGCTCATATGAAGAAATTTTTAAAGAGTTACATTGAAGAGTTTGGTGTGCCGGAGGATATGGTTCTCACATCTTTGCCAAACTGTGGCTATCCACAGATTGTTAGAGGCCATGCAGTATATTCGGACAGCGTGCCTTATTTTGGAGAGAAACTTGGAGAAATTTCTGAATTGGGTGTGCAGGTTCTTGGTGGCTGCTGTGGCACAACTCCAGAATATATTGGAGAAATTTATAAAACGGTATTTCAGGCGAAGAAAACAGAAGGTGCTGTTAAGATTCCAACAAAAATAGTGTGGGGGGATGTGACAAAGCGAGTACAAAAAAGAAAAGAAGCAGCTGTACACATCACACAGGCAGGAGAACAGAAAGAGGCTATAAAGGAAAAGCAGGTAACAAATACATTTCGTCAGAAATTAGAAATGGGAGAACTTGTTTGTGCTGTGGAACTTGACCCGCCATTTGATACAGATGATACAAAGCTGCTTAATGGTGCGAAGGCGCTGCTTTCTACAAAGGCAGATATCATTACGATTGCAGATTCTCCGCTCGCCCGTTCAAGAGCGGATGCTTCTCTGATGGCAGCAAAAATAAAAATGACAACAGGAATGGATGTGATGCCGCATCTTTCCTGTCGTGATAAAAACAGGATTGCAATCCGTAGTGGATTACTTGGAAGTTACGCAAGCGGTATTCGCAATTATCTGTTTGTGACAGGAGACCCGGTAGCACGAGAAGACAGGGAGTTTACAAAGAGTGTATTTGACTTTAATTCCATCCGTCTTATGAAGTTTGCACAGAGCATGAATCAGGAAGTATTTAAGGACGATACGATTTTTTATGGCGGTGCGCTGAATCAGAACGGGGCGAGTCCTGAAAATATTGCCGGAAGAATGCTTAAGAAAATGGAGGCAGGCTGCAGATATTTCCTTACACAGCCGGTTTATGATAAAGAGGGAATTGAGCGTCTTACATTTTTAAAAGAAAGGACAGGAGCAAAGATTTTAATCGGAATCATGCCGCTTGTCAGCAGAAGGAATGCACTTTTTATCAAAAATGAGATGCCGGGAATTCATGTGCCGGATGAAGTGGTCGCAAAATATAAAGAAGGTGCCTCAAGAGAAGAATTTGAGGAAGCGGCAATTGAGATTTCAAAACAGATTATTGAGATGGGGAAAGGTATCGGGGCAGGATTTTATTTTATGACACCATTTAACAGAGTTTCTCTGGTTAAGTCAATATTAGAATATGTATAATCGGTGCTTTTGAGATAACAAAAAGAAAAATCAATCAGCATCATAAAAAAATTTGAAAAAATGGATTAAGACAAAACCAGTTGAGAAAAATTTGAAATAAAGAATAAGTTAAATAAGCATAAAGAAAATATAAATATAAGTAAAGGGAAAACAAAAAATGAAGACAGAAGAACTTTATACCATGATACAACAAAAACCGGTTATTTTAGATGGAGCGACCGGTTCAAATCTCCAGAAAGTTGGAATGAAACCGGGAGTATGCCCGGAAGAATGGATCCTTGAAAATGAAGATAAGTTAATTGATTTGCAAAAGTCTTTTGTGGAGGCAGGAACCAATATTTTATATGCGCCTACCTTTTCTGGAAACCGTGTTAAGCTAGAAGAATATGGACTGGCAGACCGCGCAGAGGAAATTAATAAACGCTTAGTTGGCCTTAGTAAAAGAGCAGCAGGAGATAAGGCTCTTGTGGCCGGAGACATGACAATGACTGGTGTGGCTTTAGAGCCGGTAGGTCCGATGAAGCTTGAGGCTTTAATTAATATTTATAAAGAACAGGCAAAGTATTTGTTAGAGGCTGGTGTTGATCTGTTTGTTGTAGAGACGATGATGAGTCTCGCTGAGACAAGAGCAGCTGTTATTGCCATTAAGGAAGTGTGCAATCTTCCTGTTATCGCTTCTCTTACTTTTCAGGAAGATGGAAGAACTTTATATGGAACAGACCCAGTCACAGCAGTTGTTGTGTTACAGAGCATTGGTGCAGATATTATCGGTGTGAATTGCTCTACCGGTCCGGGAGAAATGATCCCTGTCATTAAGAAAATGAAAGAGTATGCCGAAGTTCCTATTCTTGCAAAGCCGAATGCAGGACTCCCTGTGTTAGAGGATGGCGTAACGGTATATCCGATGACACCAGAAGAGTTTGCTTCCTGGGGGCCGGCTTTTATTGAAGCAGGTGCAGGACTCATCGGCGGATGCTGTGGCTCTACCCCAGAACATATTCGAATGCTTACTGAAAAAGTTTCGGGCCTCACAACAAAAGCTCCATGCAACATACATCCAATTATGCTTGCTTCAGAGAGAAAGAGTCAGGAAATCGCTCTTGACGGAAAGTTCCTTGTTATTGGTGAGAGAATCAATCCAACCGGAAAGAAAAAACTGCAGGAAGAACTTCGTGCCGGAAAACTTGACCTTGTAGAAGAGATGGCAGAACAGCAGGAAGAAATGGGGGCACATATCCTTGATATTAATATGGGAACAAACGGTATTGATGAAAAGGAGATGATGTTAAAGGCTATCTCTAAAGTAACAATGGTATCAAGCCTTCCTCTTTGTATTGATACAAGTTATGTGGAAGTTATGGAGGCGGCACTTCGCGCTTATCCGGGACGTGCTCTTATTAACTCTATTTCTCTTGAAACAGAGAAAATTGAAAAACTTCTTCCTTTGGCGAAAAAGTATGGAGCAATGTTTATTCTTCTTCCACTCTCTGATGAGGGGCTGCCAAAGAGTCTTGCAGAAAAGAAAGAAATTATTAATACAATTTTAGAAAAGGCAAAGAAACTTGGCGTTTCTAAGAATCAGATTATTGTAGACGGATTAGTAACGACAGTTGGAGCAAATAAAAATGCGGCATTAGAAACGTTAGAAACCATCCGTTATTGTAAAGAAGATTTAAAACTTTGTACTACAATGGGCCTTTCTAATATTTCCTTTGGATTACCAGAGAGACCATATGTGAACGGAGCTTTTGCTTCAATGGCGATTGCAAGTGGACTTACGATGGCAATTGCGAATCCATCCAATCAGCTTTTAATGGGAATTTCCTTTGCTTCTGATTTGCTTCGCAATAAAGAAGGTTCTGATATTGCCTATATTGAACAGATTCAGCGGATGGAACCTTTAAAAGAAGCTGCAATTGCAAAAGCAGCAAAGACAGCCGGAAATGGAGAAAAACAGCCGAATGAAAAGAATGCAGCTGTCGGGGAGGCAGATGGGAATATTAAGAAAAATCCAGTATTTGAGGCGGTTTTAAAGGGAAATAAAGATGGAATCGTTGATGTTGTAAAAAAAGAACTTTCTAAAGGAACAAAGCCAGGAGAAATTCTTGATGGTTTGCTGATTCCTGCGATCAATGAAGTAGGAGTGTTATTTGACAAACAGAAATATTTCCTGCCGCAGCTTATTTCCAGTGCGAATACAATGGAACAGGCGGTAGAATATTTAGAGCCGCTATTAAAAGAAGGCGGCATACAGGAAAAAATGCCGACAATCATTATTGCTACAGTAGAGGGTGATATTCACGATATCGGAAAGAATCTTGTTGCCCTGATGCTTCGCAACTATGGGTATGATGTAATTGATCTTGGAAAAGATGTTCCTGCCGATGAAATTATTGCAGCAGCAAAAGAACATAATGCGTCAATTATCGTGTTATCTGCATTGATGACAACAACAATGATGCGTATGAAAGATACGATTGCCTTAAAAGAAAAAGAGCATCTTGACGTGAAAGTGATGATTGGCGGAGCGGTAACGACACAGAGTTTTGCTGATGAAATCGGAGCAGATGGATATTCTGCAGATGCAGCCGATGCAGTACGTCTTGCCAAAAAGCTCTTAGCAGAGTAAAATGTCTATAAAATAGTTACTCGGAGTCTTTTCTTATACTTATTTTTGCGGCCGTTTTTTTGTCGGCTGCACCCGGTTTTCATGTAAAATCAGTACAAAAAGATTCTACGAGTATATAAAATTAAAAAGGGAGATAAGAATGAGCGAGACACGAAAAATTGATGTCATTATTCCGACATATCATCCAGATGAAAAGTTAGAAAAATGTCTTCGTATGCTAAAAAGACAGACAGTACAGCCACAGAGGATTCTTTTAATTAATACGGAAGAAGAATTTTTTCATAGCAAGGTGTTTTCTACGTTAAAACAGGGGGAGATTATCCATATCACCAAGCCGGAATTTGATCACGGTGGTACCAGAAACCAGGCAGCAGCAATGTGTGATGGTGAGATTATGATTCTTTTGACACAGGATGCCATTCCTGCGGATGAACATTTAATTGAGAATTTAATTAAGCCATTTGAAGATGAAGAAGTCTGTGCGGCATATGGCAGACAAATGGCAGATAAAAAGGATAATCCAGTTGAGGCGTACACAAGAATTTTTAATTATCCAAAAGAAAGCAGGATTAAGAGTAAAGAAGATTTGCCGAAGCTTGGAATTAAGACATTTTTCTGTTCTAATGTCTGTGCGGCATACCGCAAGTCAGAATATAATGCGCTTGGAGGATTCCCTCTGCATACGATATTTAATGAGGATATGATTTTTGCTTCTCATCTTATTGAAGCAGGAAAGAAGATTGCCTATGCGGCAGATGCAAAAGTATGGCACTGGCATAATTATACCGCGAAGGATCAGTTAAAGAGAAATTTTGATCTTGCGGTATCCCAGGTAGATGCCGGCGGGCTTTTTACTCAGGTGAAGTCTGAATCTGAAGGAATCCGTCTGGTTAAGATGACGTTAAAACACTTTATTAAAAAGGGACAATTTTATTATATTCCAAAGATCATTACACAAAATGGTGCAAAGTATATTGGATATCGTCTTGGAAAAAACTATAAAAAACTTCCGAAAAAGTGGATTCTTAAGATTTCTCTTAACCCGTGGTATTGGAAATAAAAATTGGGGAATGCAGATTGCAGGAATGATTTTTCAAACACGCTTTAGCATAGCAAGATATCATATTTGCAAAAAGAAGGTATTACAGACATCATTTTGCAAAAGAATTCGAAATAGTTTAAATAAACTTTAAGAAATTTTGACTTGCAATAGAGGAAAAATTAGTATAATGTATAAAAAGAGTTTTTTTGTACAGGAGGTTTTAAAGTTTGAAAGAGACAGATAAAAACAAAAATATAGACAAAAAAGAAGCCAAAAAAGCGAAAAAGGCCCGCAAACGTGGAAGAGCAGGCCGGAGAATTGCGCAGGTGCTTATGTGCTTTCTTCTTACAGTAGCTTTTGTTGCTTCAGCAGCTGGAGGAGCGGTGGCAGCCTATTATAAAGCAGCAACGAATACGATTACGACAGATACAAAGACAGCATTGAAGAACGCGGATGTCGTAGATGCAGATCTTGAGTATGATCAGGATGTAGTCAATATTTTACTGATTGGCTGTGACAAGCGTTCCGATGAGACAGAAGCCGGACGTTCGGATTCGACTATGATCGCAACGATAGATTTGAAGAATGGTAAGTTAAAGCTTACGTCTCTTATGAGAGATATGTATATTGATATTCCAGGATATGGATACCATAAGTTTAATGCAGCTTATTCTTACGGTGGTGTACAGCTTGAGTATGAGACTATTGCAGAAACATTTGGCATTAAGCTTGATGGCTATGTGGAAGTAGACATGGAAGCCTTCCGTGAGGTAGTTGACTTGATCGGCGGTGTTCCAATGGATCTCACTGAGGCAGAAGCTTATTTCTTGAAGACTGCTTATGTAAATTCAAAACATGGAGAAAAGAATGTAAAGGCAGGGGAGAATATGCTTACACCATATCAGGCATTGGCATACTGCCGAATCCGTCAGGATATTACTGGAGAGTTTGGACGAACAGATCGTCAGCGTAAGATTCTTATTTCTGTATTTAATGAATTAAAGAGCGAAGATGTTATGACAATTACAAATATCTGCATGAAAGCATTAAAATATGTTACAACAGACCTTACGGAAAAGCAGATAAGAAGTCTTTTAACTTCAGTGATCACAATGGGAGCGACCGAAGTAGAACAGTTCCGTATTCCATATGAAGGCTCTTATACAGAAGGACGTCTTAGTGGCAATGGAGCATGGGTAATGCAGGTAGACTACGAAGCAAATAAAAAGGCGTTACAGTACTTTGTTTTTGGTATTGGAGAAGATCCGGGAATCAATGATTCTTATGGAGTTGGTAACGATAAATTTATAAAAGGATACTATCCGGAGAAGACGGAGGGTATCTCTACATATTAATTTATGTTAGTGGAGGAAAGTATTATGAGACAGATTGTTTTATCTCTTTTAGTAGATAATAACCCGGGAGTGTTAGCAAGAGTTGCTGCTCTGTTCAGCCGTCGTGGATATAATATCGACAGCATTACGGCGGGAATCACGAACGATCCGAAGTATACCCGTATTACAGTAGCAGTAAGTGGGGATAACCAGATTCTTGAGCAGATTCGTAATCAGATTGCCAAGCTGGTTGAAGTTCGTAAAATCGTAGAACTTGAGAACAGCCATTCTGTATGTCGCGAGCTTGTCCTTGTGAAAGTGATGGCAGATAAGAAAGAAAAACAGGAGATTATTGCGATTGCAGATATTTTCCGCGCAAAGGTTGTTGACGTAGCTGCTAACTCCCTTATGATTGAGCTTACTGGTAACCAGAACAAACTAGATGCCTTTTTAAATCTTATGGCAGACTTTGAAGTCCTTGAAATGGTTCGTACAGGAATTACTGGGCTTGGAAGAGGCGTAAGTACACTGAATTGATTTTAATATAATAATATACTGTAGTTTGAAATAAGAGCAATAACTATAATTTTTTACTATTAAAGAAAGGATATGCATTTATCCTTTCTTTTTTTACGGGAAAAAGGCGTTTTTTTAAAATAAATGCAGGAAAACCGGTAAGTTGATTCATTTTTTAAGAAAATTTTTAAAAAAATAATCAAATATCCCTTGATTTCTCCTATAAAGAGGAGTATTATAACGATTGAAATTCTTATCAGAAGAGATAAAATCAATTTTGATAATTGAATACATTTATTTTTATAATTTTTACAGGAGGAAACAAAAATGGCAGCAAAAATTTTTTATCAGGAAGATTGTGATTTATCTTTATTGGATGGAAAAAAAATTGCGATTATCGGATACGGTAGCCAGGGACATGCTCATGCATTAAACTTAAAAGAATCTGGCTGTGATGTTATCGTTGGTCTTTATGAGGGAAGTAAATCCTGGGCTAAAGCTGAAAAGCAGGGATTAAAAGTTTATACAGCAGCAGAGGCTGCAAAACAGGCTGACATCATCATGATCTTAATCAACGATGAGAAACAGGCAAAACTTTACAAAGAAAGTATTGAGCCAAACCTTGAAGAAGGTAATATGTTAATGTTCGCTCATGGTTTCAACATTCACTTCGGATGTATCGTACCACCTGCAAACGTTGATGTAACAATGATCGCTCCTAAGGCTCCAGGTCATACAGTACGTTCTGAGTACTTAGCAGGAAAAGGAACACCTTGTCTAGTTGCTGTAGAGCAGGATTACACAGGAAAAGCTCAGGAACTTGCATTAGCTTATGGTGCTGGTATCGGTGGAGCAAGAGCAGGTCTTCTTGAAACAACATTCAGAACAGAGACAGAAACTGACTTATTTGGTGAGCAGGCAGTACTTTGTGGTGGTGTTTGTGCTCTTATGCAGGCTGGTTTCGAAACACTTTGCGAAGCTGGTTATGACCCACGTAACGCATACTTCGAATGTATCCATGAGATGAAGTTAATCGTAGATTTAATCTACCAGTCAGGTTTCGCTGGAATGAGATATTCTATCTCTAATACAGCTGAATACGGTGACTACATCACAGGTCCTAAGATCGTAACAGCTGAGACAAAGAAAGCAATGAAACAGATTCTTTCTGATATTCAGGATGGTACATTCGCAAAAGACTTCTTACTTGATATGTCTGATGCTGGATCTCAGGTACACTTCAAAGCTATGAGAAAACTTGCTTCTGAGCATCCATCAGAAAAAGTTGGTGCAGATATCCGTAAGCTGTACAGCTGGAGTGATGAAGACCAGTTAATCAACAACTAATTTTTGAACATATTTTAAAAGCCCTAAAGCCGCTTAAATAGTGGCTCTAGGGCTTTTTTCTTTTTCTGAGAAGTACTAAAAAGATACTAGGACTACCTACTACCTACGAATAGAATTGTATAATTATGTAAATTTATTTAGTTCAATTTAGCTATATTTATAACCCAATTCAGACAAAGATATGAGAATTTATGATGGTTATGCCAAAATTCTTTGATTTAATATGCTTGACAATTAGAGTAGCTTGAGGTATATTGTATTCCACTTTGACGATAAATTCATTTTATGAAAAGAGAAAAGGTGGGAAATTTATGACATTTTATCAAGAGCTGCAACTTAGCTCAACTGGTTCAAAAGAATTGATCAAAAAGACAACAGACCCGAAGGAAAAGAGAAGGCACATCCTAATTTATAATGTTAAGGTATACCTTGTTGTGGCTTTCTGCTTTGCTTTAGTAACGCTGTTTAGCGCAGTATTTGGTTCTGGAAACAGTGTTGCAGGAGTTGTTGTTCTCTTAGCATTGCTTGTATTAAGACAGGCGGATTTCGGAATTAAAACAACACATGGTCTTTTGTGTATTGCAGGAATTTTCGGGATTCTTATCATAGGGCCGAGATTTACAAACACTTTAGCCCCGATACCTGCATTTTTTGTAAATCTTGTTTGTATTATGTTACTGATGATTTTAGGCTGCCATAATGTGATCATGTCTAATCATTCAACATTTGTATTAGGATATTTATTATTACAGGGATATGATGTTACTGGAGAAGAGTATAGTATGCGAGTAATAAGTTTACTCATTGGAATGGCTATCTGCATGGCAGTATTTTATAAGAATCAGAGGAATCGGCCATATCGCCGGACATTTCTTGATTTGTTCAGAGAATTTAATCTTCATTCTGCAAGAAACTGGTGGTATATTCGACTGACAGTAATGGTTTCTACCGCATTACTCATTATGTCTTTATTAGGATTACCAAGAGCGATGTGGGCAGGAATTGCCTGTATGTCTGTATGTCTGCCATTTTCCAGTGATTTAGTTGCAAGGGCTAAATTAAGAGGGCCTTATAATATCTTAGGTTCCCTCATTTTTGTGGTACTTTATATTGTTCTTCCAAAATCAATGTACCCATATATCGGAATTATTGGTGGAATTGGAGTGGGATATTCTGCAGGTTACGCGTGGCAGACCGTGTTTAATACCTTTGGTGCGTTGTCCATTGCTTCTGGGTTATTTGGAATGACAGGAGCGGTTGTGCTTCGTATTGGAGCCAATGTATTTGCTTCTATTTATACGGTTCTTGTGGATAAGGTGTTAAATAAGATATTTGAATGGACAACACAGATAGCTCCGAAATATGAGTCTTAAAAAATATAATGGAAACAGAAGAAATACATTTTCATATCTAATTGAATAAATTAATCTCCATCAGAAATAGAATCTTTGAAAAAATTACAAAAACCCCAGAATTTATGGTAAAATAGATTTAAAAAGAAAGAGGGGTGGAGCATATGATTAAAGTCTTGATGATATGCCATGGCAATATCTGCAGATCACCAATGGCGGAATTTATTTTAAAGGATATGGTGAAAAAAAAGGGAATGGAGGATTCGTTCCTTATTGCTTCCTGTGCAACGAGCAGGGAGGAAATTGGTAATTCTCTGCATCCGGGTGCAAGAGCGAAGCTTGATGAGATGGGGATACCTCATAAAAAGCGTGCGGCGGTACAGCTTACCAAAGAAGATTATACTACCTATGATTATCTGTTGTGTATGGATCAGTGGAATATCAATAATGTAAAGAGGATCATTGGTCATGATCCAAAGCACAAGGTACATCTGCTATTAGAATATGCAGGGGTTAAGAGGGATATTGCAGACCCGTGGTATACTGGTAATTTTGATGTGACTTATGATGATATTGTTCAGGGATGTGAGGCATTTCTTGAGGAATTAGGTGTATAATTTGTCGATACAGGAAGGAAAATATGAAGATTATTATCAAATGTACGGACGGAATCATGACCGGCAAGGAATGGCGATTTAATGGAAGCGGACAGATTACATTAGGAAGGGAAAAGGGCAGCATGGTTACAACTGCACCCGAAGATAACAGTATTTCAAGGCATCAGTGTGTGATAGATGTCGTGCCGCCGAATGTTTATGTTTCTGATGCAGGAAGTACACATGGAACTTATGTGAATGGTCAGCTTATCGGTAAGAAAGGTCAGGGAGGACAGTGCCCGGTCAGAGATGGTGCATTTATTGGTGTAGGTTCCGGTGGAAGAACAGCAGTATTTCAGATTCGTATTATAGAAGAAGAACGTGGAACAGTTTCACCGGATTATATAGCTGACAATATGGACAACCACTACAATAGAAGTTTCAATGGACAGAATCTTGGGAACGATTTTGCTTCTTCTTTTCAGTTTGTCGTTCCAAGAATCAGGGATATATTTATTCGTCCAGTACATACTGCGATAGAATTTGGCAAGATGAATAGCGCAATACTCGGAACGACAATGATATTAATTAATATGGCTGTTTTACTTGTATTAGCGGTTATTGTTATGGCGATTGCAAAAGATAAGCTATTTGGTTTTGGTGCCTATGTGCCGTGGGGAAGAATCATCATTGGTGTAGAACTTATGGCAGCATTTAGCTATTTTGGACTTGCAGCTTTAATGCTTCTTTCTGCAAGAGTATTTTTCAGAGCGGAGATAACATATGCACAGCTTTTGTCATTCTATGGAGTACAGGCTATATGGAGCACAGCGTATCTTCTTGTAGAGAGTTTCCTACTTATGATTGGAACAGAGGGAAGCATCATGTTATGTCTGTTTGTTTTTTGGATAAGTATTCTCCATACATTTTTAATTGGTATTTTCAGTTATGGAGAAGTTGTGCATTTGTCACCCGATAAGAAAATGTATTCTTATTTTGTGTTTGTGATTTTATACATTATTACATATGCAATTATTCTTGCAATTTTGGGAGGCGGAGTAAGGGATAGTCTTTTTGGACTTATCTAATTATTCATCATATTGGTAGGATTGCCTTTTTAAATGTAATTCAACAAGGCAATATGATTAAAATTTTCTACCCTCATAGATGTATATTCCGTTTGGGGGATAGGAAGTCTAACTAAATAAAAAAGAAAACTCTACCATACGATATATTAGAGTAAGGAAAGGTTATATAGCAGCATATTTCCTCACAAATAATAGTAGTCGTTGGTAGAGTTTTTTTATTTTAAGAGGCAAAAAGGGTCAAGTTATGAAACGGTATGGCATTGTATGTAAAAATAGAAGTATGAAAAGCACGCATTTAAGCCCTTTTTGCAATGTACGAAAATCTTTTCAATTTTATTAATAAAAATTGTTTGGTTTTTTTCAGACTATTGCAAAAATTACTATAAAATGGTATTTTTATAGTAACAATTTTAGCGAATAAAAAGAAAATTAAAAAGGAGAGAAAGTATGGGATACAGAGAAAGAAATAACAGCCAAAATGGTGGGTGGAACACAGGAAATAACCTGCAGTCAGGCTGGAATGCCAGGAATTCTTCACAAAATAGCTGGAACCCTAATAACTCGCAGTCGGGTTGGAATCCGGGAAATAGTCAGCAGCCAGGTTGGAATCCAGATAATTCCCAGCAAAACTGGAACAATATGAATCCAAACAGTCAGTGGAATCCTAATATGGGCGGAGGCTATCAGGGGGATCCGGGAAGGAAAAATCGTGGGGGACTGACAAAAGAAGTAATTATTGCCCTTCTTATCGCAGTAGCAGCCATTGTGTTTGTTGTTATTTTATTTGTGGTTAGTGGAAAAAAGAGTAGCTCTCAAAAGGACAATAACAGCACGAAAAGTTCCACCCAGGCAGTAGCAGAAGCAACAACGCAGGCAGCGACAGAGGAGACACAGGCTACAACAGCCGCAACAACACAGGCAACTGTAGCAACAACAGCTGCAACACAAAGTCAGAACACGACAACAGCCGCAATGGACAATACGTTTATTTTCTCAGATAGTAATTCCAGGAAACTTACAAAAGAAGAAGTACTTAGATTAAGTGCATGGGATACAAAGCTTGCGAAGAATGAGATTTATGCCCGCCATAATAGAAAGTTTGATAATCAGAAAATCCAGGCATATTTTGATTCGCAGCAGTGGTATCATGGAACCGTCGCACCATCCGATTTTGATGAGGATGTTTTTAATGAGTATGAGAAGGCCAATGTAGAGCTCTTAAAGAAAGCAGAAGATGGAACACTGACAGCAAGTACATCCTCAGGAACATCCAGTACAGATGATGGGTATATTATTTCAGATAGCAGTATCAGGGAACTTACAGATTCTGATCTTAGCGGACTATCTAAAGGTAAGTTAAGGATAGCAAGGAATGAGATTTATGCCCGTCATCACAGAAAGTTTGACAGTGCAGATCTCCAAATCTATTTTGATAAAAAAAGCTGGTATTCAGGAACAATTGAGCCATCTGATTTTGATGAAAAGAATGAGCTTAGCCAGATAGAAAAGAAAAATATCGACTTGATAAAAAAATATGAATAAAAATATTTGAAATAATCTTTAATTATTTTAAAATAGAAACAAAGTAACAGACACGAGGGGAAAAAATATGAGAAAAAGATTTAGTTTATGTAAGAAAGTGGGAGTATTTCTTCTTACAGCAGTGATGTGTACAAGCCAGCTCAATGTTCAGGCAGAGAAAAAGTATGATTTTGAGACAGAATATCAGGTGGTTGCCGGAGCAAACGGATATTTTATCGCGAAAAATCAAAAAGGAGAGTACGGTCTGCTTGATCGTGAAGGGGAAAAAGCGGTTGGTTTTGACTACAGTGAGATGGAGTTTCCGAAAGATACCATGCAGTATCAGTACATAAAGGTAAAGCAAAACAAAAACTGGGGAATTGTAGATTATGATGAGAATCCATTAGTTCCTTTAAATTTTGAAAAAGTATCCGAATACAGTAATGGAAATACCATTGCAGCCGGATATAACGGAAATACAACATATCTCTATGATTTAAAGGGAAAGGAACAAAAGAAACAGCTTACAGGTTCTGGAAGTTATTCTGTTATTTCAGATACTGTTTTCTGGGGGAAAGAAGACATTCGTAATGAGAAGGATAATACCTTAGTAAAGTTAGAAGAAAACAGTCTTTTAGATAAGAAGAAAAATAGTCTTGCCGTAAAGGTTGGAGATACCCACTATGCAGTACAAAAGTATACAACGCAGCTGACAGGTAATTTAGAGACAGACCAGAATATTGAAGTGTATGAAAAAGATGAAAAGACACAGGATATTCTTCCAGAGGAAGAATGGGTAAAGGATAAAGACAGTACAGTAAAGGGAAGTCTTAAACTGATTAAAGCAGTATCCGATAAAAATATCATAGCAGATATGCAGATGGATGATGGATTCAAAGTTATTTATAACATTGAAGATGGACAGAGCACATCAAAATATAAAAGCATTGGCGAGTTCAGGGATGGAAAAGCCTTTGCGGTAGATATGGATAACAACATTAAGATTATAGACACATCAGGAAAGGCTATCAATAAAAACGATATCGAGGTTGCAGACTGTGGATGATTTTTACAGATATTATGCACCAGATTTTAATTTTTTATATCCTAAATCTGTTTTTGCTTATTCCGAGGCTGATGATGAGACAAACAGTTATTATTTATCTTCTGCGGATGGATCAATGACATTAGAATTTTATGAAGAAGATACTTCAGGTTCAGCAAAAGAAAATGTAAAGAAATTTTATAACAAAACACAAAATGAGGTTCATGCTATAAAATATGATCCTAAATGGGAAGATCATCAAGTAATAGCAGGACAATATGTGGCTAATACAAACGAGGCATTTTATTATTTTATAAGAAATGAGAACGCTAAAAATTATATTTTTAAGTTTCATTATGTAGATCCCGATCTTAATAACGATTATAATCAGGAAGACTATATTATGGAAACCATATATCGAGGCTGTTCTTTTAGTAAAGCTAGTAAGCCAAGAAGTTTCAGAAATTTTGAAGACGAAGGAAAGAAGCAATAATTATGATGAAAACGATAATAAAAACGAACTATTTTTCTAGAGTTTTTTTATACGGCTTGATTTTTTCTTTGTGTATTTTCCCACTTTCTGTAAAGGCAAGGCAGACATCTCCCAAAAAAGATTTATGCATCGTCATTGATCCCGGACACGGAGGCATCCAGTCCGGGACACAGAGAGGGACGGTAGAAGAAAAGACTTTGAATTTAAAAATCGCGCAGTATTTAAAAGAGGCATTAGAAAAGTATAAAGGGGTTACCGTATCTTTAACAAGAGATGGTGACTATGATGTGAGTCTTACTGACCGCACGCAATATAGCGTAGATAAGAATGCAGATCTTATGGTGAGTATTCATAATAATGCAACAGGAGACTGTGCAGCTTATGATAACGGTTGTACAGTTCTTGCGGCAAAAGATGGCTATAAGCAGGAACTTGCAGATGAGGAACAAAAACTTGCCTGCAATATTTTAAATGAACTATCAGCACTTGGAATAGAGAACCAGGGAATTTTACTCCGGGATTCCGAGGCCAATGAAAAATATGAGAATGGAGAACTGGCAGATTATTATGCAATCATCCGCGGAGGTGTATTAAAAGATATTCCTACTGTTTTGGTGGAGCACGCTTTTGTAGATGATGATTCAGATTTTGAAAACTATTTAAGCAGTGATGCAAAGTTAAAAGCACTGGCAGAAGCAGACGCAAAAGGGATTGCAAGATATTATCAGCTGACCACAGAAGATGGGAAGAAAGCAGAAAGTCCATTAGAAAATTATAAAGAAAAGATTGTTCATATCATAGATGGCAACTGTAAACATAATAAAATCAGTTACAAAACATATTATTCATCTTCAAAAAAAGAAACCGAAGAGAAATCCGCTAATACGGATACTACAACTGCAAAGGCCGAAAAACAGGAGCAGACTACGGAAAAGTCTGCTCCAGAGGCGAAAACGGATGTTATCTCTGAGTCAGAAAGTCAGGAAAAAAGTTCAGAAGAATTCTCAAATACAGTCGAAAACACTTCCTCTAAATCTGTAACAAAACCTAAAAAAAGAGAAAGTGTTCAGACAGATTCTATGATACTCTTTGTTCTAATAGCAGCGCTTCTAATAGCACTGATTTTACTAGGAACTTTACTAAAAAAGAGAAAGAAGTAGTACAGCAATGGGAAAATAAAAAAAAGAATACCGATGCGTTCTTGAGCTTGCACATAAGGACACAAATATGGTCTATTTATTTATAATTTCGTAAACGCAATAGCCTGTTCATGCCGTACCACACTTTTATAAGCATCCTTTCTCATCGAAGTTAGGAAAAGATATAAAATCTCTATTACAGTCGTTGCAGATACCCGTGAAAAACAATAGCCATCAAGAAATAACTTTTCACGGGTTGCCGTTGTAATGTGATAATCACTAAGCTGTGCAGCACTCGATTTCTCGCTATTTGTTATAGAAATGGTAGTAGCACCGGCACTTCTGGCGGCCTCTAATGCACGAAGAACGGCGGTGGATTCACCAGAGTTTGAAATAGCAATAACAACATCATCTGCCATCATATTATAAGTATAACCAATCTGTGTCTCCCAGATTGTGCCGGACACAGCAGGAATCCCAATCTGATTTAACTTAAAAGCCCCGTCAATCGCAACGGGAATAGTATTACCAACTGCAAAAAATTGTACCGTCTTTGCAGTATTTAACTTGTCTAAAATTTCATGAAGTTGTTTGGTATCCATCATAGAAACTGTTTGTGTGATTTCCGTCACTTTATTGGCTAAAATATTTTTCAAAGACTGACCGATATCATTGACAGAAATACGGTTGGATACTTCTTCTTCCTCTTTTCCCCTTTCGGAAATCTCTTTTGCAAGAGTAATTTTAAGGTGATGAAAACCTTTCATATCTATTTTTTTACAAAAGCGGGAAACCGAAGCATCACTGACACCACATGCCTGTGCTAATTCTCCAACGGTCATGTCAACGACTTTAGCGGTATGTTGTATGATGTAAGTACCTATTTTTCTTTCTGATTCAAAAAAAGTGTCTAAAGAGGCACAGATTGTATCTAAAACTGATTTTTCCATTGATTTTGCTCCTAATTATATAATTTACACTTAACTATATCACAAAATGGATTCAATTACTATTTAATTCATTAAGAGACAGACGCCCGGGAAGAGAACCGATACCCTATATTTGTGACTTTAGTCGCGGCGGTTTAAATGCTCGCTTTATACGCTCGCATCTAAACCTTGCTCCGAGGCCACAAATATAGGGTAACGGTTCTCTTCCTGGGCTGTATTTGGCTGGATTTTGATTGAATTAAATAATGGTTGTGGGGATTTGGGGGAGAAGGCAGAAGTGGGCAATGGCTTCGTCTGTAGTTTGCTTAATGAATTGAATAGTAATAAAATAATTTTCTTGAAAAATATATTGACGAAAATTAAATATCGTGATATAGTACAATTACGAAATTGATTTTCACAAAATAAAATAAATAAGAAAATATATTTCTTTACGTTTTGTGAAAGACTAGCAGAAAGATTCAAGATTAAAGGGGAGAATGTTATGAGGATCACTGAGTTACTACGAAAAAGCAGTATTGCACTGCAAGTCGATGTGCAGTCAAAAGAGGAGATAATTGATTATCTTGTAGATTTAATCAGTCAGTCAGGAATTATTCCAGATAAGGAAGAGTACAAGCAGGGTATTTTATTAAGAGAGAGTCTTGGAACAACGGCAATCGGAGATGAGATTGCGATTCCACATGCACAGTTGGATTCGATAATGGCACCGGGGATTGCAGCGATTACTGTAAAGAATGGTGTGAATTATGATGCGCCAGATGGACAGGATGTAAAGCTTTGTTTTATTATTACCGCTCCAAAGACATTTTATTGGAGCGTTAGTTGGCTGTCTGGTACTTTCTTTCTTAAAGAAACCTTTACCAGAAAATGTAGAAGAAAAAAAGAGAAGGCATTAAAAGATATAATATATAGAAAACTATTTTTGAAAATTTATTCTATATAATATGAAGAGTTACGATTTATGGATAAAGAATAAATGAGAAAATAAATAAAACATGCTTTAAAACAGGTGACAGAAAAAGGAGACAGAATAATGAACATGAAACAATTATGTGCCAAAGAAGCACTAAAATATATAAAAGACGGCATGTGTATCGGACTTGGCGGTGGTTCTACCATAGGATATTTAGCAGAGTATCTTGCCAAAGAGGAGAGAAAAATAACGGTAGTAACTCCATCTGATGATACAGCAGAACTTTGTAAAAACTTAGGACTTATGGTATTATCACTGGAAATGACAGCTCATATCAACATTGCTTTCGATGGTTGTGATGAGCTTGATAAAGAGTTAAATGCGCTGAAAGCGAATGGCGCGATTCATACAAAGGAAAAAATTATTGCATCCATGGCAGAAAAATATGTTTTGTTAATTGATGAATCTAAGTTTTATGATACATTACCGTTAAAAGATTCTGTGACATTAGAAGTGATTCCACAGAGCAGAAACTATGTGCAGGCACAGATAGAAAAGCTTGGTGGAAAGGCAGTAATGCGAAAGAGTGGTGCCAAAGCGGGTTTTGTTATTAGTGATAATGGAAATTATATAATGGATACTGATTTTTCTAATGTAGCCGCATTTGCAGGAAAACCAGAAGAACTTCATCAGAAGTTAAAGCAGCTTACTGGAGTGGTGGAGACAGCATTATTTATTGATGTGGTAGCATTTGCTCTTTGTGTGTGCGGGGATGAAGTAAAAGTCATCGAAAAATAATGAGATATTAAGAGTAGAGAGTGTTTGAAAAAGTATTTAATAATATGCATGTGTAATTTACAGAAAGTATTTTTCAAATACGCTATAATTCAGAATAACAAAAAGATAAAAACAGGAAAGAATTTATATCTAATATGGTTTAAAGCAAATGAGTTGAGTTATAAAGAATATAAATTGGCAGAAAGGAAGTTGAATATATAATGAAAAAATTAAACTGGGGAATGCTTGGAACAGGCTGGATTGCCCATGAGATGGGTGAGGCTTTAAAACGTGTCAATGGTGAGATTTATGCCTGCTGTGCGACAAGTATGGAAAGCGCAGAAAAATATGCAGAAGAATTTGATGTAAAAAATGCTTACGGCAGTGCAGATGAAATGTTCGACGATGAGAATATTGATATTGTTTATATTGCAACACCGCATAATTCCCATTATGAATTCTTAATGAAGGCATTACAGAGTGGAAAACACGTTTTTTGTGAAAAGGCAATTACAGTAAATGATACACAGCTTGAAGAAGCAGTGAAACTTGCCAAAAAAAAGAATCTTGTTATTTGTGACGGCATGACATTATATCATATGCCTGTCTTTAAAAAGATGAAAGAAATCGTGGACAGCGGAAAGCTTGGCCCTGTAAAAATGATTCAGGTAAACTTTGGAAGCTGCAAAGAATACGATGTGACAAATCGCTTTTTCTCCAAAGAATTAGCCGGTGGAGCTTTATTAGATATCGGTGTGTATGCGACGAGTTTTTCGAGATTTTTCATGAAGAGTAAACCAAATAGCATTCTCACAACGGCAAATTATTTTGAGACAGGTGTAGATGAGACTTCAGGAATCATTCTTAGAAATCCAGACGGTCAGATGGCAGTTATGGCACTTACGATGCGTGCGAAACAGCCAAAAAGGGGTGTTGTTGCCTGTGAGGACGGATTTATTGAGATTTATAATTATCCAAGAGGAGATAAGGCAACTATTGTTTATACTAATGATGGTCATACAGAGACAATTGAGGCAGGAGAGGCAGCCTATGCACTGGATTATGAAGTAGAAGATATGCAGAACTATGTCTTAAATGGCGGAAGTGAAGAATATCTGACTTACAGCCGTGATGTTATGAGTGTATTGACAGACATTAGAAAACAGTGGGGAATGATTTACCCATTTGAATAGAAAATTGAATGGGAAAAAGAACAAGGAAAGGGGTGCAGGAAAGCTTGCATCTCTTTTGGTATCGCAGTATAATGAAAAATTGTGCTGACTTGCAACTTGAAATAGATAAAAAATGTATAAAAAATAATGTTGTCATTGTATAGTATGTACGCAAATCTATTATTTACTTTGTAAAGTAGGAAGATACAGGAAAAAGAGGAGAAAAGATATGGAAAAGAAATATTTATTTTTTGATATTGATGGAACGTTGACAGACCGTGCAACGGGAGAGATTGTTCCAAGCGCAAAAGAAGTGTTACAGCGATTAGAAGAGAACGGGCATTTTGTGGCAATCGCAACTGGAAGGGCACATTACAAGGCAGAAAACTTTACATTGGCTATGGCTGGTGTCTTGTCATGGATGATACAAAAGATGTTTATATGAAAGATACTTTATTTCGAAAAATCTCGTAGGTCATCTTCGTTTTGAACCAGAATATCTGATGTTCCAGCCGGATAATAAGCGAGGCGGTATCTTAAATATGATGGAATTAAAAAGGCTTGTGAACATTTTGGATGGATTTGATAAGATAAATCAGAGGGTAAACAGGAATTTTACATAATAAATTGTAGATATACACAACCTTCACAACCCGCTTTACAGAAAGCATTTTTCAAACACGCTCTAGTTTAAATTAAGTTAGAGTAGTTTATATATAAAACCAACAATAATAAATAAAGAAAAATAATGCAAGGAAATAATAAAGGAATATCACATAAATGACAGAATTAATAAAACAAAAAAAACAGGTGCCCGAAAGGCTATATAGTAACAAAAAGTTAGCGGCACTGCTCATTCCATTGGCGTTAGACCAGCTTTTGAACTCTTTTATGGGAACGATTGATACATTAGTTGTCAGCAATCTTGGTTCCGCAGCGATTTCTGCGGTATCTCTGGTTGACTCTATTAATATATTGATTGTACAGGCGTTTTTTGCGCTCGCTTCCGGCGGAACAGTTGTCTGCTCACATTATCTTGGATGTAAAAGTAAAGATCATGCGAAGGAAGCGGCAAGGCAGCTTGTATTTGTAACTCTGATGTTATCTCTGATAATCGGAGCAATCTGTCTTGTATTTAATCAGCAGATTTTAAATCTGATTTTTGGAAAAGTAGAAAAGGATGTTATGGCAGGCGCAAAACAATATTTCTTTTACTCTGTGCTATCATATCCGTTTATCGCACTTTATAACGATGGGGCATGCATTTTGCGGGCACAGAATAATAGTAAGTTTCCGATGCAGATTTCCATTGTATCTAACTTTTTGAATGCATTTTTAGATGTAATTTTTGTGTGGGTATTTCATTGGGGCGTTGCCGGTTCCGCGATTGCGACAGCCGGTTCTCGTTTTTTTAGTATGAGTATCGTATTGTGGAAACTTAGAAACCCATCCCTGGAAATTCCATTCAGAAATTATTTTTCGATTCGTCCAAACTGGAGAGAGATTAAGAAGATTTTAAATATTGGAATTCCTTCGGGAATTGAAAACAGCATGTTTCAGTTTGGGAAGCTGGCAATTCAGTCTACCGTTTCACTGATGGGAACGGCGGCGATTGCAGCACAGGGAATGACGAATGTTATCGAGAACTTAAATGGTATTCTTGCTATAGGTATCGGTATTGGACTGATGACTGTTGTAGGAGAAACATTAGGAGCGGGAAGAAAGGAAGAAGCCGTCTATTATATAAAGAAATTTTGTATTATTGCAGAAATAACTCTGGCGGTATCCTGTCTGATTTTTTATCTTCTGGTACGGCCAATTACCTACTTTGGAGGAATGGAACCGGAAAGCGCAAAGTTATGCATCTACATGGTAACGTGGATTAGTATTGTAAAGCCGCTTATCTGGATCATGGCATTTATTCCGGCATATGGATTACGTGCGGCAGGGGATGTAAAGTTTTCTATGACAGTTTCTGTGCTATGTATGTGGTTTTGCAGAGTAAGCCTTGTTATTTTCCTTGCAAGAGCCTATCATATGGGTCCGATGGCGGTATGGATTGGTATGTTTGTGGACTGGGGTGTTCGAAATATAATCTTTACGATTCGCTTTAGAAGCCGGCAATGGCTGAATCATGAAGTAATTTGATTCACAGGCAAGGGGGAGACGCCCTCAAAAAGAGAAAACAGACCATATTTGTGGCCGAATGCGCTATTTTATAAAATTATATAAAGTGTTTTCAAACATAATTTAGTATTTTTCATGTGAGAATAATTCTCATATAAAAATGTTGACTTTTCCTAGATGGTTATGATATTCTTACGTCAGTTAGTAATCCCTAACTAAAATGTGAGATAATTCATGTGATGCTCTTTTCGTCCCATTGAGCCGGGACGAGGGAGATCCATGGGAAAGGATTGACGTAAAAGATGTTACATTTAGAAATTGAAAAAGTAGTAGGCAGAGAGATTATTGATTCCAGAGGAAATCCAACAGTTGAGGCAGAAGTATATTTAGCAGACGGGACTGTTGGGCGTGGAGCAGCCCCGAGTGGTGCTTCTACTGGAGAGTTCGAAGCATTGGAGCTTAGAGATGGAAATAAAGACAGATTTGGAGGCAAAGGAGTTTCTAAAGCTGTAGGAAATATTAATACAACAATCAATGAAGCATTAAAGGGGATTGATGCATCCGATATTTATGCAGTAGACGGTGCAATGCTTGCGGCAGATGGCACAAAAGATAAATCTAATCTTGGAGCAAATGCTATTTTAGCGGTTTCTATTGCAGCAGTTCGTGCAGCTGCCACTGCATTACAGATTCCATTATATCGTTTACTCGGCGGAGTGAATGGAAACAGACTTCCTGTACCAATGATGAATATTTTAAATGGTGGTGCTCATGCCGCAAACACTGTAGACGTACAGGAATTCATGATTATGCCGGCAGGAGCACCAAGCTTCAAAGAGGGACTTCGCTGGTGTACTGAAGTGTTCCACGCATTAGCAGCACTTTTAAAAGAAAGAGGATTAGCAACTTCTGTTGGTGATGAAGGTGGATTTGCACCAGACCTCGGAAGTGATGAAGAAGCCATCGAGTGTATTCTTGAAGCAGTAGAAAAAGCTGGTTATAAACCAGGAGAAGACTTTGTATTAGCAATGGATGCCGCTTCTAGTGAGTGGAAGAGTGCTACAAAAGGAGAATATCTCCTTCCAAAGAGCGGAAGAAAGTTTACATCTGCAGAGTTAATTGAGCATTGGAAACAGCTTTGCGAGAAATATCCAATCTATTCTATCGAAGATGGATTGGATGAAGAAGACTGGGAAGGCTGGCAGCAGCTTACAAAAGAACTTGGAGATACAGTACAGTTAGTCGGTGATGATTTATTTGTTACAAACACAGAGAGACTTTCTAAGGGAATCAAGCGTGGGTGTGGTAACTCCATTCTTATCAAGTTAAACCAAATTGGTTCCGTATCTGAGACTCTTGAAGCTATCAAGATGGCTCATAATGCAGGATATACTGCTGTAACTTCTCATCGTTCTGGTGAGACAGAAGATACAACAATCGCAGATTTGGCAGTAGCTTTAAATACCTGTCAGATTAAGACAGGTGCACCAAGCCGAAGCGAACGTGTTGCAAAATACAACCAGTTATTAAGAATCGAAGAACAGTTAGGCAATGCCGCTGTTTATCCGGGAAAGGGAGCATTTCATATTTCCCGTTAGTTAGCTTATTATTCAATTACATATGCCAAATAGATAAATAATAAGAAGTGAAAAAGCCATTTTGTCCGATAACAGAAAAACTGTTGTCCTGCAGAATGGCTTTTTTATTGTTATGTGACTTGTAATATTTATAATGAATACGGCGATATGTGAACATGAAGATAAGAGATTTATAGAATATTTTCAGAGATAAATTTTTGTAGAATAAAAATACTTTATACTACTTGTGTAGTAGGCAACAAAAAAACAACGTGATATAATAAAACAAGAATATAATAAAAGAAGCGGAGGTGCTTGTTTATGAAATTTTTAATCAAACAAAGAGTATTTTCCTGGTCAGATACCTTTGATATATACGATGAATATGAGAATAAGAAATATTTTGTACAAGCGGAATTTTTATCGTTGGGGCATCGCCTGCATGTATATGATATGAATGGACATGAGGTTGGGCTGATTAAGGAGAAGGTTCTTACCTTTTTGCCGGAGTTTGAAGTGATGATAGGCGGGCATTCCTGCGGTATTATAAAAAAGAAGTTTACCTTTTTTCACCCTCAGTATGAACTTGATTATAATGGCTGGCATGTGGAAGGAGATTTCCTTTCCTGGAATTATGATGTATATGAAGCCTGTAGTGCGGTTATACATATTACAAAGGAACCTTTACATTGGGGAGATACTTATGTGATTGATTTCCTTGATCCAAAGGATGAACTGATGGGGCTGATGCTTGTTCTTGCAATTGATGCAGCAAACTGTACGAATAATTAAAAAGGCAGAAATACATTTTTATAGGCAGGACATTATACCGATAAAGAAAAAGGAATTTCTAAAAGTAAAGTTAATATAGTAAATTTGTTTTGTGAAAAAGTATTTGAGTAAACATTGTTTAAGGGGGAAATGGATGCTATGAAAGTCAAAAGAATTGCCATTGTTACCGGAGCAACTGGCGGACTTGGACGTGAATTTGTCCGTCTTTTATTAAAAGAAAAAAATATAGACGAGATATGGGCATTAGCAAGAAATGAGAAAAAGCTTGGGCGTCTGAAAGAGAAGTTTGGTAAAAAAGTAAAAATATATTCCTTTGATTTATCGAGTGTTCGTCAGATACAATGTTTTGAAGAAGAACTAAAGCAGGAGGCGCAGCGGCGGAAATTAGAGATTTCTTATCTGATTAATAATGCAGGCTTTGCAAAATTTTGTTCTTATGGAGATTTAAGTATTGAGGAATCTTTAAATATGATTCATGTGAACATTGATGCAGTTGTGGCGATGGGACTTGTCTGCATTCCTTATATGAAAAAGGGCAGCCATCTTATTAATATTGCTTCGCAGGCATCATTTCAGCCACTTCCGTACCAGAATATCTATAGTTCAACAAAGTCCTTTGTCAGAAATTATTCTAGAGCGTTAAATGTGGAATTGAAGGAAAAGGGTATTTATGTTACTGCAGTTTGTCCTGGCTGGATAAAAACAGACCTTTATAAGAGAGCAGAAATTGGAGCAAGGAAGGCAACAACTCGCTATGTGGGTATGGTAACTCCAGATAAGGTGGCAAAAAAAGCTTTAAAAGATGCGAAAAAGGGCAAAGATATTTCTATTTACAGTCTTTTTACGAAGATATCCCATGTAGCGGCAAAGCTTCTTCCGCAGCGTATAATGATGAAAATCTGGTTAAGACAGCAGCATTTAGATAATTGAATAGAGTTGTCGATAATGTCTATTTACAAATCACCAATATCTGCTATAATGATAGGGCTTATAGTTGAGAGAGAATTATTTTTGGACTCAGCGAAAGTACAGGAGGAAAAAGTATGTTTAGTTTTATGAATCCCGGAAAGAGCAAACCGGCGAAAAAGGGATTAAAGATTATCATTGTAGGCTGTGGTAAGGTTGGAACAACGCTAGTAGAACAGCTTAGTAAAGAGGGACATGACATTATCATTATTGACAAGAATGCGAAAAAAGTACAGGAAATCGCGAATATATACGACATTATGGGTATCGTAGGGAATGGTGCCAGTTACAGCGTGCAGATGGATGCAGGAATTGAAGATACGGATCTTATCATCTCTGTGACAGAATCGGATGAGCTGAACCTTCTTTGTTGTACAGTAGCAAAACAGGTTGGTGACTGTGCAGCGATTGCCAGAGTCCGCACCCCGGATTACAGCAAAGAGGCGGGATACCTTCGAGAAAAGTTAGGTCTTGCGATGATTATTAATCCAGAGCTTGAAGCAGCGAGAGAGGCAGCAAGGATTTTATTCCTTCCATCTGCGTTAGAAGTTAACTCTTTTGCACACGGTCAGGCGGAATTGATTAAGTTTGCAATTCCTGCAGGAAATATATTAGATGGGCTTCAGATAGCAGAGCTCCGTGGAAAGATAGAAACGAATATTCTTGTATGCGGTGTAGAGAGAGATGGAGAAGTACATATTCCTTCTGGTGATTTTATATTACAGCAGGGAGATGTTATTTCTGTTGTTGCTTCCCGCAAAATTGCAAGAGAATTCCTTTCTCATATCGGATTTGAGACAAAGCAGGTAAAGAATACGATGATTATCGGCGGAGGTAAGGCAGCGTATTATCTTGCAAAGAACCTTTTAGATGTTGGAATTGATGTAAAGATTATAGAGAGCAATAAGGAGCGGTGTGAGGAATTATCCATTCTTCTTCCAAAAGCAATTATTATCAACGGTGATGGAACCGATCAGGAATTATTAAGGGAAGAGGGACTTCCTTATGTAGAGTCTTTTGTTCCACTTACCGGAATTGATGAAGAGAATATTCTTTTAACATTGCATACAAGACAAGTTTCCAAGGCAAAAGTAATTACAAAGATTAATCGTATTAATTTTAAGGATGTTATTGCAAAGCTTGATTTAGGAAGCGTGATTTATCCAAGATATATTACATCAGAGGCAATTATTGCTTATGTACGTGCGAGACAAGCTTCTCTTGACAGTAATATTGAAACTCTGTACCATATGTTTGACCATCGTGTTGAGGCGATTGAATTCAGAGTGTATGAAGAATCTGCCGTAACAAATATTCCGTTAAAAGATTTAGCGCTGAAGAAAGATTTGCTTTTTTGTTTTATCAATCGAAATGGTGCGATTATTCTTCCAAATGGTCAGGATTCCATTCAGGTAGGGGATACGGTTATGGTCGTAACCACACATACAGGCTTTAATGACTTAAGAGATATTTTGGCATAAGTACGGAGGACAATATGAACAGTTCGATTATTCGTTTTGTATTAGGATATGTATTGAAGATGGAAGCAGTGTTAATGCTTCTTCCTTGTATTGTTGCTGTGCTCTACCGGGAGCAGACAGGTTTTGCCTATCTTTTAGTGGCAGCGGTATCTATGGCATTTGGTACATTGATGACGATAAAGAAACCCAAAAGTCATGTGTTTTATTTAAAAGAGGGCTGTGTAGCAACGGCTTTAAGCTGGATATTTTTAAGTTTTTTTGGTGCACTGCCATTCTGGATTTCTGGAGAAATTCCATCTTTGATCGATGCTTTATTTGAGACAGTTTCTGGTTTTACGACAACCGGTTCAAGTATTTTAGCAGATGTGGAAGCACTTTCTCATTGTGCTTTATTCTGGAGAAGCTTTACTCACTGGATTGGCGGTATGGGAGTACTGGTATTCCTTCTTGCGGTTATTCCGTTAAGTGGAGGTTCTCATATTAACTTAATGCGTGCAGAAAGTCCGGGACCATCTGTAGGAAAGCTTGTGCCAAAGATTAAATACACTGCACAGATTCTCTATATTATTTATTTTGGAATGACAATTGTAGAGATTGTGCTTCTTCTTATCAGCAGGATGCCTGCATTTGATGCGATTACTCTGTCGTTTGGAACGGCAGGTACCGGTGGCTTTGGTATAAAGGGAGACAGTCTTGCCAGTTATACGGCACTGCAGCAGTGGATTGTCACTATATTTATGATTTTATTTGGAGTAAACTTCAACGCTTATTATTTGATTTTATTTAGAAAGTTCAAAAAAGCACTTCAAATGGAGGAAGTACGCGCATACTTTGCTATTATTTTCGTGGCAACAGCAATTATTACCGGTAGTTTAGTCGGAGGAAATATGCAGTTTTTTGATGCACTTCGTCATGCCGCATTCCAAGTGGGTTCTATCATTACAACAACAGGATATGCAACCGTCAATTTTGATGCTTGGTCGCAGACTTGCCGGGCAATTCTTGTCCTTTTGATGTTTGTGGGAGCCTGTGCAGGAAGTACTGGTGGAGGAATAAAAGTATCTCGTTTTATTGTTATGGTAAAGACAATGATTAAGGAACTCAATTCCTACATCCATCCAAAGAGTGTAAAGAAGATTAAAATGGATGACAAACCAATAGAGCATGAAGTAGTACGCTCCATTAATGTATATTTTATTACCTTTATGATTATTTTTGTCGCTTCAGTCATAGCCATTTCATTTGAAGGCCATGATCTTGTAACGAACTTTACTGCTATAGCAGCGACAATCAACAATATTGGTCCGGGGCTTAGTATGGTTGGTCCGGACTGTAACTTTGGATTCTTCAGTGATTTTTCCAAGCTTGTTATTATTTTTGATATGCTTGCAGGAAGACTGGAATTATTCCCGTTACTTATTTTATTCCATCCAGCGATTTGGAAGGAATTGTTTACGCAGAAAATCACGATGAGGAGGAAGAAGAAATTCTGAGTTGCTGCAGGCAAGGCAGGCACCCTCCGGGAATAAAAGAAACTATATTTGTGACTTTAGTCGCGGCAGTTTGAATACTTGCTTATGCGCTCGTATCTAAACCTTGCTCCGAGGTCACAAATATAGTTTCTTTAATCTTTCCAACATATTTTTCGAGCGTTCATCTGCAAATCCCTCTCCAACTAATTCCCCAAATTTTCAATAAACAAAATTCAAGAAAATAAATTATAATTATAATCTTCAGAAAGTAAGAGACTTTTTGTTCGTTTTGTTATTCCAAACCGGAAAGCAGAAAAATATCTATGTTTACTTTTGGTAAAGTCAATAGTGGATTTTATTGCCTTTTTATAAAAGTTGAACAAAAATGTAGGGGGTTATTGATAGGCATATGAAATAAGAGTTAGTTATTGAAAATATTTCTCAATAAATGCATTGACTTCTAATTATAATTAGGGTATACTAACTTTCGTAGAAAAGAAATTCATACAGATGTACTAGGTGATTATCAGATACACTGTCGGAAAATTTGCTTTAGAAAAGGAGATGATAATATGCCACTGTCTATGGTGAAAGCAGGAGAACCAAACGTCATTAAAAAGGTAGGAGGAAAGTCAGAAACGAAAAAGTTTCTTGAAAACCTTGGCTTCGTTGTTGGTGGTCTGGTGACCGTAATATCAGAAATCAATGGCAGTCTCATTGTGAATGTCAAAGATTCCAGAGTTGCTATTGGAAAAGATATGGCTAATAAAATCCTTGTTTAAAGCAAGTTTTTTGTTCCGATGAATAAGTATGAATAAAAAGGGAGAATAAAGACATGAAAACATTAAAAGAAGTCGCTGTTGGTCAGACAGTAACAGTGAAGAAGCTTTCTGGTGCCGGTCCTGTGAAACGTCGTATTATGGACATGGGAATCACAAAAGGTGTTGAAGTTTATGTAAGAAAGGTTGCTCCTCTTGGTGATCCTGTAGAGGTAACAGTAAGAGGTTACGAGTTGTCTCTTAGAAGAGCAGATGCAGAGATGATTGAGGTAGAATAATCAATTTTTTTTACTCTTTTAGTTAGTACTTGCTAATATATATTAGCAGTTGCGCGTTAATGTTAGTAATGACATCTAAAGATAAGCAATAATAAACTTTAGTTGTTTTTTTAAAACATTAGTAAGTTTGAAATTTGAGGAAAAGGAGAAAAAAATGTCAGTAAAAATTGCGTTAGCAGGTAACCCAAACTGCGGTAAAACGACATTATTTAATGCCCTGACAGGTTCTAACCAGTTTGTTGGTAACTGGCCGGGTGTTACTGTAGAGAAAAAGGAAGGAAAGTTAAAGGGACATAAAGATGTTGTCATCATGGATTTACCAGGTATCTATTCCCTTTCTCCATATACATTAGAGGAGGTAGTTGCAAGAAATTATCTCATTGGAGAAAGACCAGATGCAATCATCAACATTGTAGATGGTACGAACATCGAGCGTAACCTTTACTTATCCACACAGATTATGGAACTTGGTATTCCAGTAATCATGGCAATCAACATGATGGACCTCTTAGAGAAATCTGGAGAGAAGATTGACATTGCAAAACTTGGTAAAGACCTTGGGTGTGAAGTTGTTGAGATTTCCGCATTAAAAGGTACTGGAATCAAGAAGGCAGCAGAAAAGGCAGTTGCATTAGCACAGTCTAAGAAGTCTGCAGAAGTTGTACATAGCTTTGATAAGAAGGTAGAAGATGCAATTGATGCTGTAAAGGTAATGTTGGGTTCTCAGGTTCCAGAAGAACAGAAACGTTTCTTCGCAATCAAGCTTCTTGAAAGAGATGATAAGATTGTAGAACAGTTAAATACAGTTCCAGATGTTTCTAATGAGATTAAAGCTCTTGAAGATGCATTCGATGATGATACAGAAAGTATCATTACTAACGAAAGATATGTATACATTTCTTCCGTAGTAGCAGATAGCTGCAAGAAGAATGGAGCTAAGAAGCTTACAACATCTGATAAGATTGACCGTATCGTAACAAACCGCTGGCTTGCACTTCCAATTTTTGCGGTTGTTATGTTCATTGTTTATTATGTATCCGTATCTACGGTAGGTGACTGGGCAACGACCTGGGCAAATGATGGAGTATTTGGTGACGGATGGCATCTCTTTGGTATTAAGTCTCTTTTCATCCCTAGTGTTCCTAGCATTGTAGAAGGTGCTTTAAATGCTGTTGGATGTGCAGACTGGTTATCTGGATTAATTCTTGATGGTATTGTTGCTGGTGTTGGTGCTGTACTTGGTTTCGTACCTCAGATGCTCGTATTATTTATTTTCCTTGCATTCTTAGAGTCTTGTGGTTACATGGCCAGAGTTGCATTCATTATGGATAGAATTTTCCGTAAGTTTGGTCTTTCTGGTAAATCTTTCATCCCAATGTTAATTGGTACAGGATGTGGTGTTCCTGGTGTTATGGCATCCAGAACAATTGAGAATGACCGCGATCGAAAAATGACAATTATGACAACCACTTTCATTCCTTGTGGAGCAAAACTTCCGATTATCGCATTAATCGCAGGTGCGCTTTTCAACGGAGCATGGTGGGTTGCACCAAGCGCATATTTTGTTGGTATTGCAGCAATCATTTGCTCTGGTATTATTTTAAAGAAAACAAAAATGTTTGCAGGAGAGCCTGCACCGTTCGTTATGGAACTTCCAGCTTATCATATGCCAACTGTTTCTAACGTATTAAGAAGTATGTGGGAAAGAGCATGGTCTTTCATCAAAAAAGCAGGAACAATCATTCTTTTATCTACAATCATCTTATGGTTCCTTATGAACTTTGGATGGGTTGACGGAAACTTTGGAATGCTTGAGGCAGAACAGTTAAATGACAGTATTTTAGCAACTATCGGTAATGTAATCGCTCCAATCTTTGCACCTCTTGGATGGGGAGACTGGAAGATGGCAGTAGCAGCCGTTACTGGATTAATCGCAAAAGAGAACGTAGTAGGTACATTCGGTATTCTCTTCGGATTTGCAGAAGTTGCAGAAGATGGTAGCGAATTCTGGGGACAGCTTGCTAACAGCTTACCAGCAGTAGCAGCTTACTCTTTCTTAGTGTTCAACTTACTTTGTGCGCCATGTTTCGCAGCTATGGGTGCTATCAAGAGAGAGATGAACAACATTAAATGGTTCTTCTTTGCAATTGGATACCAGTGCTTACTTGCTTATGTAGTAGGTCTTTGCATTTATCAGGTTGGTACATTAATCACAGCAGGTACATTCGGAATTGGTACAGTAGTAGCATTTGTACTTATCATCGGATTTATCTACCTTCTGTTCAGACCTTATAAAGAAAGTAATACATTAAATGTTAATGTAAAAAGCGTAGCAAAGGCAAAATAATTAAAAAGATTATATATCTGTTCAGAATTATGATTTGTGATTCTGAACAGATGATCAATAGTTTACGATAATTGATATTTTATATAGAAGGGAAGTGTATGAGATGGGAACAATAATTGTGGGACTTATCCTTGTTTTAATCGTTTCCCTTATTATTCGAAGCATGGTAAAAGATAAGAAAAGCGGAAAGTCAATTCAATGCGGAGGAAGCTGCTCACATTGTGCGGGACATTGCTCTGCCCCTTGTGACACTCCTTCTAACAGAGATTAAGTATAACTATTCCGAATAGTTGCGATTAGATTAGATAAAAGAAAGAAGTGTGGATATGCTGCAAAAAGCTAATCAGAATCTTCCGATTAATGATGTGGGAATTCACAGAACACAGATGCAGAAAGAGATAATATTGCAAAAGTTAAAAGAGCGTGGCTGTCGGATTACCAGACAGAGAAAGATGCTTTTAGATGTGATTTTGAATGAAGACTGCTCCAGTTGCAAAGAAATTTACTATAAAGCATCTATGAAGGATTCTGGAATCGGAACAGCTACAGTATACCGCATGATTAATATTCTGGAAGAAATCGGTGCATTAAGTCGAAAGAACATGTATAAGATTGCGTGTGGACCGGAATGTGAAGTCAAAGACGCCTGTGTGATTGAATTCGATGATGATACGATTATTGAACTTTCCGGCAAAAGCTGGAATCAGGTAGTGCAGTTAGGGTTAAGAGCCTGTGGTTACTCCAGCGGTCATAAGATTAAGAGTGTAACTGCGAAGTCCTGTGAATTTTCAAGATAAAAATAAAAAATATATGCCATTATAGAATAACCCTGGAAGACTTAAATCTTCTGGGGGTTATTTATTTTGATAAAAAAATAACAATTTAATAAGCCAGATATGTGGCGTGAATGATAAAAATACAGAAAAAATACAATATCTAGTACTTTCTTAGAAAACAAAAAAATCTTCAAAAAATGCTTGACGCAACTCTAT
>NZ_ACEP01000063.1 GCF_000173975.1 Anaerobutyricum hallii DSM 3353
AATGATTTTTTACAAATTCATAATATTCTGGAGAATCCCCAAATCCTCTAAGATGAATTCTGACTTTCCTCCAACTGCCAATGCACAGCTTTCTTCGAAGGCGTCTCCTTTGCTGCGCAAATCAGAACTTCTTTACATTAGAGATAAAATCAGCTATAATGATATTAAGTATTACTTTGCCTTCTTGCAGAAGGACAGAGAATCAGGGGTGTGAAGAATGAAGGTATTATTGTCGAATGTTTCGAGGAAAAATGGATATATGATTATAGATGTCTTTTTTTCGGTGTTGTCCGGGATGAATTATCCAGTATTAGCACACGATGATACTATGCTTAAATTTATTGATGTAGATGAGAAGTTTAAGAAGACCGAAATTCGCTATGATTTTCGCACCCGAAAGATTATCATGGGATAAAAACATTTGGAGGTTTACATGAAAGATTTAAAAAGTTTAAACCGTGTTTTATTAAAGTTAAGCGGAGAAGCATTAGCAGGAGAAAAAAAGACAGGATTTGATGAAGCAACTGTATTAAAGGTAGCAGAGCAGGTAAAGAAGATTGTTGATGATGGAATGCAGGTTGCGATCGTTATCGGCGGTGGTAACTTCTGGAGAGGAAGAACCAGCGAGAATATGGAAAGAACGAAGGCTGACCAGATTGGTATGCTTGCAACTGTAATGAACTGTATCTACGTTTCTGATATGTTCCGCCATGTTGGAATGAAAACAAAGATATATACACCATTTACTTGTGGTGCATTTACAGAGCTTTTCTCTAAAGATGATGCAGTAAAGAATCTTGAAGAAGGTGTTGTGACTTTCTTTGCAGGAGGAACAGGACATCCATATTTCTCTACAGATACAGCAACAGCTCTTCGTGCGATTGAAATCGAGGCAGATGCCATTCTTTTAGCAAAGGCAATTGATGGTGTTTATGACAGTGATCCTAAGGTTAATCCAGATGCAGTAAAGTATGATGAGATTTCTCTTGATGAAGTTCTTTCCAAGAAGTTAGGTGTTATTGATCTTACTGCAACAATTATGTGTCTTGAGAATAAGATGCCATTAGTAATCTTTGGTTTAGAAGAAGAGAATAGTATTGTAAACACGATGAGCGGCAACTTTAACGGAACTTACGTTACCGTATAAGAAGCCAGAAATTTATTTTGCAAATAATTCATACAGATATTGGAAAAAGCTTGACAATTAAGTAGGGTTATTGTAAATTAGTATCACACAGTTACAGAGCATGAATATAATGCAGGAGGACATATATTATGATAAAGAAGTTTGAAGACAAGATGCAGAAGTCTATTGAGAGTCTTGAGAGGGAGTACAATTCTATTCGTGCGGGAAGAGCAAACCCACATGTATTAGATAAGATTAAGGTAGATTATTATGGAACACCTACTCCATTACAGCAGGTTGGTAATATTTCTGTTCCAGAACCAAGAATTATCACAATTCAGCCTTGGGAGACATCCCTTTTAAAGGCAATTGAGAAAGAAATTATGCAGTCCGATATCGGAATTAATCCTACTAATGATGGTAAGGTTATCCGTCTTGTATTCCCTGAGCTGACAGAGGAACGCAGAAAGGAACTCGTGAAAGATGTTAAGAAGAAAGGAGAGGCAGCGAAGGTTGCTATCCGTAACATCAGAAGAGATGCGAACGATTCCCTGAAGAAAGCGAATAAGAATAGCGAGATTACAGAGGATGAATTAAAGGATCAGCAGGATAAAGTACAGAAAGCTACAGATAAATATATTAAGACTATCGATGGAATGATTGATAAGAAATCTAAAGAGATTCTTACAGTATAATATCATGGAAAGCAACCAGGCAGCCGGCGTGACTGGCTGTCTGGTTTTTCTTATGTAGAAAATGTACTTATAAGATTCCTTTTGCATTTGCTTTTGTGGACGGTTTTTTATCCGTTACGTTTTAGAACGTGTTTGAAAAATCATTCCAGCAATCTGCACGCCCAATTTGCGGTATATTTTGCCTTCATTCAGTTGACGTAGCCCACTACGCCGCTCTCATTCAGGCAAAATCTCCCGCAAATTGTAACACACATCTTGCAGAAAGCATTTTTTAAACACGCTCTAGAATTTGAACGCAGCTGATAAAAATCTTTTTACAAAATTAAGAATGGAGAGAATCTGCGAGTACATAAAAATATTTGGAGGATTACAGATAAGTGGAAAAGGAATTACATGGAAAGCTGCTTACAATCCCTGAACATGTGGCGATTATTTTAGATGGGAATGGACGCTGGGCGAAGAAGCGTTTTATGCCGAGAAATTATGGACATTCACAGGGAGCGAAGACAGTAGAACAGATTTGTGAAGATGCGTGGGATATTGGAATTAAGTACCTTACTGTATACGCATTTTCAACAGAGAACTGGAAACGTCCAGAAAAAGAAGTAAAGGCGTTAATGAAGCTTTTAAGAAAGTATTTAAAAGATTGTATCGAAAGAACAGCTAAGAATAATATGCGTGTCCGTGTTATTGGTGAAAAGAGCCGTCTGGATGATGATATCAGAGCCGCGATCGATGAATTAGAGGAAGTGTCTGCAGCGAATACAGGTCTTAATTTTACGATTGCGCTCAATTACGGAAGTCGTGATGAGATGGTAAGAGCGATGCATCATATGGCACAGGATTGTAAAGATGGAGCATTTGATCCGGAGGAGATCACTGAGGAGAAATTTGCATCTTACCTTGATACAAAGGATTTGCCAGATCCGGATTTGATGATTCGAACCAGTGGGGAACAGAGACTTTCTAACTGGATGCTTTGGCAGCTTGCTTATGCAGAATTTTATTTTACAGATGTACTTTGGCCAGATTTTGATAAAGAAGAATTAATACGGGCAGTGGAGTACTATAATACTAGAGACCGCCGTTTTGGTGGAGTCTGATAGGGAGGACAGCGATGTTTAAGCAGAGATTAATTAGCGGAATTATTCTGGTACTTATTGCTTTTGTTACACTGTATTATGGTGGATTTTTGACATTCTTTGTAGTGGGAGCTATTTCCCTGATTGGTGTATTTGAGCTATTGAGAGTAATTCAGATGGAGAAGTCTGCACTTGGAGTCATTGTATATACGGGAAGTGTATTGTATTATTTATTATTACTTCTTGGATTGGAACAGTATGTAATGCCACTGGCATTATTAGTATTGATTTTGCTTATTGCAGTGTACGTTTTTACTTTTCCAAAGTATGAGATTTCTAGTATAGCAATCTCTTATTTTGCATTATTTTATGTTACAGTGATGCTTTCTTGTATTTATCGGATTCGTATGCTTTCTGATGGAGCATATATGGTTGTTCTCGTATTTTTGAGTGCGTGGGGTAATGATACATTAGCATACTGTACGGGACGATTAATTGGCAAACATAAGATGTCTCCGATATTAAGTCCGAAGAAGACAGTTGAGGGAGCTATTGGAGGAGTAATTGGGGCAGGATTGTTAGGATGCCTTTATGGATTATTTGCGAAACAGTTCCTTTCAGTTAATTACAATCTAATTGTTGTATTTGGTATAGTTTGTGCTGTTGGAGGTCTTATCAGTATTATCGGAGATTTAGGTGCTTCTGCGATAAAGAGAAATTATGATATTAAGGATTACAGTCATCTGATACCAGGACATGGAGGAATCCTTGACCGTTTTGACAGTATCATATTTACGGCACCGATTATTTATTATATGTTAGTAATGGTGGTGGGATTAAAATGAAAAAGATAGCAATATTAGGTTCTACAGGATCTATTGGTACGCAAACATTAGATGTTGTCAGAGAACACTCTGATGAATTGCAGGTAGTAGCATTAGCTGCGGGAACTAATAAAGAGCGTTTAAAAGAACAGATTAAAGAGTTTCATCCAAAGCTTGTAAGCCTTTCTGATGAGAAAAAGGCACAGGAACTTAAAGAAGAACTTGCAGGGGAACAGGTAGAAGTTGTCTGTGGTATGGAAGGTCTTATTGAAGTGGCAGGAGCAGACAGCGCGGATGTTGTTGTAACTGCAGTTGTCGGTATGATGGGAATCTTACCGACAATGGAAGCGATTAAAAAGGGCAAGGATATTGCTTTAGCTAATAAGGAGACACTTGTAACAGCCGGTCATCTGATTATTCCGATGGCGAAAGAGTACGGCGTTTCTATTCTTCCGGTAGACAGTGAGCATTCTGCGATATTCCAGTCCCTTCAGGGAGAGCCGAAGGCAGCACTTGATAAGATTCTTCTTACGGCATCTGGCGGGCCTTTCCGTGGAAAAAGTGCAGAGTTTTTGGAAACAGTTACTTTGGAGGATGCACTGAATCATCCAAACTGGTCTATGGGGCCAAAGATTACGATTGATTCATCAACGATGGTGAATAAAGGACTTGAAGTAATGGAAGCGAAGTGGCTGTTCGGGGTGGATTACTCACAGATAGAAGTTGTTATCCAGCCACAGAGTATTATTCATTCGATGGTACAGTATGTTGATGGTGCGATTATCGCACAGCTTGGTACACCGGATATGCGGGTGCCGATTGAGTATGCGTTATTTTATCCGGAAAGAAGGAGCCTTTCTGGAGAAAGACTGGATTTTTCAAAGCTGTCACAGATTACATTTGAAAAACCAGATTACAAAGTATTTAGAGGCTTATCTCTTGCAATTGAAGCTGGAAAGACCGGAGGAACGATGCCGACAGTCTTTAATGCAGCAAATGAGAGGGCAGTTGCAAAGTTTTTAAAAGGTGAGATAAAGTATACGGACATTGTCCGTTCCATTGAAAAGTGTATGGATGCCCATAAAGTATCTGCTCATCCTGATTTAGAAGAAATTCTTGCAACAGAGCAGTGGGTTTATTCTATACTTCAGTAAAAGAAAGGAAAATTCATGCTGAAAATCATTCTTGCAATTGTTTTATTTAGTGTTATTGTTATTTTTCATGAACTGGGACATTTTCTTTTTGCAAAGAAAAATGGTATTTGTGTTGAGGAATTTGCGATAGGAATTGGACCGACTATTTTTGGAAAGCAGATTGGAGAGACGAAGTATTCGATAAAGTGTCTGCCATTTGGAGGATGTTGTGTAATGCTTGGAGAGGATGATGACTGTAAAGATCCGAGAGCGTTTGGCAGTCAGTCTGCACTGGCTCGTTTTTCTGTTATATTTGCAGGCCCATTTTTCAATTTTATTCTGGCATTTGTGCTTGCCTTATTTGTTATTGGGTTTAGCGGGGCAGATCCGGCAGTAGCTGGAGAAATTTCAGCAGATAGTGGAGCGTATGAGGCGGGACTTCATGAAGGAGACCGTATTGTAAAGTTAGACGGTTCCCGAATTTATAATTTTCGGGAGATTTCTCTTTTTAATTATCTACACAAAGATAAAGCGGATGTAGAGGTGACGTATGAGAGGGACGGAAAGCAAAAGACTGTTACAGTTACAAGAAAGAAAACAGAGGCTGGAACCTATGCTTTTGGTATTTCTATGACGGAAGATACAAAGGAAGGAATTATCGGTACGCTAAAATATAGTATTTTAGAGGTAAGGTATCAGATTAAATCCACGTTCCTAAGTCTTAAATATTTGATAACAGGACGATTTAAACTGAATGATCTCTCCGGCCCAGTTGGAATCGTGAATATGATTGGAAACACATATGAGCAGTCTATTGTGTATGGTATTAAGACTGTTGTGCTGAGCCTTCTTAACTTTGCGATTATGCTGAGTGCTAACTTGGGAGTTATGAATCTTTTGCCACTTCCGGCATTAGATGGAGGACGTCTCGTATTTATTATTCTTGAGATGATTCGCAGAAAAAAGGTATCGCCGGAAAAAGAAGGAATGGTTCATTTTGCAGGCCTTGTCCTTTTGATGGCATTGATGGTTATTGTTATGGCAAATGATATTAAAAATATCTTTTTCATATAAGTAAAACTAAAAATTATTTAAAAATGTTTATATCTTTGAATAACTATAGGATGTAAATAAACACACAGATAAACTTATCTTGCGCTATCCTGGCTGATTTATTTGGTTTATTCCGCAGGAAAGAGAAAGTATAAGTGAGGAAAAGAGGCTGTTGCGGCTATGTTTTGACAAAGAGAATTATACTTTTATTTAAAAGAAAATTCTCACAGTTTGAAGAGATGCATCAGGCTCTTTTCTGGCAATAGTGAGAAATGAGAAGAGGAGTATATATAATGTACAGAGAACATACAAAGGAAGTAAGAATTGGCAATCGTGTAATTGGAGGCGGCAATCCGATTTTAATTCAGTCTATGACAAACACAAAGACAGAAGATGTGGAAGCAACAGTGGCACAGATTTTGGAGTTAGAAGCGGCAGGCTGTGATATTATCCGTTCTACAGTACCTACTTTAGAGGCGGCGAAGGCACTTGGCGAGATTAAAAAGCGGATTCACATCCCAATCGTGGCAGATATACATTTTGATTATCGTATGGCGATTGCTGCCATTGAGAATGGAGCAGATAAGATAAGAATTAATCCGGGTAATATTGGTTCGGCAGAAAGAGTAAAAGCGGTAGTTGATAAGGCAAAGGAATATAATGTGCCTATCCGTGTCGGAGTAAATAGCGGTTCTTTAGAAAAAAATATTGTAGAAAAGTATGGAAAAGTAACCGCAGAAGGATTAGTGGAGAGTGCATTGGATAAAGTAAAAATGATAGAAGACATGGGATATGATAATCTCGTTGTCAGCATTAAGTCCTCTGATGTTTTAATGTGTGCAAAGGCACATGAATTATTAGCACCGAAATGTCCGTATCCGCTTCATGTAGGAATTACCGAAGCAGGTACATTATTCCGTGGGAATATCAAATCTGCAATTGGTCTTGGTATTATTTTAAATCAGGGAATTGGTGATACAATCCGCGTTTCTCTTACAGGAAATCCTGTGAATGAGATTGCTTCTGCAAAGCAGATTTTAAAGACGTTAGGGCTTCGTAAGGGTGGAATAGAAGTTGTATCCTGTCCTACCTGTGGAAGAACTAATATTGATTTGATCGGTCTTGCTAATGAAGTAGAAAAAATGGTTACAGAATTTGATGATTTAGATATCAAGGTTGCCGTAATGGGCTGTGTGGTAAATGGACCGGGAGAAGCCAAAGAGGCAGATATCGGGATCGCAGGAGGAAAAGGTGAGGGCCTTTTGATAAAGAAAGGACAGGTTGTTCGCAAACTGCCGGAAAGTGAATTGTTGTCTACATTAAGGGAAGAACTTGCACACTGGAATGACAAAGCGGACGAATAGCAATTATAGAATAGGAGCAGAGGAGGATTCATGGCACTAAGATTAATTACAGGAAGAAGCGGACAGGGAAAAACGGAATATCTGGTGCAGGAAGTAATCCGCCTTTCCATGGAGAATCCGCAGCAGAAATATTATGTAATCGTACCAGAGCAGTTCAGTCTTGAGATGCAGAGAAAAATGGTAAAGAAACATCCAAGACATGGCTTTTTTAACATAGATGTACTGAGTTTTCATCGGCTTGCCTATCGTATTTTTGACGAATGTGGATATCAGCCGGGAGAAATCCTTGAAGATTTAGGAGTATCCATGATGCTTCGAAAGATTCTTTCGGAAGGTGAGAATAATTTTCTTTATTTTAAAAAAAGTATGAAAAAGGCAGGCTTCATTGATGAGTTAAAGTCTATGTTAATGGAGTTTATCGGATATGGGGTAACCTGGGAGCAGGTAGAGGAAGTTTCTGAGAAACTCGGAGAGAATAAAGCTCTTTCTAACAAATGCAAGGAACTTGGCAGAATTTATGAACATTTTGATAAAGCGATAGAGGGAAGATTTATGGTAACAGAACAGATACTTGATGTTGCCAGAGAATTTGCCAAAGAAGCTCCAATGCTTACGAATGCAGTATTTTATTTTGATGGATTTGCAGGATTTACCCCGGTTCAGCTGGCATTTTTAAAGGAATTATTAAAGGTTGCGGGGCAGATTAACGTGACAATAACAATTCCAGAATTTGTGCCCGGACAAAGGGGAATGCCTGAGGATTTATTCACTTCCAGTAAGAAGACAGGGGATGCGCTGCTAATGCTCTGTCAGGAAAATATGCAGGAAGTAGAAGAGGTCGTAAAGCTTGACACACCAGTTTCTCCAAGATTTATAAATAATCCAGAACTTGCATTTTTAGAAAAAAATCTATTTCAAAATAGCCGGAAGATTTATTCAAAGAAGATAGAACGAATCCATATGACAGTGTGCCATAATCCAGATGGAGAGGCAGACTATGTTATGCACAAAATAGAGCAGCTTGTAAGACAAAAAGGTTACCGCTATCGCGATTTTGCAGTGCTTTCAGGAGATGTGGCCGATTATGCCTCTGCATTTAAACGAAAGGCAGCTATTTTAAATATTCCGGTATTCGAGGATACGAAAAAGAAAGTCTCCTATCATTCAGGAGTTGAGGCAGTTCGCTCCCTCTTTCATCTTGCACAGATGGAATATTCTTATGAGAGTGTGTTCCGTTATCTGAAGTCTGGAATGTCTAATCTTATAGATGAAGATGCTGATTATCTGGAAAATTATGTGTTGTATGCAGGTGTTAGGGGATATTCCATGTGGAAGAAGCCATTTTACAGGAGACTCAAGAATAAAGACGAGGCAGCGATAAAAGCACTTCTTCTTTTACAGGAGAAATTCATGGAAGAAACGGAAAACTTCTGTTCAGTTATGCGAGATAAAGAGGCTAGTGTAAGAGACAAAATAGAAGTATTGTATCATACGATGGTAAAGCTTTCTTTTGAGGAGAAGCTCAAAAATCAGGCGCAAAAAGCGGAGGAAAACAGTGACTTTGTAAAAGCTGCTGAGTATAGGCAGTTATATGACCTCTTACTGTCGCTCATGGATAAAATTGTAATGATTTTCGGTGAGGAAAAGATGGCGGTAAAGGAACTTGCAGAAATTGTGGATGCGGGTCTTGATGCGCTGGGTCTTGGTGTTGTTCCACTGACAATGGATCAGGTGGTTCTAGGTGATTTAAAGCGTACCCGTCTGCATGAAGTAAAGGTGCTGTTTATCACAGGAATGAACGATGGGAAGATACCGCCGAATATAGAGGACAGAGGACTTCTCAGTGATGAGGAAAAAGAAGTTTTAAAAAATTGTGGTATTTCTTTATCACAGAGCCTGCTAGAACAGTCGATGGAAGATGAATTTTATATGTACATGGCATTTGCCAAACCAACAGATGAATTATATTTTTCTTATTCTGTGACAGATAGTGACGGTTCGGCATTGCGGCCTTCACTTCTTCAGAAAAATATAAGCCAGCTTTTCCCAAAGTTGAAGAGAAAACAGTATCCAGAAGAGGAGCGAAGATATTACTTTAATCTGGAGGACAGTCGGGAATTTCTGATAGAAAGTTTTCTTCAGGCAAAAACAGAACCCGAAAAAGTACGGAAGAACAGGGCTTTTGTTATGCTGGCAAAGTACTGGTTAGAGCAGAGTGAGGGAAGGAAAGAACTGGAAAAATATGGACATTGGATTGAAAATGCATATCAGGAACCAGAACTTTCAGAAGAATTGCTGGAGCAGCTTTACGGAAAGGAACTTTCAGGAAGTGTAACAAGGTTAGAGCGATTTGCAGCCTGTCCATATCAATATTTTTGTATTTATGGTCTGGAACTAAGAGAAAGAGAAGAATATAAGATTCGTCCTATAGATCTTGGTAATCTTTTTCATAAGGCATTGGAGTGTTTTTCCAGAAAGGTAAAAGAGTCGGAATATAGCTGGAAGAATATCCCGGATGAAGTGCAGGAACAATATATTTCAGAAGCGCTGCATACAGCGATGGATGAGAATCTGAGTGATGTGTTCCAGAGTTCTTCTCGAAATCAGTACAAAATAAAAACAGTAGAGAGAATTATGAAAAGGACAATTCAGGTTCTGCGCGTCCATTTGAAAAACAGCCAGTTCGAACCAGATAGATTTGAGCTTAGTTTTGGAAAAAACAAAAAGTTAAAAGAGGCGGAAGTCCCGCTCGAAGATGGAAGAAAGATGTTTTTGCAGGGTGTGATTGACAGGGTAGATACCTGCGAGGATGATGATGAGATTCTTATGAAAGTCATCGACTACAAGTCTGGAATGAAAAAGTTTGAATTGGAAGACTTTTATTATGGACTGGAGATGCAGCTTGTCATTTACATGAATGCAGCGGAAGAAATTTATAAAGAAAATGAACAAAATCCCGATAATAAACCTGTTGTTCCTGCCGGAATCTTCTATTATCAGTTACAAGACCCAATTATAAAGGCAGATTATGCAGAAGAAAGCGAACTTCTTAAAAATTTCCGACTGTCTGGCATGGCAAATAGTGATGCGGATATACTGAGTAAGTTAGAAGAGGGCAGTGATGGTTTTGTATCTATGCCGATTCGTCTGAAAAAGTCTGGAGAACCATATAAAAATTCTTCAGTGATGAGTACGCAGGACTTTCATTATATGGGAGCTTATGCCCGGAAAAAGGCGGCAGAATTAGGCGAGAGAATTTATAAAGGAGAGATTCATCCAAGACCGTACAGAAATAAAAAAGGAACAGCCTGTGATTACTGTCCTTTCGCAGATGTCTGTGGATTTGATCCGAAGCTGCCAGGTTATGAGTACCAGAGTTTCCAGGGAATGTCTGTGGAGGAAGTCTTAGAAAAAATCAGAGAGGAGGGAGAATAGATGAATTACACAAAAGAGCAGGAACAGGCCATATTTTTAAGGGATAAAAATATCATGGTATCTGCTGGAGCTGGTGCGGGTAAGACAAGAGTTCTTGTAAGCCGTATGGCGGAACTTATTATGGATGAGAAAAATCCTGTAGAGGCCGATCGGTTTCTTGTTATGACATTTACGAACGCTGCGGCAGCAGAAATGAAAGAGCGTATTAGTTTGGATTTAGAAGAACGTCTGGCAAAAGATCCGGAGAATCACTATTTAAGGAAGCAGATTCGAAAGATAAGACAGGCAGATATTTCAACAGTACACAGCTTTTGTAATCATTTAATTCGTACACATTATAATGAACTTTCTATTGACCCTTCCTTTCGAATCGGGGAGGAAGGAGAGTTGTTCTTACTCCGCCAACAGGCAATAGAACAATTGTTAGAGGAGGCATATGCTTCTGGAAGGGAAAGTTTTGTGAAGTTTGCAGAGTCGTATGCACCAGGAAAAAGTGATAAGGTTTTAGAAGAACTGGTAGGAGACTTATATCGCTTCTCTCGCAGTTTCCCCAATGCTTCTTTCTGGTTTGAAAAGACAAAGCAGGAAGCATTGCAGCTTGCAGAGGCAAAAGAGTGGGACAATTCCCCAGCAGTAATGCTTATTTTCTTAAAAGCGAAAAAGGAACTTTTGCAGGAAAAAGAAGCGCTGTCAAAGCTGTTAAAGAATATAGCAGGGGAAGAAGTTCCAGAAAAATACGGTGTTCTTTTACAGGATGTATCAGAGTATGTGGAGGCACTTTCACAGACAGAAAGTTATGATGCTTATTATATGGTATTATCTCGTGGGCCTGTACCGGCCTTTCCAAGAGCGACAAAGAAAGATAAGGAATGGGCAGATTATGAGATAGTAAAAGAATGGCACCAGGAGGTAAAAGAACTGCTGCAAAAGCAAAAAGAAACAGTATTTACTGCTCCGGCAGAAGAACTGCAAAGAGAGGCAGCAGGTATTTATCCTCTTTTAGAAGAATATATTGTGCTTGCACAGCGTTTTGAAGAGATTTATCTTGCATATAAAAAAGAAAAAAATGTATATGATTTTGATGACCTGGAACATTTTGCACTGGAACTCCTGGTAGATCATTATGATGAGGGAGGGCAGGCCTATCCTTCCGAAACAGCAAAAACATTAGCAAAAAAGTATAAGATGATTTTTGTAGATGAATATCAGGACACGAATCTTGTGCAGGAAACAATTTTAGAAATGTTATCAGAAAAAGATAATAATACATTATTCACTGTAGGAGATGTAAAGCAGAGCATTTATCGGTTCCGCCAGGCAAGACCAGATTTGTTTTTAAGAAGAAATGAAAAATATCATAATGAGGAAGAGGGAGTTTCTATCGAACTTCGAGATAATTTCCGAAGTGCACCGGGAGTACTTTGTTTTACAAACTATGTATTTTCCCGTTTGATGGAAAGAGATTTTGGTGGTGTAGACTACAATGAAGAGACAGCTCTTCGTGCTGGTGAGGGTGGCCCAATGCTGGAAGATAAAGAAACTTCGGAACTACTATTCTTTGTAAAAGACAGTGTCCAGACCTTAGAGGAAGCACCGGAAGATGTACTGACGGAGACGGCTCTTATCACAAAAAGAATACAGGAACTGATAGAAGAAGGATATCATTACGGAGATATTGTAATACTTTTACGTTCAGGAGCCGGAAGAATGGAGCCAATGGCGGAGTTTTTAGAGAAGAATGGAATACCGGTAAGCTGTGAAAACAAAACAGGATATTTTCATACAAGGGAGATTACGATTATACTGAATTATCTTTCTGTGGTAGATAATGTGTATCAGGATATCCCGATGGCTTCGGTCATGCTTTCTTCTATTGGAGGTTTTACGGAGGAAGAACTGACTAAACTTAGAATTCTCGTAAGAGAGCCAATGAGAGAGCAATATACTTTGTATGACCTTATGTGCCTGTATTTGCAGGAGGGAGCAGAGGAAGAACTACGAGCAAAAATTCAGCATTTTTACAAAGATTTACAATATTTCCGCGAGCAAAAAAAGGAGCAGCCATTGGGAGTGCTGTTATGGGATATTTATCAGAGAACTGGTTTTTACTATGATGTACAGTTAATGCCGGATGGGGCAAAACGAAAAGAGAATCTTCTGATGCTCTTAAAGAAAGCAGAAGATTACGAAAAAACGGTATTTAAAGGATTATTTTACTTTAATCGATATATGGAGCAGCTCAAGTCTTACGAAATTGAGCTGGGTGAGGCCGGAAGCGGAACAGAGAATGAAAATGTTGTAAAAATTATGACAATCCATAAGAGTAAAGGTCTGGAATTTCCAGTAGTATTCGTCAGTGGATTATCGAAAAAGTTTAACCGGATGGATTTGACTAAACCGATGCTCTGTCATCCAGAACTGGGAATTGGAATGGAATGTGTCAATATCACATTGCGATTCCATCATCCGTCGCTTATGAAAAGGGCGATTCAGGAAAAAGTGTGGAAAGATACTTTAGAAGAAGAAATGCGTATTTTATATGTGGCGATGACAAGGGCAAAGAGAAAGCTGATTCTTACAGGAATAATAAAGGCACAGGACTTAGAAGCAGGACTTAGGCTCCAAATAAATACACAGAAGTGGAGAGCGACAAGCGCTATGGACTGGCTTCTTCCTATACTGGCAGATCAATTTCGGAGTACACAGTCGGAAAAGTCAGAAGAGAGGGAAGGTTTTTTGAAAAATCAGGAGACGCAGAAACAGGCGCACTCTGAGGGAGTAACTGCCAGCTGGCTTAAGGCAAGACTGGTTAACTGGGAAGAAATCCTTCCATTTTTTGAGAAGGAAAGGAAACAGAAAGAAGAATTTTCTTATCAGATTTTTATGGACACGGTTGTGATTCCAGCAGATGTATCTATGGTGGAACAATCATTTTCTTATGAATATCCAAATCGTGACGCAACAAAGTGGAAAAGAAAGTATTCTGTTTCTGAGTTAAAGACACTTTCTCAGACCACATTGCCAGAAGAAGAATCATCCATTATGCTGCCAGAACAAAATAACTTTGAGGAAGAAGTTAAGATGCCGGAATTTTTAAAAGAAGAAAAGTCTGAGATTGCAGCAACTGCCAGAGGAACGATTATCCATAAGATTATGGAATTACTTCCTTTTGGACAGATTCAGACGAAAAAGCAGCTTTTTGAATGGATAGATGCATTGAAAGGCACATATCCTGAATCAGAAAAGATTTCTGCAAAGTGGTTATACAGGGCGATAGAAGCGTTTCTTTTCTCTGAAATAGGAGAAAAATTATCTCAAATGGACAGACAGGGAAATTTGAGAAAGGAACTGCCATTTACAGTCGGGCTTCCCGTTTCATTAATGAATGCAGATACGCAGGCAGAAGATACTGTTGTTGTACAGGGAATTATTGATATATGCGGAGAGGCAGAAGAGAGTTTGTGGCTCATTGATTATAAGACGGACCGGATAAAAGAAGGGGAGGAGAGTCTGCTTCTTGACCGATATGGGAATCAGATGTTATATTATAAAGCAGCCCTTGAACAGATTTTAGGAAAGAGGGTTAGCGAGAGTTATTTATATTCTTTTTCTCTGAAAAAGTTTATTCCCGTGAATTTACAGGAAAGAAGTGGAGAGAATGCGTAAGTTTTTAAAATTTTTATCACAGCGTATTGTTATCGTAACTTTTCTTATCTTTTTACAAATTATGTGGTTTGTCGGAATGTTTCTAAAAGTGACTTCCTACAGTCAGTATATTACTGCGGCATTTAAAATACTGAGTATTTTAGTAGTGATATACATTATGAATCGAAGTGACAACCCGTCTGTTAAGCTGGGCTGGATTGTTGTTATTTTGCTGTTTCCACTTTTTGGAGGACTTTTGTATCTGACGATTGGAGGAAAGCAGCCGATATCCTATCTTCGTAGGAAGTTAGAGCCAATGATTGAAGAAAGTGCAAGACATTTAAAGGCTGACCCGGAGATAGAGCAGGAGTTGAAAGAAAAGGACGGCAGTACGGCTTCGCAGATTTACTATCTGGAGCACCAGTCAGGATTTCCCGCTTACAAAGACTCAAAGGTGGATTATTATCCATCAGGTGAAGACTGCTTTAAAGTAATGGCTGAAGAATTGAGAAAGGCGAAGGAATACATTTATCTGGAATATTTCATTATAGAAGAGGGTATCATGTGGAATACCATTCTGGATATTTTGGAAGAAAAGGTTAAAGAGGGAGTAGATGTCAGAGTTATGTACGATGATGTTGGCTGTATCTTTAACTTACCGTCACATTATGCGGATTTCCTTCGCAAAAAAGGAATCAAATGTATTGTATTTAACCGTTATATTCCTATTTTCTCTACGGTATTTAATAACAGAGACCATCGTAAGATTCTTGTTATTGATGGGGATGTTGCGTTTACCGGCGGAATTAATTTTGCAGATGAATATATTAATGAAAAGCAGCGTTTTGGATACTGGAAAGACAATGGTGTGCGGATAACGGGTAAAGCGGTTTACAGCATGACTCAGATGTTTTTGCAGATGTGGAATGCCTTTGCATTAGAAAAAGATAAACTGGATTATGAGAAATTTTGTTTGGAAGATGTGAGGCCGCTTGCTAAAGAAGAAAGAGGAATCGTTCTTCCCTATTCAGACCATCCATTAGATTCGGAGTTTGTTGGAGAAAGTGTATATATCAACTTAATCAACAGTGCACAGAAGTATATATATTTCTTTACGCCGTATCTGATTATTGATAATGAAGTGGTTACCGCGTTAATCCTTGCAGCAAAAAGAGGGGTTGATGTTCGGATTATCACACCGGGAATTCCGGACAAAAAGATGATATTTCTGGTAACGCAGTCTTATTATCCACAGCTTGTAGAGGGCGGTGTACAGATATTCCAGTACCGGCCAGGATTTGTTCATGCAAAGTGTGCGGTATGCGATGATAAGATTGCTACAGTAGGAACGATTAATCTTGATTACCGCAGTTTGTATCTGCATTTTGAAAATGGACTTTTCTTATATAATAATGATACTGTTATGGATATAAAGAAAGATATATTAGATACATTAGAAGATTGTAATCGTATTATGCCGGAGATGTGTAAGAAAAATATGTTTTTCCTGCTCCTACAGGGAATACTGCGAATTTTTGCACCATTATTATAAAATGTTAGAATACAATGGGGGAATTTTACGGTATATTTGCTGCGGATTTCTTATAGAAAACGAGGAAAGATAAATGGGAAGCTACGAAAATTTTGCGAGAGTTTATGATGAACTCATGGATAACGTGCCCTATGAAGAATGGGCAGATTTCATTTTGGCAATTTTAAAGAAAAATAAAATAACAGATGGACTTGTATTAGAGCTTGGTTGTGGAACCGGAAAGTTGATGTCACTTCTTGGAAATGCTGGATTCGACATGATTGGTGTAGATAATTCGGTAGATATGCTTCAAATAGCCAGAGAGAAAACTTCCCCGGAGTTTTTGTATCTTTTACAGGATATGAGAGAATTTGAGCTGTATGGTACGGTGAAGGCGGTTGTATCCGTGTGCGACAGTGTAAACTACATTACAGAAAAAGAAGATCTGACAGAAGTTTTCCGTCTGGTAAATAATTATCTTGACCCAAAAGGACTCTTTATATTTGATTTCAATACGGATTATAAATATCGTGATATGATTGGGGAGACAGTCATTGCAGAAGATCGGGAAGACGTAAGCTTTATCTGGTTTAATGAGTACGATGAGGAAAGTCAGTTAAACGATATTGATTTGAAAGTGTTTGTGCAGGAAGACGGAGATTGTTATCGGAAGTTTCAGGAAGAACATATCCAGAGAGGATATTCTTTACAAGAAATAAAGCAGATGTTAGAAGAAAGCGGCCTTGTATTTTTACAGGCATTTGATGAATACAGCAATCAGGAACCACGGACAGACAGTGGGCGTATCGTAGTGGTTGCACAGGAAAATGGAAAAGAGAAACAGGAGGAAACGGAATGAGTGATTATATTATAAGAGGAATGGCAGCAGATAAACAGGTACGTTTTTTTGCTGCTAATACAAAAGACTTAGTAGAAAAAGCAAGACGGATTCACAATACAAGCCCTATCGCAACGGCTGCACTTGGAAGATTGATGACCGGAACAGCGATGATGGGAAGTATGTGTAAGAATGACAGTGATATTGTTACCGTACAGATTAAAGGAGACGGTCCTATGGGAGGACTTGTTGTAACTTCTGATGCAAAGGCAAGAGTAAAAGGATATGTTTACAATAAAGACGTTATGCTGCCACCGAATGCACAGGGCAAGCTTGATGTAGGTGGAGCAATCGGAAATGGTGTTCTTACTGTAATTAAAGATTTAGGTTTAAAAGAGCCATATTCTGGTCAGACGAACCTGATAACAGGAGAAATTGCAGAGGATTTAACCTATTACTTTGCTTCTTCTGAACAGATTCCTACTTCCGTAGCATTAGGTGTTCTTATGAATAAGGAGAATACTGTAAGGCAGGCAGGTGGATTTATGATTCAGATGATGCCTTTTGCAAGTGATGAAGTAATTACTGCATTAGAAGAGAGATTAAAAGATTTTACTTCAGTAACTTCTCATCTTGACCGAGGAGAGACACCGGAAGATATGATGGCAGAATTATTTGAAGGAATGGACATGACGATTGAAGATAAGATTCCTACAGAATTCTACTGTAACTGTTCGAAAGAGAGAGTTTCAAGAGCGGTAATCAGTGTCGGCAAAAAAGAACTGGCGGATATGATCGAAGAAGGAAAACCAATTGAGGTAAACTGTCATTTCTGTAATTCCCATTATAACTTTAGTGTAGAAGAATTAGAGGAAATGTTAAAGGCTGCAAGATAACCTGCAGCCTTTCAAATCTGATATAATACATATGATAAAGAGTTCTCTATGCTTCCTCTGCTTCGTCATGTGAGTGGAACTTCAGTGGAATATATCCACGACGAACCTTTGTCTGAGAGGAAGGTTTCGCTTCTTCTTTTTCTACTGGAACGAAGTCTTCTAAATCGTCAAGGTCAGAATCGAAGATATCTTCTTCTGCCTCATCGGGAGCATCGTCTCCGCAGAAAGAACAGCCCTTGATGCGGTCTTTTAAAAGATAAAGTACCAGAGCTAAAGTTGCTGCAAAGCCTATCACAGACAATGCAATGGAAATAATACGATGTTTTTTCATGATTACGTCCTTTCTGTAGTCAATCGGCTGTGATTCCTCAGGCATACCCATGAAGAATCTTCCGAATGAAAGTATTGGTATGATTGTTATATTTTATTCTAATACTTTTTAAAAAGAAAATCAATTATTATCTTATTGTTGCAAGAAAACAGAGGCAAAAAATATAAAGTGTACTGCCTGCCATGAGGACTTTCAGTTAAATAACATAAAATATCAGTGATAAAGTGCAGGCTGCCTGAATGATTTTTTAAACACAATCTAGAAAAAGTAAAAAGATAAAAAGTATAGGAATTAAGAAAGGAGAATAGTAATATGAGCTATGCAGATAAGTTATTTATCGATATGTGCAGTGATATTATCGAAAATGGATACAGTACAGAAGGGGAAAAGGTAAGACCAAAATGGCCGGATGGAACTTATGCGTATACAATTAAAAAGTTTGGTGTAGTGAATCGCTATGACCTTTCTAAAGAATTCCCGGCAATCACACTTCGAAAAACATATATCCGTTCCGCTATTGATGAGATTTTGTGGATATGGCAGAAAAAGTCCAATAATGTACATGATCTAAGCAGTCATATCTGGGACGAATGGGCGGATGAAGATGGCTCTATTGGAAAGGCATATGGTTATCAGCTTGGAAAGAAGCATAAATATAAAGAGGGAGAGATGGATCAGGTTGACAGAGTTTTATTTGATTTAAAAGAGAATCCATTCAGCCGCAGAATTATGACAAATATTTATGTGCATGAGGATCTTCACGAAATGAATCTGTATCCATGTGCATACAGCATGACATTTAATGTGACAGGTAACCGCCTGAATGCGATTTTAAATCAGCGTTCTCAGGATATTTTAGCAGCAAATAACTGGAACGTGGTACAGTATGCGGCATTGCTCATGATGTTTGCACAGGTAAGTGGCTTTGAGCCAGGGGAGCTTGTACATGTCATCGCAGATGCACATATATATGACCGTCACATTCCAATCGTAAAAGAACTGATACAAAGACCAGTCTATCCAGCTCCGAAGGTCACTTTGAATCCAGAAGTAAAAGATTTTTACAAGTTTACAGTAGATGATTTTACGATTGAAGATTATGAGGCAGGACCACAGATTAAAAACATTCCGATTGCGATTTAAAAAGCAGATTATTAAATGTGAATGTTCTGACAGTATTTCTTTGATGATATAGAGCAGATTAAATAAAAATGGAGGAAGAAAGATGAAGCTTATCGCAGCAGCAGATAAAAATTGGGCCATTGGAAAAGATGGAGAGCTTTTAGTACGCATTTCAGAAGATATGAAGAACTTTAGTGCCATAACAACAGGTAATGTGATTGTTATGGGAAGAAAGACCTTAGAAAGTTTTCCGGGTGGCAAGCCACTTCCAAATAGAGTAAATATTGTACTTACTCATGAAAAAGATTATAATGGAAAAGGTGCAATCGTTGTGCACAGTGAAGAAGAATTGTGGGAAGAACTTTCAAAGTATGATACAGACAGTATTTTTGTGACAGGTGGAGAAAGTATTTACCGTATGCTGCTTCCATACTGTGATACAGCATATATTACTCGTCTTGATTATGCTTATGAAGCAGATACATGGATGCCAAATCTTGATAAGGAAGAACATTGGAGTATGGTAGAAAAAGGTGAGGAAAGATATTGCTTTGATCTTATCTATCATTTTACAACTTATAAGAATGAGAGACCAGCATTACATTAATGACAATGTTGACTTGATGTGGGATATCCATAGATATTTAAATTCTACATCAAAATAAATCAAAAGAACTCATAACGAAAATACGGAGAAAAAAAGGGGGATAATACAATGCCATATATTGAAGTAAAGTTAGCAAAACAGGCATCAAGAAAACAGGAGAGAATTCTTACAGAAAAATTAGGAGAGGCTATCACAAGTGTACCGGGAAAGACAGCAGCCGGGCTTATGGTATCCATCTCTTCTGATGAACACATTTATAAAGGTGGAGAATTTTTAGAATATGGTGCTTATGTAAATGTTGTATTTAAAACAGGTGTGACAAGAGCAGACTGCGAGAAATTTAATGAGGCAATCTTTACGATTATGGAAGAAGATTTAAAAGTACCAAAGGAGAATGTATATACGACGTTCCAGTATTGTGATGACTTTGGTGTGCAGGGTAAGTTCCTGTAACTCTTAATACTTCTTGATAATAAAATCTATAGCGATTTATAAAACTGTGCTGGATTGTCTGTGATGTTTTATAAAAGTACTATAGTATAATTGGAATATGATATAATAACTATAAAAAGGAAAACAATGTCCTTTATTGATGATAAGGTATATTAGAGCGTGTTTCGAACAGGCCTAAAAGAATGGTGAATAAAATATGAGCAGAGAAAAAGAAGAATTACAGGGAGTAACACTCCTTGGAAATCAGAAAACGAAATATCCGCAGGATTATGCGCCGGAAATGTTAGAAACTTTTATTAATAAGCATCAGGATCATGATTATTTTGTAAAGTTTAACTGCCCGGAATTTACGAGCCTTTGTCCAATGACAGGGCAGCCGGATTTTGCGACAATTTATATTTCTTATGTACCAGATGTAAAAATGGTAGAGAGTAAGTCTTTAAAACTGTATTTATTCAGTTTTAGAAATCATGGAGATTTCCATGAAGACTGTGTAAATATTATTATGAAGGATTTGATTAAGCTTATGGATCCAAAATACATCGAAGTATGGGGCAAGTTTACTCCGCGAGGAGGAATTTCTATCGACCCATATACGAATTACGGAAAGCCGGGAACGATGTGGGAACAGGTAGCGACAGAACGTCTTGTGCACCATGATTTGTATCCGGAAAAAGTAGATAATCGATAAAAATACGAACAAATTTTTGCGAACGCTTGTTTTTATAGAACAAATGTGCTATACTAACGATACAAGAAAGAATTTTTTATCAGTTTTATAGATTTTATAATTAGAAAGGATTAGAATAGCATGGCAGCAAGTAAGAAAGATAATGTGAATGCAGGCAGAGTAGAATATCTTGGAGATGATAGAGAGGGCAAGCTTGCCGCACTGAATAATGCGGTTGCAGCGATTGAGAAGAATTATGGTAAGGGCTCTATCATGAAGCTTGGAGATTCTGGTGCAAATATAGATATTGAGGCGATTCCTACGGGTTCTATCAGCCTTGATGTGGCATTAGGTGTTGGTGGTGTTCCAAGAGGACGAATCATCGAAATTTATGGACCAGAATCCAGTGGTAAGACAACAGTAGCCCTTCATATGATTGCGGAGGCACAGAAAAGGAATGGTATCGCAGGTTTCATTGATGCCGAGCACGCGCTTGACCCTCAGTATGCGAAGAAGATTGGCGTAGACATTGATAACCTTTACATATCTCAGCCAGATAATGGAGAGCAGGCATTAGAGATTGCAGAGACGATGATTCGTTCCGGCGCGCTCGATATTGTAATTGTTGACTCTGTAGCGGCATTAGTTCCTAAGGCAGAGATTGAGGGAGATATGGATGACCAGCAGGTTGGTCTGCATGCCCGTCTTATGTCTAAAGCGATGAGAAAGCTTACAGGTGTAATCAACCGTTCTAATTGTGCCGTTGTATTTATCAACCAGCTTCGTGAGAAGGTTGGTATTATGTTCGGTAATCCGGAAGTTACTACTGGTGGACGAGCACTTAAGTTCTATTCTTCTGTTCGTATGGATGTGCGAAGAGTAGAAGCTATCAAGCAGGGTGGCGAGATTATTGGTAATCATACCAAGGTGAAAGTTGTAAAGAATAAGGTAGCTCCTCCATTCAAAGAAGCAGAATTTGATATCATGTTTGGTCAGGGAATTTCCAGAGAAGGAGATCTGATTGACTTAGCAGTTAAGGTGGATGCAGTTCAGAAGAGTGGAGCCTGGTATGCCTATAAGGGTGAGAAGATTGGTCAGGGAAGAGAGAATGCCAAGACTTTCTTAAGAGAGCACCCAGAGATTATGGCAGAAGTGGAAGTTCAGGTAAGGGAATACTATAACCTTCCTACGGATACAGTTGTAGAGTCTGCATCACAGGAAGAAGGCCAGCCTAAAGCAGGAGATAATCAAAACGGTCAGTTTAACAGCATTACGACGGAAGAGTAAGACATGCAGTATAAGATTACACTGACAGATACAGGTAAGAAGAAAGTTTACGTGAATCCGGGAGTAAGAGAGGGAATCTACCTCTATCCCGGAGAGATAAAAAAGCTTCGGTTAGAAGACGGAAGTGAGTTAGAGCAAGACAAATTCGAGAGGATTCGTCTTGAATACGCTTTGCCAAGAGCAAAGCACAGGGCAATCGCTATTTTAGCAAAAAGAGATAAGACAGAACAGGAACTTAGAGAGAAACTGTTACAGTCCCTTACGGATACGCAGTCTCTTGAAGAGGCAATTAGCTATATGAAGTCTTGTGGTTATGTGGATGATACCCAGTACGCCAGAGATTATCTTTACTTTAAGAAGGGGCGTAAGAGTTTCTTGCAGATTAAGATGGAACTGCAGAAAAAGGGCATTCCTGCAGAGGTATTAGAAACAGTCTTTGAAGAAGAAGGCAGCCAGCAGATGGAAGATATACTAGAGCAGGCTCGAAAGTATATGAGAAAGTTCCCAGAACTTGATTTCCCAGCCAGACAGAAAGTTTATGCACATTTTGCAAGAAAGGGTTATGCAGGGGATCTGATTCGGGAAGCGATAGATAAGATAGAGGAATTAGAAGAATAAAATTTAAATCTCAATCATTTTTTGCTATGTATAACTTTTATGCAAAGAGGAAGTTATTTCCAACATGATTTACATAATCTGGAATTGAGCAGAAGTTTTTTTTATCCTCTTACAGCAAGAAGACTCCGACCTCTAAGGTGGGAGATGAATTGCGTCTGCTACCTG
>NZ_ACEP01000062.1 GCF_000173975.1 Anaerobutyricum hallii DSM 3353
CAAAGTCACAAAATTCAATAAATTTTTTAGGGGTTCTTTTTCATATTTTTTGAGCAATCCGATAGAGTAGTATCTATAGCGGCTGTCTATCTTGAATTCTACAAATAAGTTAAAAAATTTGAGGGAGAGGACAGGAAAGACAGCTATGTCAGAGAATTAAATATCATAGGATTGACAATAATGCAAGGTCAGATATGTTAGAATCGGAATATACCGTAGTTTCTAATATCAACCGGCATGGTATTGCTCCAGTAGAGGCAGCGGCATATATTGTTGATCTTATTGAACGGATATTGAAAACAGGAAAAAGTGGAGTGGAACTCTGATAACAGACAAACAGACGCACCCCAAGAGAAAAACTACTCATGCAAAATCAGAATTCCAACTTTCTTTTGTCCCCATCTTCAAATTTTCTCAACTGATTTGTGGGATTGGAATACACAGAACCCTCATCTCCTGTAATATATAAAAATGCGCCTTTGAGCAAGTTCAAGTTGCGGATGAACAGCTTGGACGCAGGGAAACGAAGCATTTTTATATATTATAGGAGATGAGGGTTCGTCTGTTCCACAGCCTCACAAATCAAAATTTTTTGTGGTATTTTGTTTTTACATCGTATTTGTTAGTATAGGAAGTATCAATTTGATACCTGCCTATCTTTGCAATATAAAAAGAAAAACAGCAGTGAAATTAAATCCACCGGAAGACATAAGGTATACGCTACAGGTGTATTTTTCACAAAAGGAAAATGCGTTGTTATTTACAAATGAAAAAGAAGTTTATCTGGTAAATCTTGAGAAGTAAAGGAGTGAAAATGATGACAGATAAAGAGATTATCGCTTTATATTTTAAGCGTTCGGAAAATGCTATTGAACAGACTGATGAAAAGTATGGGAGACTGTGTCATTCGATTTCCATCAATATTTTAAATGATACGAGGGACAGTGAGGAATGTGTGAATGACACCTATCTTACACTCTGGAATAAGATTCCTCCGAAAGAACCGAACCCATTTAAGGCGTACATATGTCGAATTATAAAAAATCTTTCCCTGAAAAAATACGAATTTAATCATGCCAAAAAGCGGAACAGTGCGTATGAAACGTCTCTCGATGAGCTGGCAGAATGTGTGAGTGATGGAACGGAAGCATCTGACAGCGTAGAATTTGAGGAGTTGCGGACAGCAATTAATACATTCCTTTCCGAACTTCCGGAGAAAAAAAGAATTTTATTTTTACGCAGGTACTGGTTTTTACAGCCAGTGAAAGAAATTGCAAAAGACTATGGAATCACAGAAAAAACAGCATCTATGCGTTTAGCCAGACTTCGTGAAAAGTTGCAGCAATATTTGCAGGAAAAGGAGTTGATCTGATGGATAAAAAAGAACTGTTTCGTGCGATTGATGCCTGTGAGGATCGCTTTATTAGGGAAGCGGCAGAAGATATTCAAAAAAGAAAACCATCAATGATTCGAAGATTTTTCTTTGTAAATTCTTCAGAAAACACAGAAGAAAACTCGGAAAAAGATGTGAGAAAATTGTCTGGGTTAAGAGTTGCTGCCGCAATTGTAATCTGTGTTGTAGTGCTAAGTATTGGAGTACAGACTGCAGCCAGAGTTTCTACTGTTTTTCGTGATTGGATTGAGCAGACATTTCAGATAGGAAGTTCTTCTGGTGATCAACAAGGAAAAGAGAATCAGTATATAAATAATAATGGAAGTGGAAAAAACGGAAATAACAAGAAAGGTTATAATAACAATACCTCAAATATCGATTCATACGGTAAGAATGATAAGAAAAATTCTGCTGGGAAAGAAGTAAAAAATGGCAGAAGTAATGAGGAAGAAACAGGAAGAGTTCACCGAAGAAATAACAAAGCAGATGAAGGGCAAGACTCCATTTCACAAATTGAAAAAGTGCCAATGAAAGATAATCTGCAGATTGTGGGAACGAATGAAAGTTTTATTTATGAAAGTAAAACGGATGCAAACTCCGATGAAATCGTAGAGAAAGTCTATAGTATTAAAGATGGTAAACTTAGCAAATTGCCAATACAATCCTTTTCGGGCAGCTACAAGGCAAGTACATTCTCTTTCCAATATTCTATCATTGGGCAGGAGATTTTTAGCTATAATTATAGCAAAAATCTGGTACAGGTATTTGACCAGATAAATAAGCAGGGAGAAATTTACCTTTCCGCAGAAAATGCCAAAGAAAATGAACAAATTCTTTGCGTAAATTTAAAAAGTGGAGAATGTAGACAGGTCGTAAAACCTGGGGACGGAATGAATATGAGCATGTCTCCAGATGGAAAATATATCTTAATCAATCACAGCAAATCATATTGGACTGTTTTTGATACAGAAAAAGAAACAGAAAGAAAACTAGAAGGACTTTCTGGATACGCACTTTCCAATGAATATGATTTCATTAATGATGACCATATTGCCGCTGTTGGAGATGTATTTACCAAAAACAATACCGAATTCTATCGCCTGAATTATATTGACTTTCAAACAGGAAAAGTAAAAGTATATCCGGAATATGGAGATATCAAAGGCTGCTGGACGTATCGGTGTGATACGAAGAAAAAACAGTTGGAAATAGAGAATCTTATCACAAAACAAAAGCAGATGATTCCTTTAAAACAAGCAGAAGATGTTCATATAATGCAAGTCAATGGAGAGTATGTTTTATTAGGAACAGAGTCTGACGATGTATATTATCTTTATAATTTGCAGGAGGATATTTATCGAGAATTAGATATCCCAGAAGAAATCCGGGGAACACTGGAGATGTATATTGCGAAAAAGGAGAAGAAATTACTTTTCACAAATGGAAAAGAAGCGTATTTGGTAGATTTAAAAGAAAGATAAGATTATCTTGTTATACTGTTTTCTGAATGGTATACTAAAAACATAAAAAAGCCGTGTGAATTGAAAATTCGGTGTTCACACGGCTTTTTAAAAAAATGATGATTAGATAGAACTAACATGTGCAAACACATTATTTTATATATAAATATGGAGGATGAAGGGATGCTATATTCAGAAGAAGTAAAAATTTTTAAAGAAACCCATACCTACATTCCGTTGCCGTAGCCCACTACGCCGCCCTTGTTCAGGCAAAATCTTCTACAAATTGTAACGCACATCTTGCAGAAAGTATTTTTCAAACACGCTCTAAGACAAAATGTTTCATTTATGAACAGCCTATTTGTCTAATCTTTTATTTTTTGAAATCAAGAATGAGTAAGATTGTAATGGGTAAAATAAGAATAGGGAAAGTAGGAGCAATTTACTTATACTTTGTTTATACAATACAAAGTATAAACACATAACCTCAATTAGTTTTTTCTAATAAATGTACAATACATAAAACTTGCAATAGTTTTCTGATAAAAAATATCTTTTTTTGTAATTGTGTTAGCAATATTTCCGTGGTAGAATAGTATAAAAAGAGAAGGGGGATTATTCATGTATTCATTAGTAGATGCATCTTTAAACACACTGCATACTATCAAGTGGAATATCTGCAGTGACGAGAAGATGTCATTATTAGAAAAACTGGGGTTAGTACAGGGAGCAAAGGTAAGTGTGATTGCTTCCTATTTTGGAAATGTAATTGTATCGGTCAATGGAAAAAGAATCGCAATAGAAAAAGATACCGCAGAAAGGGTGAAGGTTTAAATTCTGAGTTGCCGCAGGCAAGGGAGACGCCCTCTGGCTGGAGAGGTGAAATTACAAATTTAATGCTAGAGCGTGTTTGCGTTCCCCAATCTTTTAACGGATTTATAGGATTGGAGTAAACAGAGCCAGCGAACCTTGTAATATATAAAAATGCGTCTTAGAGCAAGTTCAAATTGCGGTTGAGCAGTTTGAACGCAGTGATACGAAGCATTTTTATATATTACAAGGTTCGCTGGCTCGTTTGTACTTTAGTATTCATAGTGTAGAAAAAAATATGCATTTTCTAACAGAATATTTTTCTGAAAATAGGTATCAAACACAGAGATTGTGTATTATAATGGGATTCGGTAAAAGAGAAAATACATTTGATTGGAGGATTTATATGAAGAAAGTGCCAATAAAAGAATTGAGAGAAGATTTAAAAGAAGAACTCAAAGAGGAACTGGTTTCGGATTCAGCGATTCTTGATAAACAGAGGATGGGAGAGGAAATGTATCATAAGTTAGAGATTCGCAGAGATGTGAAAGATTCGATTGTGGTTATCATTGCCTCGATTTTGTATGCGATAAACGTTAATGTTTTCGTTAATGCGGGAAATCTGCTTCCAGGTGGAGCAACTGGAATTTCCCTGCTGTTACAGCATATTTGCAGAACATTTTTACATATCAGTGTGCCATATTCATTATTCAGTATTCTTCTTAATGCGGTTCCGGCAACGATATGTTACCGGGTAGTTGGTAAAAAGTATACACTTCGTTCGGTTCTTTGCATTTTTGTAATGAGTATTGCCGTCGATATGATTCCGTCTCATTTTATTACAGATGATTTATTATTAATTGCGATTTTTGGTGGAATTATTAATGGTGTTTTGATTGCACTGATTTTAAATAGCCATGCGACAAGCGGTGGAACGGATTTTATCAGTATGATTATTTCTAAGAAAAAGGGAATCAGTGTGTGGAATTACATTTTCATGGGAAATGTAGCCGTTCTTTTGATTGCAGGATGTATTTATGGTATGAATGTGGCATTATATTCTATTATTTTCCAGTATGCATCCACACAGATGATTAATATGATGTACAAGCGATATGATAAGGATACCTTATTTATTATCACGAAGAAACCAGATGAGGTTTACAATATTATTCTGAAAAAGACAAACCATGATGCCACCTTATTTAAGGGGGTAGGCTGCTATAAGAACGAGGAAAAAGCGATGCTTTATAGTGTGGTGAACTCAGATGCGACAAGAGTAGTTATCATGGATATTAAAAAGGAAGACCCGGATGCATTTATCAATTATTTTGGTTCGAAAGGAGTTCGTGGAAAGTTCTATTATCAGGAAGAGGAGTGACATCCTCCCCCACCTATAGAGGTGGGGGCTTCCCAACCTCGGCAAGTTTGGTTCTCGTTCGATAACACTACTGTGCTAAGCATAAGCGAGCTATCCCCGTGTGTCCCACGGTTGTGTTTGTTCTAAAGTCATGCATTTACCAGCCGCATTCCCTCATTTCTGATATTTACCGCCGCATTTACATCTCTGTCATGATGGTTCCCACACTGTGGACAATCCCACTCTCTTAACGCAAGATCTTT
>NZ_ACEP01000061.1 GCF_000173975.1 Anaerobutyricum hallii DSM 3353
TAAGTAGAAGACATCGACTTCTGTCCCCCAAATCCTCCCACTTTCTATTTAATTCATCCTCTCCAGCCACAGTACAGAAGCCAGTGAACTTCATAAGCCATATTTGTGGTCTCGGAGCAAGTGTTGGATGCGAGCGCGTGGAGCGAACATTCAGCATGCAGCGACTAAAAGCACAAATATGGCTTATGAAGTTCACTGGTTTCGTCTGTAGTTTGTCTAATGAATTAAATAGTGATTCTTGACATTATTCTTGACATGTAGTATAAATTTTGTTAATACTTTTACTATGTAAGCAATATTTATAAGCAGTAATTGCTTTGATCTGGAGGAATAAAAGATGGATTTAAAAGGACGCAGTTTTTTAACTTTACTTGATTTTAATAAAGAAGAGATTCGTTACATGCTGGATTTAGCGCATGAACTGAAAGCTAAGAAGAAGAAAGGTATTCTTGGAGAAGAACTGAAAGGTAAGAATATCGTTCTTGTCTTTGATAAATCTTCTACAAGAACACGCTGTTCTTTTGAAGTTGCAGCGATGGATGAGGGAGCACATGTAACTTATCTTACAAACTCTCATATGAATAAAAAGGAATCTATTGAAGATACTGCTAAGGTTTTCGGAAGAATGTATGATGCAATCGAGTATCGTGGATTTGGACAGGATATCGTAGAAGATTTACAGAAGTACTCTGGTGTTCCTGTATGGAATGGCCTTACAGATGTAGATCACCCTACACAGGTTTTAGCAGACTTCCTGACAATGGAAGAGCATATTGATAAGAAGTTAGATGAGATGAAGCTTACTTTTGTAGGTGATTTATCTGATAATGTAATGTATGCTCTGATGTATGGAAGTGCTATCATGGGTGTTGACTTTAAGGCAGTAGGACCAGAAGAGACAGTATGTGACCCTAAGGTTCTTGAAGTATCACAGGAACTTGCTAAGAAAAGCGGAGCTACAATTACTATTTCCCATGATCCAGAAGATGTAAAAGGTTCTGATGTTATTTATACAGATATCTGGGTAAGTATGGGTGAGTCCGAGGAATTATATCCAGTGCGTGTAAAAGCGTTATCTCCATATAAAGTAACTACAAAGATGATGAAGGACACAGGCAATGACAAGTGTCTGTTTATGCACTGTCTGCCATCTTACCATGATTTTGAGACAAGTGTGGCAAAGGATATGAGAGACCGTCTTGGTCTTGATATCAGAGAAGTAGAAGATGAAGTATTCCGTTCAGAGAATTCAGTTGTATTTGATGAGGCAGAGAACAGAATGCATACAATCAAGGCTGTAATGGTGGCAACTCTCGGAAGATAGTTTATCCGGAAAGACGGTTTAATAATGAAAGAAAAGATTTTAGAATTTCTAAAGCAGCAGGAGGGATTTATCTCCGGTCAGCGCATCTGTGACGAGCTGGGTATATCAAGAACTGCTGTGTGGAAGTATATGAACAGTCTGAAAAAAGAAGGATATGAGATAGAGTCGGTGACCCGAAAGGGTTATCGGCTTTTACAAAGTCCAGACCTGCTTACGAGGGAAGCAGTGCTTTCCTGTATAAAAAAGGGAGAAATACCAGGTGAGTTATGCTGCTTTGAAAGCATTGATTCTACGAATGAGGAGGCAAAACGTCGTGGAGAAGCTGGTGCGCCAGATGGAAGTATCTATGTGGCAGACAATCAGACTAACGGTAAAGGCCGAAGAGGAAGAACATGGCTGTCTCCATCTGGGGAGGATATTTTTTTCACGATATTACTGAGACCAGATCTGCCTTTAAATAGTGTATCTATGCTTACTTTAGTAGCGGCTTCTGCTGTGGCGGAAGCAGTTGATAAGGTTACAGGACAGGAGTGTCAGATTAAATGGCCGAATGATATTGTTCTTAATCGGAAGAAAGTCTGCGGTATTCTCACAGAAATGAACATGGAAATTGACAGTATTGCTTATGTTGTTGTTGGTGTTGGAATTAATGTCAACCGAATGGAATTTAGGGAAGATATTGCGGAAACGGCAACTTCTCTAAAAAAGGAAAGTGGTCATAGTATAGAAAGAGCTGAATTACTTTCGGAAATTCTTTCTGCTTTTTTCAGAGATTATAAACTGTTTTTAGAAAAGCAGGATTTATCACCATTTTTGGAAAGTTATAATCAGAAGCTTGTGAATGTAGGACGGGAAGTAAAGATTATAAAAAAGGGTGAGGAAATAATTCGTACAGCCATTGGAATTAACGACAGAGGCGAGCTGATCGTTCAGGATGCCGAGGGAAATACAGAGCATATTTTTTCTGGAGAGGTATCTGTCCGCGGTATTTACGGATATGTATAGGAGGCCGTTATTATGTTTGATGATAAAGTGATATTATGTGGTTCAAGCAGTTATGAAAAGATTTTTTACTTTAATCCGGAGTTTGATTCACTTCCAAAGCAGATAAAGGATGAACTCCAGATTATGTGTGTTCTTTTTACAGAAGATGTAGGCGGAATTCTCCGCTTAGAATTTGATGAAAAGGGAAATCTTAATCTTACTGTGGAATCAAAGGAAGATGATTTCTTCTTTGACGAAATAGGAAGTGTTCTTAAGATAAAGCAGCTTCGTGCAGAAAAGAGAGAGCTTCTGGAGAATATGGAAACATATTTCAGAGTATTTTTCTTACAGGAGGGACAAGATGTTATTAGCGATTGATATTGGAAATACAGATTTTACGATAGGAGTCTTTCAGGGGAAAAAGCTGTGTGATACCTTTCGGATGAGAACAAAGATTAACCGTACTTCTGATGAATATGGTGTGTTTATATTAAATACTCTTCAGTACAAAGGATATGACACAAAGGATGTGGAAGATGTAATTATTGCATCTGTTGTTCCGGCTGTAATGCATTCATTTAACAGTGCAATTATTAAATATTTTGGATTAACTCCGATTATTGTTGGGCCGGGAATCCGCACAGGAATCCGTATTGCGACAACAAATCCGAAAGAAACAGGTGCAGACCGCATTGTAGATGCCGTTGCAGGATATGAGCTTTATGGAGGACCGGTTATTGTCGTTGATTTTGGAACAGCAACAACATATGACCTGGTTACAGAAGATGGAAGATTTGTCGGAGGTGTAACTTCTCCGGGAATCCGTACTTCTGCGAATGCTCTTTGGCAGCAGGCAGCAAAGCTTCCTGAAATCGAAATCAGAAAGCCGCAGTATATTCTGGCAAAAGATACGGTAACAAGTATGCAAGGTGGTCTTGTTTATGGTTACATTGGACAGACTGAATACATTATTCGTAAAATGAAAGAAGAGAGCGGTTTGGGAAAGATTAATGTAGTAGCTACAGGCGGTCTTGGAAAAATGATCGCGCAGGAAACAAGCTTTATCAATTATTATGATGCAAATCTTACTTTAAAGGGGCTGCAGATTATTTATGATAAGCAGAAGCAGGGTTAAGTAATGACGGTTAAAGAGATATATGGAACAGATTTTCCAATAATTCTCGCACCGATGGCGGGCATTACAGATTTGCCTTTTCGTATTCTTTGTAAAGAACAGGGAGCGGATGTTATGGTCACAGAAATGATTAGTGCCAAAGCTCTTTTTTATGGGAATAAGAACACATTGCCCCTTATGCAGACAGAAGAGGAAGAAAAGCCAATCGGCGTACAGATTTTTGGATCGGAACCGGAATTAATGGGCGAGATGGCTCATAAAATCGAAGATAAGGGATTTTCTTATATTGATATCAATATGGGATGCCCTGTTCCTAAGATTGTAAATAATAAAGAAGGCTCTGCCTTAATGCTGAATCCGGAACTTGCCGGCCGAATCGTAAAAGAGGTTTCTAAAGCAGTGAGTCTGCCGGTTACCGTAAAGTTTAGAAAAGGCTTTGATGCTGATCATATCAATGCGCCGGAATTTGCTCAGATTATGGAAGAAAATGGTGCAGCGGCAGTTGCCGTTCACGGAAGGACAAGAGTCCAATATTATACAGGACAGGCAGACTGGGACATTATTCGTGATGTAAAAAATGCAGTCTCTATTCCGGTTATCGGTAACGGTGATATTTTTAAAGGGGAAGATGCTGTAAAGATGCGGGACTATACCGGCTGTGACGGGATCATGGTTGCCAGAGGTGCAAAGGGAAATCCGTGGATTTTCCGGGAAGTGAAAGCAGCACTTTCCGGGAAGCCAATCCCAGAACGCCCGACAGAGGAAGAAGTGATTTCCATGCTTCTTCGTCATGCACAGTTAAGCGTCCAGTATAAAGGCGAAAAAATGGGAATCCGCGAGATGCGAAAGCACACAGCCTGGTATACCACAGGGATGCATGGTTCCTCAACTCTTCGCAATAAAGTCAATCAGGTAGAGACTTTTGACGCATTGCAGGAACTGCTGATGCGTTGACAACGAAAATTTTTTGGATTATAATGGTGCTTTAAGTGAAGCAGAAAAGAAAGGTGTAGATTATGGTGGAAGCAAAAAAACATATCCTTACAAGTCAGGGAATGCAGGCATTAGAAGATGAGCTGCAGGATTTAAAAGTAGTTAAAAGAAAAGAAATCGCACAGAAGATAAAAGAAGCCAGAGAACAGGGTGACTTATCCGAGAATGCAGAGTATGATGCAGCCAAAGATGAGCAGCGTTCTATGGAAGCAAGAATCGAAGAACTTGAGAAGATCATCAAGAACGCTGAAGTTATTGATGAGTCCGCTTACGATAAAGATACAGTAAGTATCGGAAGCACAGTTAAGTTCTACGATGAAGAATTTGATGAAGAGCTTGAATACCGTATCGTTGGTTCTACAGAGTCAGATATCCTTAAAGGATTAATTTCTAATGAATCCCCATTAGGAAAAGGATTAATCGGTGCTAAGATTGGTGAGACAGTTCAGGTAGAAAGCCCAGACGGATTCTCTCGCTACAAAATTCTTGGAATCTCCAGAGAGTAAGAAGTAAAATTCTGGTTTGCCGCAGGCAAGGGAGAAGAACACCAAGAATAAAATAAGCCATATTTGTGACTTTAGTCGCGGCATGTTGAATGTTCGCTTAGACGCTCGCATCCAACACTTGCTCCTAGGCCACAAATATGGCTTATTTTATTCTCAGGTGGCGTCTCCTTCGCTGTGCAAAACAGAATTTACATCGTCAAAACTTCATGTTATACTAAAAAAGATTGAAGAAATTTTATTTAGAAATCGAGGAGCATCTATGATTGATCCGAAAAAGGTCCGTTTAATGACCAAGTTAGCGGTTTATGAAGAAGGTCCCGGAAAGAAAGACTTAAAGATTAACTGCTATAGCAAGAGAACCTATGTAAATATTAAACAGTTAGAGAGTATAATTGCAATAACAGTGGCTTATTTATTAGGTCTTGGGTTGTATTGCTTTGGAATATACACAGATATTATTTCACAGGGATTGAAGTTCCCTTATCAGAAATATATTCTTCATGCGATGATTCTTTATCTGATAATAATCATTATTGATTTTGTATGTACAAGAAGGTATTATACGAAGGTTTACGATAAGATGAGAGAGGATATAAAGCAGTACGACTATAATCTGTATCGTCTTGCAAGGTATATTCAAAAGGAAGAGAAGGACAGGGCATAATTTTATGATGGCACAAATAGTCTATTTTAAAGAATGGTTAATTGTTTTTTATAAAAAACATGTAGATGTGGTTTTGCCAGTACTAAAGCTGGTATTTGCCTTTTTTACTATGTGTATGTTTCAGGGAATGTTTCCTTATAATATGGTAATAAACAAACCAGGGATTTTTCTGGTACTTTCTGCCGCGCAGGCATTTTTACCGATATCAGTTTTATATTATATGATATCTATATTAATTATGATAAATTTATGGAAAGTGTCTATGGATATTTTTCTGGGATTTGTTATTTTTTCTATCATATGTTCACTGGCATTTGTGAGAGTAGATAGAAAACACGCAGTAATTCTTATAGTAACTGCGGTAATGTTTTATTTAAAATTAGAATATCTTCTTCCGGTTTTGCTTGGAATGATTGTCGGATTTGGGGCGATTCTTCCAGCAGCGGCAGGAGTGGTAGTTTATTTTCTGTCTGTTTATATGACGGATGTAAGCACGCTGCTTACCACATCATCGAGTTCTAATTTTGGAATGGGTCTGCAAAGAATTGTAAATTTGATGTTGATTGATAAAAAGCTGCTTGTATTTTTGATTACATTTAGTTTAATTATTTTTATTACAACACTGCTTTGTCATTTGTTTTATGAGAGAGCGTGGCTATTTGCAATTTTTATAGGGCATATAGCGATGATTCTATTATTATTGTTTGGAAGATTGATTTTTGAACTTGATTATAAGATATGGCGCCTCTTCCTTGAGATGATTCTGGGAATAGGATGTTGTTATATTTACCGATTTTTCAGAGGAATCGGAGACGTATCAAGAATTGAAAAGGCATCTTTTGAAGATGACGAATATTTTTATTATGTAAAGGCAGTTCCTAAGATTAAAGTTACACAAAAGGATAGGAATGTGACAGATATTAAATCCGGCGAGAATGAGGATGACATCTTATTCGATGATATAACAGAAGAAACCGACCTGTTTGATGGGAATAGGGAGGAAGCAGAGAAAGAGTGAAAGGGCTGGATAACAGATTATGCAGTTAATAAGTATAGGACAATTTCACAAAGTAATAGAAAAGTATTTATATTGGCTGTCTCTGCCATCTATTGGATTTACTGATATTTTGGAGATAATCATTATCAGTGTGATTGTTTATCAGATGTTGAAGTGGGTACAGCTGACTCGGGCATGGACGTTATTTAAAGGAATTATTATGCTGCTGTTGTTTGCATTATTTGCAGCGATATTTCAGTTAAATACGATATCATGGCTGCTTTCGAATTCTCTTGGTGTGGGAATTACTGCAGCAATTATCATATTTCAGCCAGAGCTGCGTCGGGCTTTAGAGCAGTTGGGACGAAAAAAGATTTTCAGTAATCTTTTTTCATTTTCCACAGGAGAGTATGATGGAAGACAGTCAGTCCTGACAGAGAAGACAATTAATGAGATTGTGCGTGCTTCCTATGAGATGGGAGCAGTAAAGACAGGTGCACTGATGGTAATTGAACAAAACGTTGCTCTTGGGGAATACGTGCGAACTGGAATCTCCATTGACGGAATAGTTAGCAGCCAGCTTCTTATCAATATCTTTGAGCATAATACACCATTGCATGATGGAGCAGTCATTATAAGAGGCAATCGTATCGTGTCAGCAACCTGTTATCTTCCGTTGACAGATAGTATGGATATTGGAAAGGAATTGGGAACAAGACATAGGGCCGCAGTGGGAATCAGCGAGGTTTCAGACAGTCTGACAATTATTGTTTCTGAGGAGACAGGTGCTGTGTCACTTGCGAAGGATGGAAATCTGTATAAGCATTTGAAAAAAGAAGAGCTGTTAGAGAAGCTCAAACAGTTAAAGATTGACGAAGAAAATAATACAGATGTATTTAAAAAATGGAAGGACTTGTTGCGAAATGAAAAGTCAGAAAAATAATATGTGGATGAAGATACTTTCTGTCGTTATAGCAGTTTTAATATGGCTTTTTGTAGCAAATACAAATGATCCTGTAGTTACGAAGAGATTTTACAGTATTCCTGTAAAGGTAATGAATGAGGATGCACTTACAAAACGGGGATACGCCTATGAGATTCTTGACGGAGAAGAAGTAAACATTACCGTAAAGGGAAAGAGCAGTATTGTCCGTTCCATGGGAATTTCTGATTTTCAGGCGATTGCGGACTTTTCAAAATTGTCAAAAGTAGATGCTGTTCCGATTGATGTCACAGCTAAGAAATATTCTGACCAGCTTGATATTACACTTGGAACAACCAATACTATGAAGATTAAAAAAGATGAAGTCGTGACGATCAGTGTTCCTGTTAATGTTACAGCGAAGGGTGATCCAGCGGAAGGTTATGCTGTAGGAAGAGTGACAAGTACTCCTAATCTTATAAAAGTAAGCGGTCCGGAGAATCTGCTCTCCTCAGCGAAAGAGATTCGTGCGACAGTCAGTGTGGATGGAATATCTCATGATGTTACAGCTACAGATAAGCCAGTGCTGTATGATGAAGAAGGGAAAAAGATTATAAGTAATCAGATAGAGTTTGATACAGCGTCTATAGGAATTTATATAGAGCTTTGGAAGACAAAGACTGTAGATGTCAAGTTAAGTTATACCGGGGAGCCTGCAAAGAATTATCATCTTGTTTCTTTTGATTATGAACCAAAACAGATTACGATTGCAGCACCGGATGATATGCTGGAAAGTCTGGATTCCATTACATTAGACAGTGTATCAATTGAGGGGCTTACGGAAGATTATGAGAAGGATATTGATCTGACCCAGACAGTACTCCCTGATAATGTAATTTTGGCGAATGATGATACCAGTGATGTAAAAGTAAAGGCAACGATTGAAAAGATAACCTCACATAAGCTTTCCTTTACGAAAAGGGATATCAATATAACGAATAATACCAATAATTATAAAGTAAGTTTTGATAAGGATAATGACTATTCTATTCTTGTGGATGGGGCAGCTTCTGCTGTAAAAAAACTGGATATTAAAGATTTTGTTCCGTGGATTGACATTAATGGATTAGAACCTGGAACTCATGAAGTATCACTTCATGTCAAAGATGTGGAGGGAGTTACAGTAGGAGCTACAACAAAACTTAAAATTACTTTAAAAGAAAATAATTAATGATTCAGAATATATTTGCCATATGGATTTTCAGGAATCTGTATGGCTCTGAATTATTATGAGAATCATTATAAATAGCGGATTTAATGAATTGAGGAAATGATTATATGAGACAAAAAACAGAAACAATGCTTTGTGTTGCCTTCATGGAACTATTAAAAAAATGCCCCTTTTCAAAAATCACGATACAAAAGATTGCCGGTCAATGTGGAGTAAACCGGCAAACTTTTTATTATCATTTTGACAATATATATGATTTGATGTCAAAGGCATTTGAGTATGAATTAGTACATGAAAGCCGTATATATGAAGAAGTAACATGGGAGTATGCAATAAACAGCTTTTTGCAGTGGATGAAAGAGAATCGGGTAATCATCAGAAATATTCTTGCGAATGCGGAACTGCCGTATTTAAAGCGGGCTATGTATCCTCTTATTGCCAAAAGTATATCTTGCGGATCTTTTATGCAGGAGAGTATGCAACCTGCAATAAAACAGCAGGAAGAATTCTGTATCAACTTTTTGACAATAGGAATTACCCAGTATGTTCTTGAATGGGTGGAAAGCGATTTCAGGGAGTCGATAGATGACATTGTTGATCATATGTCATGGCTATTGCAGAAGGTATATTCATAAATAAATTTTTTATATAGTGGTGATATCGAATGAGAACCGAATTCGCCGAGACTGGGGATGGAAAGTATTGGTTGCAACAAAAATCTGCCGGTATAAGAATGCCGGTGATATAGGAGGATTTTAATAGAAAATGATTTCCAGTACATCAAATGCAAAAGTTAAAAATATCATGAATTTAAAAAAGAGTGCCAAAGCCAGAAAGAAAGAAAAATGTTTTCTGGTAGAAGGCCCGAGAATGTTTTTTGAGATTCCAAAAGACAGGATAGAAGAGTGTTATCTTACAGAAGAATTTGAAGATAAATACGCAGAAGAACTGAACGGCTGGCATTATGAACTGATCAGTGAAAATGTATGCAAACATCTTTCGGATACGAAGACCCCCCAGGGCGTTATTGCGGTAGTAAGAAGAACGGAGCCAAGTATTGAGGAACTTCTTCATAAAGAAAAGAACCCTTGCTTTTTCCTGTTAGAGAATCTACAGGATCCAGGTAATCTTGGAACAATTGTGAGGACTGCAGAAGGAGCTGGAGTGACAGGAATTATCATGAATCGGGAGACTGTGGATATTTATAATCCGAAGGTAATCCGTTCCACGATGGGAGCGATTTTCCGTGTCCCATTTGTTATCGCAGACAGTCTGCCAGAAGTTATTTTCCAGTTAAAACAGAATGGGGTTTCTGTGTATGCAGGACATTTAAAGGGAGATGTATTTTATAAGCAGGATTACCGAGATGGCAGTGCATTTCTTATTGGAAATGAAGGAAATGGTCTTACAGATGAGATTACTGCACTGGCAGACTATAAGATAAAGATTCCGATGAAAGGGAAAGTAGAATCCCTGAATGCGGCAGTTTCGGCAACAATTCTAATGTATGAGACGATGCGCCAGAGAGAGTTTATGTAGTTTAATTCATTAAGTAAACAACAGACGAAGCCAGTGAACTTCATAAGCCATATTTGTGCTTTTAGTCGCGGCGTGTTGAATGTTCGCTCCACACGCTCGCATCCAACACTTGCTCCGAGACCACAAATATGGCTTATGAAGTTCACTGGCTTCTGTACTGTAGCTGGAGAAGGTGAATTAAACAGGATAAGGGGATTTGGGAAGAGAAGCTGATGTCTTCTGCTTACTCGAGAATGACTGGGAATAGAGGGTATGATTTGACCTGCCTATATGTAATAGTAAGATAAAAAAATATCTATTTACAATATTCTGAGAGCAAGCAGAAAACTTCTGTCCTCTCCCCCAAATCCCCACAACCACTATCTTAATTCAATCAAAATCCAGCCAAAGACAGCCCGAGAAGAGATACGATATCCTATATTTGTGGCCTCGGAGCAAGGTTTAGATGCGAGCGCTTTAAGCGAGCATTTAAACCGCCGTGACTAAAGTCACAAATATAGGATATCGTATCTCTTCTCGGGCGTCTATCTCTTAATGAATTAAATAGTAAAATTATAGTTGCATACAAAATGTAGTATAAATAAATAAAAATAATTCAATAAAATGGACAAAACAACTACCAGAAATAATTTGTTAAAAAAATAATTATCTAATATGCTTCAAAAACCACAAATTTTAACGTGATTTATCATGCAAAAAGACGATAGAAACATACAAAAAAAGCGAATTGTCTAAATACACCGCACAGAAATTATGTTAATATAAAAGCAGAGGTCAGGAAGGTATTGGGCTTGACCAGAACGTAATGAATTATTTTAAGGAGGGTTTACTTATGGCTAAGTACATGATGGCGTTAGACGCAGGAACAACTAGTAACCGTTGTATCTTATTTAATGAAAAAGGTGAGATCTGTAGTGTAGCGCAGGAAGAATTTACACAGTATTATCCACAGCCAGGCTGGGTAGAGCATGATGCAAAAGAAATCTGGCATACTCAGTTATCCGTTGCACGTCAGGCTATGGAGAAGCTTGGTGTTACAGCAGCAGACATTGCTGGTATCGGTATTACTAACCAGCGTGAGACAACTATCGTTTGGGATAGAGAAACAGGAATGCCAATCTATCATGCAATCGTTTGGCAGTGCCGTCGTACATCTGAATACTGCGATTCCTTAAAGGAAAGAGGATTAGTAGATAAAATCAGAGAAAAAACAGGTCTTGTTATTGATGCTTACTTCTCAGGAACAAAGATTCACTGGATTCTTGAGAACGTACCTGGAGCAAGAGAAAGAGCTGAAAAAGGCGAGTTAATGTTCGGTACAGTTGATACATGGTTAATCTACAACTTATCAGGAAGAAAGATTCATGTAACAGACTACTCTAACGCAGCAAGAACAATGTTATTCAACATCAATACTCTTCAGTGGGATGATGAGATTTTAGCAGAATTAGATATTCCTAAATCAATGCTTCCTACACCTAAGCCATCAAGTGAAATTTATGGTATGACAGATGAGAGCCTCTTCCAGGGAAGAATTCCTATCGCTGGAGCAGCAGGTGATCAGCAGGCAGCTTTATTTGGACAGACATGTTTCAATCCTGGTGAAGCTAAGAATACATACGGAACTGGTACATTCATGTTAATGAATATCGGTAAAGAAGTTAAATTATCTGAGAATGGTCTTGTAACTACTATCGCATGGGGACTTGACGGCGAAGTTAACTACGCATTAGAAGGTTCTGTATTCGTAGCAGGTGCAGCTATTCAGTGGTTACGTGACGAAGTTAAGATTGTAGACGCAGCTCCAGATTCCGAATTCTTCTGTAACAAAGTTCCAGATACTAACGGATGTTATGTAGTTCCTGCATTTACAGGACTCGGAGCTCCTCATTGGGATCAGTATGCTCGTGGATGTATCGTAGGTCTTACACGTGGATGTAACAAAGCTCACATCATTCGTGCTACAGTAGAATCTCTTGCATATCAGACATATGATATCCTTGAAGCTATGCAGGCTGATGCAGGTGTTAAGTTAGCAGCCCTTAAGGTTGATGGTGGAGCTTGTAAGAATGACTTCTTAATGCAGTTCCAGGCAGATATCATTGACGCTCCTGTACATCGTCCACAGTGTGTTGAGACAACAGCTATGGGTGCTGCATACCTTGCAGGTCTTGCAGTTGGATATTGGAACAGTAAAGAAGACGTTATCGCTAACTGGGCTATCGACAGAGTATTCGACCCACAGATGGATGATGACAACCGCCAGAAATTACTTAAAGGCTGGAAGAAAGCTGTTAAGTGTTCTTACGGATGGGCAAAAGAAGATTAGTTAGAATTTGATTAATAAGAATTAGCCATTTAGTTACATAATAAAGGAAGCTCCCCCACCGAGAGGTGGGGGAGCTTCTGGTTTGCCGAATGGCAAAGTTGACGCCACCAAAAAGAGAAAGAACCTATATTTGTGGCCTGGGAGCTGCGAGAGTGTAATATGATAGAAAAGCCCGACATTAAAAAATATTGATTTTGACGACTTTG
>NZ_ACEP01000060.1 GCF_000173975.1 Anaerobutyricum hallii DSM 3353
TAGGTTGAATATTCGCTAAATGGCTTACATTCAATCCTCCACTAAGGTCACAGATATAGGGGCTCTTCTTTCTTTGGCAGCTGTTTTTTTGGGGCTGGGGATGAAATTGCTATTTTATTGTTTTAATCCCAGATAATTGAGAAGTCCCACATAAATTCCATATGCGAACTGATAAGGTTCATTAATCATTCGCTGATTGTCTTCATAGTTCGTAATATACCCAAGTTCCACGAGAACAGCAGGCATTTTCGTATTTTTTAAGACGTAGAGAGAAGGTCTGGAAAATACACCATTATATTTTGTACTGGTGCGACGCACGATTTCTGTGACAATATTTTGAGCCAGATACCAAGCTGCGGAATCTGTGGAAGAGACGTAAGCTTCTGTTCCATTTATGTCAGGATTTTCGCTGGCATTTGCATGAATACTGATAAAATAATCTGCTGGCCAGTTATTTGCCTGCGTCACACGTTCCCTCAAGCTGCTTGTATTGCTGTATCCTAAGGTGGTCTGTGGCGTAGGGCGTGAGAGGCGGGCCTCAAATCGGTCATCTTCTGATAGAATGTCATAGAGAAAACGTCCCACTTGATAAGTGACATCCTGCTCTCGTATTCCAAAACCTTCTGCTCCTGCATTAATTCCCTCCGGGTTATGTCCCTGATCAATATAAATTTTGATTGCCAAGTGATTTCCTCGTTTTTCTTTTAGTATATTCATAAATTAGATGGAAAATTCCTTTGTAAGAAATTCTACGCTATAAAAACGATAAAATCTGTGATATAGTAAGAGAAATATAAGGTAGGAGTATGTATATGAGTAATCAGGAAGATAGATTTGATTTTTCAGATAGTGAAAATCACGGGAATCAGGGGGAAAGATACAGAAAATCCTCTGAAGACAAGAATGATAATGGCAAGGCAGATGGTATAAACTGGGGAGATAAGATTTTTTCCATGATACAGGAATCTACCGAATCTATGGATTTTGCAGAATTGAGTCATAATATTCAAAAGACAATTGATGTTGCCAGAGAAGAAACAATGAAACAGGTAGATAAGGCCAAGACAGAGGCAGCAAAGCAAATTGAACGTGCGAAAGAAGAAGCCGCCAGACAGGTGGATAAAGCAAAAGAGGAGGCCGCAAAACAGATTGATAAGGCAAGGGGATATCAAAGCAGCCAGGCATATGTGAATGTCGGACATGGAAGAAAGGTCATTGCCGGAAAGCTTAAGAAGAATCCGGGGCTTTACAGTGGACCGGCTGAAATTGCAGTAGGGGCTGCCGGACTTGGCGCTTTTGGTGGCGCAGGCATTGGTCTTGGAGCATTCCTGGGGGCAGTGGCATTTCCCATAGGTGCAGCAATTACATCCGTGGCAGTTATGATTCCATTTACTATTGTCAGTGCATTTTTACTTGGAAGAGGTATTTTTAACAGTAAAAGAGCAAGAAGAATAAGAAAATATGCAAGTATTTGGACAGGAAAGCCCTATGTTATGATAGAGGATCTTGAGAGCAGAGTAGGATGGGATAGGAAGAAAATTTTAAAAGATATTCATTTCCTTACAGATAGAGAATTGATTATCGGAGCGGAACTTGATGCGGGAGAAACGTGTCTTATGCTTACGGATGAGTCAAAGCAGCAATATGCAAGTGCTATGGTTGCAAAAAGACAGCGAGAGCAGGAAGAAGTGAAGGCAAGAGAGGCAGAAGAGGCACTAAAGGCTGCTCCATTTGAGCAAAGAGAAATCCATCGAATAAAAAAAGATGGGCAGGAGTATTTAGAGCAGCTCGCAGAGCTTAAGAAAGAGATTGTGTCTGATGAGATGCGCAGGAAGATTGAGCAGATGGAAACGCTTACCGCCCGTATTTTTGTATGTGCATCGGAGCATCCAGAAAGTATTTCGCAGACGGACAGGCTGTTTAAATATTATTTTCCATCTGTATTAAAACTTCTTAAAGTATATGAAGATGTGGAGAAACAGCCGGTTCAGGGAGAGAATATCAGGAAAACAAAAAAAGAGATAGAAGATTCCTTAGATACGATGAATCAGGCTCTTGAAAAATTATTTGATGAGATGTTTCAGAATGTAGCCATGGATATCTCTTCAGATATTCAGGTATTAGAGGTTATGTTGAAGCAGGATGGTTTGACTGAAGACGGGATACATGCAGACCAGAAAGAGCCGATGTTGAAGTTATAAAATTTTAAGCAGCAGTGTTGGAGAAGAAGTATGTCATGCATTGCATGATGCGCATCTCGCAGCAAGAATGCCGAGGCATTCTTGAAAGAATCTAAAAAAGTAGCAGAGGAAATAGCAAATAAACACTATATAAGGAGAATGAAGATATGGATATTGAAGAATTATTAAAAGAAGGCCCATCCCTTACTTTGACACCAGAAGCGGCACCGGAACTTCCAGCAGAGGAGAAAAAAGCAGAGCCGAAAGTTTATGAAGAAGAACAGTATTTGACAGAAGAAGAAAAGAAACAGGTGGATGCGTTTGTAGAACAGATTCAGCTAGAAGATTCCACATCCATTTTACAGTATGGTGCGGGAACACAGAAAAAGATGTCTGATTTTTCAGAAGGAACACTGGAAAAAGTACGTTCTAAAGATTTGGGAGAAATCGGTGATCTGTTAAATGGGGTTGTCGTGGAACTGAAAGGATTTGATGAGGAAGAAGAAAAAGGTATTGTCGGTTTCTTTAAGAAAAAGGCATCAAAAGCGCAGACATTGAAACTCCGCTATAGTAAAGCGGAGGGAAGCATCGACCAGATCTGTGAGAAGTTAGAGGGACATCAGGTACAGCTTTTAAAGGATAGCGCTATGCTTGATCAGCTTTATGATTTAAATAAAGTATATTTCCGTGAGCTTACAATGTACATTCTTGCGGGAAAGAAAAAGCTTGAGAAAGAAACCAATGAGGTTCTTCCGGCACTTCGAAAAAAAGCGCAGGAAACGGGAAGCCAGGAAGATGTGCAGGAAGTTAATGACAGAGAGGCACTTTGTAATCGTTTTGAAAAGAAGATTCATGATTTGGAGCTTACAAGAATGGTATCTTTACAGATGGCTCCACAGATTCGTATGGTACAGGCTAGTGACATTACAATGTCTGAGAAGATTCAGTCTACTCTTGTAAATACGATTCCTTTATGGAAGAGCCAGATGATTATCGCACTCGGTGTAGAACATTCAAGAGAAGCGGCAGAAGCGCAGAGAAAGGTTACGGATCTTACGAATGACCTTCTTAAGAAAAATGCAGAGAAGTTAAAAACAGCAACTATTGAAACTGCAAAGGAAAGCGAGAGGGGAATTATTGATATGGAAACTCTCGTGGCAACAAATGAGAGCCTTATGAGCACTATTGATGAAGTGATGAAGATTCAGCAGGAAGGCCGGGAAAAGAGAAGAGAAGCCGAGGGCAAGCTGGTAGAACTTGAAGATGAGTTAAAACAAAAACTGCTTTCCCAGAGTAAATAGTGTTTTAATTGTGGCTGAAAGGTCATGATTTGTTTACAGATAAGCAAAAATGTGCTTATATTTTAGAAAAAATCTTATCGTTTTATTGTTGGATATTACGGTTTTATTAAAAAATATTGCAAAAGTCACATTTTGGACACATTCAACAGTTATAATGAGCCTCAGTTAGATAAATGTTCGATTATGAATTTGTGGAGGAATGAAATATGCTGAATAGAATGAAACGTGTGGCAGCCGGTTTACTTACCGCAGTCTTTCTTTTTAATATAGCTCCTGTGTCAGGGGTAAATAATGTAGCACAGGTAGAGGCTGCAAAATTAGTAACAAAAGGTAAAGTAAACTCTAGTATTTTAAACATCCGTACAAGAAAGAGTACGAAAGCAAAGAAGATTACTACTTTAAAAAGAGGAGCAAAAGTAACACTCCTTTCTAACAACTCTAAGTGGGTTGCGGTAAAAGTAAAAGGTAAGGTTGGTTATACACAGGGTAAATATATCACAATCGCTAATGGAGCAACCGCTTCTGCAACTACAATGAGCAAAGGTCAGAGTGTTGTAAACTATGCGAAGAGATTCCTTGGAAATCCTTACAGATGGGGTGGAACAAGCCTTACTCATGGAGCTGACTGCTCAGGATTTGTTATGAGTGTATATAGACATTTTGGTAAGTCACTTCCTCATTCTTCTTATGCACAGAGAAACGTTGGAAGAAGAGTAAGAAGCTTAAGCAAAGCAAAACCTGGTGACATTATTTGTTACAGCGGTCATGTAGCAATTTACATGGGCAACAACAGAGTAATCCATGCTAGTAATCCAAGAGATGGCATCAAGATTACGAAAGGTGCTGCATATCGTTCTATCGTGACAATTCGTAGAATTTTTTAATTAAGTACATAAAAAAGACGAACCCCGAAAGATAAATAATCTTTCGGGGTTTTTGCGATTTGCGTAGCAAAGGAGACGCCGCTATAGAAGATATCTTGTGCCGGATTTTCCTAGATAACTTCAAAAAGAAGTGGCTATTCTAAGCTTGATTTTGTTCCGTTGCGCTAAACGTTCCATTCTGCCTGATAGGACAACCTTGGCTCGAAGGAACCTCCACTGGAGCTTCTTTCGACCTGCTAAGGCATCGAAAACGAGCTCGCAAGGTTACAGTCAGAATTCCACAGCGCAAAGTCGCAAAATTCAAGCTTAGAATAGCCACTTCTTTTTCAATTTTTTCTGAGAAATCCGGCACAAAAACTTTTATGGCGGCTGTTTACTCCAGATTTTACAAAATTGTAACTATAGTTTATATGCCAATTTTTAATATCTCATTTTACGGGAAAGCACAATCTATTGGAGAATCCCCAAATCCTTTAAGATTAATTCTGATTTTGCTTCTACAGCCAAAGACAGCCCCCCGAAAGAGACAATAGCCTATATTTGTGGCCTTAGAGCGAGGATTGAATGTGAGCATGGAAGCGAACATTCAACCCACAGTGATAGAGTCACAAATATAGGCTATTGTCTCTTTCGGGGGGCGTCTACCTTGCCTGCGGCAAATCAGAATTTAATCATAAATGTCGATATAACTCTTCGGATTGTAAAAAGCATCTTCATTACAGCGATAAATCCGTCTCTCCTTATCAAAGGAATCCGGCAATTCTCCTTTGAACAGTCCGTCTCTGAATGGAATTTCCTGAAAGAAAATCGTATCCGGACGGGATTTTCCATTATCGCCTAAGACATAGCGGATACGTTCGATATCGCCGTCAAACCATTTTTCAAGGAGTGGGACAAGCTGTTCTCTAAATACCCGGCAAAGAGAGATAAAGCTGTCTTTGTCAGGGGATTGCAGGAAGAATCCCTCGCCAAGCTGGTAGTCTGCACCTAAAAAGTAGGAGAGACGCATATTGATGGTTGTCATAAGACGCTGCAGGGAGATTCCTTCTACGCGCATACCATGTAGGATTTCCGGTTCTGGAGATACGGGACGGATGAAGAAATCGTGGTCAATTGCTCCTAAAATAGTGTCTTCACAGACGATGGAATCGCAGGTAGCAACGATGTAAAGGTTCGAAGGCAACCGAAACTTTTCTTTAGAAAAAGGAAGCGTTATGGCTGTTTCGCTACTGGTGCCTTCACGGCGGTTCTCGCGTAAAAGAACGGCAGTTTCTCTGAAAAGGTGCATCCAGTTTAAATCGACTTCTTCCATCATAACAACATAGCGCCCGTCGGCGCATTTATTGGCAAATTGTTTGAAAATGCCATCCTCGATGAATGGACCGCGTTTTCTCTCGATAAAACCGTCGTAGCCGTCACTGTTGATGTCAGGGTAAGAGATATGAAGGATTCGTCCTTCATCAACATACTGCTGGTAATGCTCTAATACATCAGGTACGGGTTCAATATTCATCATATTGGAGTCCTTACCCTCAATAATACCGACAGCAGTCATAATTGCCTGATGGAACTTTCCTGTCTTTACCGGACCTTTGATTAGGGTGTTTTTTGGATAGAGGCGGAAGTTCTGCTCTTTACGGTCTGGATGGGTGGAAGCGATGGCATTGTCAGGATAAGGCCATACGGAATCCGGGGTAATGGAAACATTTGCTGTAACAGGAGTGCCGCTGCCTGCTCCTGTGGCAGCCCCGACCGCTGCGGCTGAAGAGGCAGCATCAGAAGCAAAAGAGCTATTGCCGGAGAAGCCAGCAGAGGCTGAATTCATCGAACCAGAGCCGGAAGTTCGGTTACTGCCAGCAGAAGAACCTGCTCCGGTAATAGAAGTGTTTCTGCCAGAATAGTTTCCGGTTTTTCTTGCTGGGATTTCTTCGTCATCCCCCTCTAAAGCTGCTTTATTTACAAAAGAAGAAAATTCTTCATCGCCAGCAGAGGTGCTGTCTGCAGAGATGTTTGAAGCTGTTTCATTTTCATAAGTTCTCTCATCAGAGGCTGGTGTTGTTCCATAACCTTGAATGGCTTTTGTGATAAAATCAGTGGACGCTGGTGTGCCGCCCTCTTTATAAATAATCTGTGGGCCTTGTACATCAGCAGCAGGACGGTAAGTTAATTTAGAGCCGAGTGCTGCCGCCAGAGGATTGGTGACAGAGTCAGTTCCTGTTTCACTGCTATCTCCAGTTTCAGTTCCAATTTCAACGTTTCCGTCATCTTCTATCGCAGGATAATAGTTCTGGCAAATATCTGTATAATAGGAAGCAAAGATTTCTAAAGAAGTAGAAAACAGTCCTACGATATCTTCTTCTGACATTGTTTTAAAGTCATCATAATGATAGAGGACAAATGCCTTTATTTTATCACCGGATGGAGATAAGTCAGAACTTTCAGAAGGCACGAGAGTCACCTGAAATGGTGCTGCCGTCATCAGGGTGAGCATATTGCATTTGTCGTGAATATCGAGCATGACTTCCTCGTCAGAAACGCAAGGAAGGTTCAGAGAAACTTCGATATTTAATTTATCCTCATCTAATACGGTGCGGATACCGATGAAAGCGTTATGTCCGGCATAGGACGGGATATACAAAATGTCCTGAAGAACGCCGGTAACAGTGCTGGATTCTGGGACATACCAGTCTCCTTTTGCGGCATAAGTAAAGTTCGGATATTCTTTTAAAAGTGCCTCACTTATTTTGTGAAATGTTTCGGAAGCATCTTCGCCATCGGCACGGAGGGAAAGTGCCTTATCGGAAGTATCATCCAGAGAAAATGGAGTGCCGCCCTGTCTTGATAAATAGGCTGCCATGCGGACGAATCCATTGGCATTTGTAAGTTCCACATAAGATTCATCGACAAGGTGCGCATACTCATGCTCAATAAAGTCGGTAAGTTTAGAAAGCTTCATGTAACCGAGAATAGAGTAGACATATGCATCATAATCCACTTCTTCCGGGTCTGGGCGCTCTCGTTCTCCCTCAAATTCCCCAGGAAAAGATACACGATAATATTTGTAAATATCTCTTAAATAATTAAAACGGTGACCACGCTCATCAGCGTTACAGATCTGTGTGATGGTGTTAGCATTAACATCCTGCCCATATACTTTCTGGGAGCGGGTCTGCACCTCATATTGCATTAGGAGAATATCATCAGAACTGATTCCCGGGTTGCAGTAATATTTTTCGTAAAGAAGGACAGCGGCGGCAATCCATACGGCATCTTCCTGGCTGTAACGAGTCTGGAGGCTTCGTTCCACATCACTCATAAAAGCATAATAGGATTCTTCTAATTCAGGATATAATGTACCGATTGCTTCTGTCAGTTCTGGATGCATTTTTAATTCGAGTGTTTTTGCATCGGTATTTTTTCCCCAGAAGAAAAGATACCACCAGTATTCATTACCCTCGTAATCAACTTCCGGGTTCATGCTGTTTGCCTCGCCAAGAAGCTGACCGGCAGAATTTAACTGCGATAAAATGTCTTCCTGTGTGCGTCCGCTCTCAAAAGAAAGCTGAAGAAGTGTTGCAGCATGGTTAAAGGAAGAATAAATCTGTTTGAGCAGGGAGATATTTTTTTCGTCAAGCTGGCCGGAATTTAAAATATTTGTCCACTGTTCTGTTGTGTAGCGGCTTTTGGACTGGTAATCCGCCTCATACTCATAATCACGCTGTCTTTGTTTGTCCGTAATCATAGTTGTTGTCCTTTCTTATCTTATTTTCTATAGAAAATGTAATAATTAAAATAATTAGCTTGAACCCTTATAAAAAGAAGATCCGAATAAATCCCTCTGGAAATTATTCGGATCTAGAGCGTGTTTGAAAAATGCTTTCTGTAAGATGTACGTTACAATTTGTGGGAGATTTAGCCTGAATGAGGGCGGCGTAGCGGGCTACATCAACTGAATGAAGGCAAAATCTCCCGCAAATTGGGGCGTGCAGATTGCGGGAATGATTTTTCAAACACGCTCTAGAGGTGGCAAATAGCTTACATCTCTGCTGGCTTCGCTTCAGAAGTGTGCCGTTCAATCTTTAAATAAACAATTTCCACCCGGTTTTTATCCATTTTTTTTATCGAATAGAGGTAATTGCCTTCCTTTACTGTTTCACCTTCTTTTGGAAGATGGTCGAGAAGCTCAATCATATGTCCGCCGATTGAATCATAGTCTTCGGATTCAATTTCTGTACCAAGGACATCATTTAGATCGTCAAGCTTGGTGCTTCCCTCTATCTCATATTCATCGGTGCCGATACAACGAATCGCATCTGTTTCGGACTCGTCAAATTCATCTTTGATATCACCGACGATCTCTTCAATAAGATCCTCTAAAGTAACAAGTCCTGCGGTAGAACCGTACTCGTCAAGAACGATGGCAAAACTGATAGAGTTATTGCGCATCTCCTCCATTAAAGTGGAGGTTTTCTGATATTCATAAGTAAAAAATGGTTCTCTCAGTACCTTGTATATGTCAAATGCTTCATTGCGGTGTGTCTCCCGGTAAAAGAATAAATCCTTTAAATTAAGAATCCCGATAACATTGTCCTTACTCTCCTCGTAAACAGGGAGTCTTGAGTACTGTTCTTCTAAGAAAATCTCGACCAGCTCATCATAGGACATATCAACGGAAGCAAAAGAGACATCAATACGTGGAAGCATAATGTCCTTTGCGACAGAATCACCGAAATCGAATACATTATTTATAAGCTCTTTTTCTTCTTTTTCAATTACGCCGCTCTCCTGACTGACATCAACAATCGTTCGAAGCTCTAATTCTGTTATAGCCTGTCCGCTTCCTGGTTTAATCCCGAATAAACGGCATAAAAGACCACTGAAAAGATTCACTACATAGATGACAGGAGTAAGTACGGTTGTAATCGTATAAATTATTCCAGAATACAGAAGAGCCATGCTCTCGTTCTTCATAGTAGCGATTGTTTTTGGGGTAATCTCACCAAAAATTAAGATAAGAAGAGTAAGAATACCTGTTGCAAGACCAACAAAAGTGCTGGTGTTCTTTCCAAGACCTGCCTGTGATGCAAGGCTCATTGCCAATGTGGTGGTCAGAGAAGAAGCCGAAAGGTTTACAATGTTGTTACCGATTAATATGGCACTTAACATCTTTTCTGGCTTCTCTATCAGAGCAAGCACTCTGGCGGCTTTTTTATTGCCCTGATTTGCAAGGGCACGCATCCGGTGCTTATTTACCGTAGTAAGGGCTGTCTCTGCGGAAGAAAAGAAAGCAGAAAGCAGTAACAATATTAACAGAATCACAATTTGGCGTATGGAACTGGGGTCCAAAACATCATCTCCTTTTAAAAAAAATATATTTGTATTATTATATTTTATAAAGGTTGTATTGTCAATCATGGTGTAAAAATATGTTTGTGTTTTATGCGGTTTTCTTTTATAATTAGAGACAGGTAATAATGAAGAAGGGAGAGGGAATATATTGAAGCAATATCTTTTATTTGATCTGGATGGGACATTGACCGATCCGATGGTGGGCATTACCTCCTCCGTTCAGTATGCTCTGGAAAAGTTCGGGATTCATGTAAAGTACTTAAAAGATCTGATTCCATTTATAGGGCCGCCGCTTGATGATTCTTTTCAGGAGTTTTATGGACTTTCTAAAGAAGATGCCGGGAAGGCAGTGGAATATTACAGAGAGTATTTTGCACCAAAGGGAATCTTTGAGAATGAGGTATATCCGGGAATTCCAGAAATGTTAAGTCGGCTTGTAGAAGCGGGATTTACATTAATTGTAGCTACTTCAAAGCCAGCTGTATTTGCAAAGCAGATATTAGAACATTTTGGCCTTAGCGATTATTTTTCCTTTGTCGGGGGAAGCGAATTAGACGGCACACGAAAAAGAAAGGCAGAAGTCATTGGTTACATATTAGAGACCTGTGAGATTAAGCCCCAAGATGCCATCATGATTGGGGACAGAAAGCATGATATTGAGGGGGCAAAGCTTTGTGGCTTAGAATCTGTCGGTGTACTTTACGGTTACGGGTCAGAGGAAGAATTATCAAAAGCCGGAGCAGATCATATCATAAAAGATGTGAAGTTGTTAGAAGAATATCTTAGAAAACAGGGAGAAAACCCGGATAATCTTACCTGGTATGACCGTTTAAAAGGACGGACAGGAGGAGAAGGAAAGGAAACAAAAATGATTCGATTTGGAATGATTGGAACAGGGAAGATTGCACAGAAGTTCTGGCAGGCAAACCGCTATGGAAAAGATTTTGAACTTACAGCGGTGTATTCAAGAACATTAGAGAGAGCGAGAGAGTTTGGTTTTCAGAAAGGCAGGCTGCAATATTTTGATGATTTAGAGGCATTTGCAAACAGTGACTGTATTGATGCGGTTTATGTGGCAAGCCCGAACTGCTGTCATCACGACCAGGTTATGACATTGCTAAAAGCAGGCAAGCATGTTTTGTGTGAGAAACCGATGGCTTCGAATTTAAAAGAAGCGGAGGAAATGTTTTCGGAAGCTGAGAAGCAGAATCTGATACTTTTAGAGGGAATGCGTTCTATTTATGCGCCAAGCTTTGAGAAGATGCTTCCGTATATGGAATCGCTTGGTAAGATTCGAAGAGCAACCTTACAGTATTGTCAGTATTCTTCCCGTTATGATAATTATAAGAGAGGAATTATTGAGAATGCATTTAAACCGGAATTATCAAATGGAGCATTAATGGATATCGGTGTGTATGTGGTGGCCTGCATGATTCGGCTTTTCGGTGCACCAGTTTCCATCAAGGCATCAGGAATCAAGCTTTCCAATGGTGTGGATGGGGCAGGAACAATTCTTATGGAATATCCGGATATGATTGGAGAGGCCATTTATTCTAAGATTACAGATTCAGCGATGCCAAGTCAGATTCAGGGAGAAGATGCTTCCATGCTTGTGCAGGAAATTGAGAATATCAAAGATTTACGCATCGTGAGAAAAGGAGTGGTACAGTCCATTCATTTTGAACAGTCTGATAATATTTTAAATTATGAGACACAGGAATTTATTAAAATGATAAAAACGGGCATGGGATGGGAGAAATCACGAGAGATTACTTTAGAGACCATGAAAGTTTTAGATGAGGCGAGAAGACAGCTTCATATCGTATTTCCAGCGGATGAGAAATCACAGGAAAAGAAAAAACAAAAAAAGACCGCAAAAGAGGAGGAGTAAAGTCATGGCAGGTCAGACAGAATTTTTACAGGCAATTCAGGAATTAGAACGTCTTGGAGAGACAAACGGCAATCAGTTATCTATGGAAGAAATCAATTCTTATTTTTCTGACATGAAGTTAGAGGAAAAACAGCTTGATTTTATATGTAATTATTTTGAATCCCACCACATTTATATTACGAATCGTGTGCAAAGATTTGAGGAAGAAATCGGGGACGAGGAGATTCCGAATAAAGAAGATCCGATGGATGCAGAGATTGTAGCTTTTTACTTAAAAGAGATGGAAAAAGCGAATTCATTATCTGGGGAACAGGAAAGAGTAATTGCAAGAAAGCTTGTCAGCGGTGATGATACGGCAAGAAACCTGCTGATTGAAGCGAATCTTTCCCGCGCAGTAGAGATTGCCAAAGAATACGAGGGAAGGGGACTTCTCTTAAGTGACTTAATTCAGGAGGGCAATATTGGGCTGATGGTTGCTGTGAATGAATTTGAGCCGGATATCGATAAAGATTTCCATGCATTTTCTGAGAAAATGATTCGCAAACATTTAGAGGAGACATTAGAAGAATATAATTCTTCCACTCGTTCCGCAGTAAAGATGGCAAACCGTGTGAATGAAATGAATGATATTGCGACGGCATTTGCAAAAGAGTATGAAAGAGAGGCAAAACCGTCAGAAATCGCAGAACGTATGGGAATTACGGAGGAAGAAGTAAGAGAGCTTATGAAAGTATCTCTTGATGCAATTGCGGTTTTGAATCAGGATAAGTAGGCTCACAATTATTTGGAATTGTGTAGAATTTTCAAAATAAATTTGTATCTATTCAAAAACGTGTAGAATGACAGAATAAGTATGTCATGCATTGCATGACGCGCATCTCGTAGCAAGAATACCGGGGCATTCTTGAACTATTCAGAATCCTGCAGATTTTCGATAAACATGCGAATTCGTTCTGAATAGTTACAAAATTGTATAATAATTTTGAATTGTCAACATATAATGTAACTAACAGGAACAAAATTGTTTTAGATAAAGAGGAAAAAGATGAGATATGAAGAAGAACTGATTGATGAGGTCAGAGAAAAAAATGATATAGTCGATGTGATTTCCTCTTATGTTTCGTTAAAAAAGCGAGGTTCGAACTATGTAGGGCTTTGCCCGTTCCACAATGAAAAGAGCCCATCATTTTCTGTCAGCCGGGACAAGCAAATGTATTATTGCTTTGGCTGCGGACAGGGCGGAAATGTCTATACATTTCTTATGGAATATAACCGGCTCTCCTTTGTGGAGGCATTGCAAAATCTGGCACAGAGGGCCGGAGTAGAACTTCCAGAAAGGGAACAGACGGCAGAGGAAAGACAGCAGGCGGATGCCAGAGTGACACTTAGAGATATGAATAAGGAAGCGGCAATATATTTCCATTATCTTTTAAAGAGTGAGAGAGGAACACAGGCGCTTTCTTATCTTAAGAATCGTGGGCTGAGCGATGAAACGATTAATCATTTCGGACTTGGATATGCAGACATTTACCGGGATGATTTATATCAGTATTTAAGGTCAAAGGGATTTACGGATTACCAGATGAAGGAATCCTCTCTTGTAAATATTGATACAGTAAAGGGAAATTATGATAAGTTTTTTAACCGTGTTATTTTCCCGATTATGGATATGAACCAGAGAGTAATCGGTTTTGGCGGCCGTGTGATGGGAGATGGAGAACCAAAGTATCTAAATTCCAGAGAGACTATTTTGTTTGATAAGGGAAGAAATCTATATGGATTAAATTATGCAAAGAGATCGCGAAGTAATGCGATTATTTTGTGTGAGGGCTACATGGATGTCATCTCGTTACATCAGGCAGGATTCACCAATGCAGTTGCTCCGCTGGGAACGGCATTTACACCGAATCAGGCGATGCTTTTAAAGCGGTACACGAATGAAGTTATTTTGTCGTTTGACAGTGACGGAGCTGGAATAAAGGCGGCACTTCGGGCCCTGCCAATTTTGCGGCAGAATGGTCTGAGGGGCCGGGTGTTATCCATGAAGCCATATAAAGATCCGGACGAGCTGATTAAGGCAGAGGGAGCAGAAAGCTACCAGAAGAGGATTGATGAAGCAGAATCTGGAAGAATGTTTGAGTTGCTTGTCCTTTATGGACAGTATAATCAGCAGGACCCGGAAAGCCGGACAGAGTTTCTTCATGAAGTGGCGAAAAAGTTAGCACAGATTGAGGAACCGTTAGAACGGCAGACCTATCTTACATCAGCGGCTAACCGTTTTATGATAAGGAAGAATGACCTTGAAAACCTTGTGAACCGTTATGGATTAGGCTATCAGTATGAGCAGGTGAATGAGCAGTATAAGACGGCACCGGAAACAGAAGAGCGGCGGCAGGAAAAGAAAAAAATACGAAAAACCAGCCACAGAGACTTCTTCTTACCTGGCTTGTGGAACATCCTGATATGTATCAATATATCCGGCCGTATATCGGGGCAGATGACTTCATTGAGCCGCTGTACCATTCGGTGGCGATTATGCTTTTTGAACAATTAGATAAAGAAGAGAAAATAAATCCGGCAGCAATTTTAAGTCGATTTACCGATGCAGAAGAACAAAAAGAAATTGCGGCAATCTTTAATACACATTTAAAATACGGACTTTCCTCCGAAGATGAAGATAAAGCGCTTTCAGATGTAGTGCGCAAAGTGAAACTTGCAAGCATTGAGGATGAGATGGTTCATACCAGTGATATTATGCGCTGGCAGGAACTTTTATCCCTGAAAAATAAAATGCAGAAATTTAGTATAAACCGAGTATAAAGCTGGTAAAACTAAGAGCAGGAATAATGTACGCTGGGATTTGCTATATTTTGTATAATCAAAAAAGCAGACCCCTGGAGTATGTAAGATTTGGAGGGTGTATTTTGGGCAGGAAAGAACAGATTTTTGGCAGCCAGATGAATTGTCTGCTTGAGAGAGCAAAGAAGCAGAAGAACGTGGTAGAACTTCAGGAGATAAGAGATGTCTTTCAGAACAGTCCTCTGACGCAGGCACAGCTTGAGCGTATTATTGCTTATCTGGAAGAGCAAAAAATCGATGTACTGACTATGCCCGATATTAATGCGGATGATATAGAAGATGATGTGGGAGAAATCGATTCTTTAAACGATATGGATGTTTTTCAAAAGCCAGATAGGATTGGAAATGTACAGGTAACTGCAGAAATTGAAAAAGGCTATGAAAAAACAGCAGAAGAATCGGAGAACTCATTTACAGAAAGAGGTAATGCCGAAGATCCTGTTCGTATGTATTTAAAAGAAATAGGCAGGATTCCATTATTAAGTTCTGAAGAAGAGATAGAGCTGGCCAAACGTATGGAGGAGGGAGATGAGGAGGCAAAAAAGAAGCTTTCTGAAGCCAATCTTCGACTTACGGTAAGTATTGCCAAGCGGTATTCCGGCAGGGGGATGCAGTTTCTTGATTTGATTCAGGAAGGCAATCTTGGACTGATCAAAGCGGTAGAAAAGTTTGACTACAGAAAAGGGTATAAATTTTCTACCTATGCTACCTGGTGGATTCGTCAATCTATTACCCGCGCGATTGCTGATCAGGCAAGAACCATACGGATTCCAGTCCATATGGTAGAAACTATGAACCGGGTGAATCGTACAAGCAGAAGACTGTTGCAGGAATACGGCAGAGAGCCGACTCCAGAAGAAATAGCGGAGGCAATGAACCTGCCTGTGGAGCGTGTGCTTGAGATTTCGAAAATATCACAGGAACCTGTTTCCTTAGAAACCCCAATTGGCGAGGAAGAGGACAGCCATCTTGGAGACTTTATTCAGGATGAGCACATTCCTGTTCCTGCTGATGAGGCAGCGCATACATTACTCCGAGAACAGCTTGAAAAGGTGATGGATACTTTATCCGAGAGAGAGCAGAAAGTACTTGCACTCCGTTTTGGCTTAGAGGACGGCAAACCGCATACACTTGAGGAAGTCGGACGAGAATTTCAGGTAACCAGAGAACGCATTCGTCAGATAGAAGCGAAGGCCTTGAGAAAGCTTCGGCATCCGACAAGAAGCAGGAAACTAAGAGATTTTTTGGAAGAGTAATCTTTGGAGAAATGACATTTAGAAGAATGATATAGGAAGAGAATAATAAAAAATAGCAGACCAAGTGATGGTTCTCCAATAGAAGCATTTGTTCGTATATATCAGATGTGAGATGACTCCCATATCTGTAGGCAGCGAGCAACAAATCAGTATCAGTGGGGAGAGAAATTTTTTGGGGTGCTATTTTTTATGAGTCGTATTTTCGCCGGTACATAGTATAATTTAGGAGGAATTACAGAAGTAAATGGAACTTTCAATACGATTAAAAACAGTGGCAGAAGCAGTAACAAAGGGAAATCGTGTGGCAGATGTTGGAACTGACCATGGATATGTCCCGATTTATCTGGTGAAAAATAATCTTTCACCAGCCGGTATTGCAATGGATGTGAATAAAGGCCCACTCGAAAAAGCACAGGAACATATCAGGGAAGAAAAACTTGGCGGGAAAATAGCTACCCGTCTTGGAAATGGACTTGCACCATTAGAGCCAGGAGAAACAGATACCGTAATCATCGCAGGCATGGGCGGAGATTTAATCTGTAAAATATTAAAAGCCAAACCAGAATTTTTAATAGAGGGAAAAGAGTTTATTTTGCAGCCACAATCCGAATGGTTCAAGATCCGCCGGCTCTTAAAAGAATATCGCTATCAGATTGAAAAAGAATGGTTCTTAAAAGAAGATGGTAAATACTATGTAATCATTAAAGCGGAACCAGCGTGGACACAGCCACAACGACTGAAACACCAGCAGCCTTCCATTCACGAATATATAAAAGAAATATCAGACACACAAGTGAATCAGGCAGTTTCAGAGAAAGATATGGAAAGTATTTATGAACAGTATGGAAAATATCTGATTGAAACGAAAAATCCAGTATTAAAAGAATACCTCGAAAAAGAAATCACCAAAAAAGAAAGTATAGCAGCAGAGCTGAAACAGTCCATAAAAGAGATAGAATCAGAAGAACTTTCAGGAAAAGAGAGGGGAAATATTGCGAAAAGACAGCGAAGATATCAGGAAATCCAAAAAGAGATAAGGGATATGAGAAAAGCGATTGGATAAAGGAGAAATATGTTAGCAGATTACCATGTACATACAGAATTCAGCAATGACTCCATTTACCCGATGGAGGAAGTAGTAAAAGATGCCATCTCATTAGGTATCAAGGATATATGTTTTACCGACCATGTAGACTATGGTCCATACCGCGACTGGGATGATCCAAGAGGAATCCAGTATCGTCCAGGAGATGAAGGGGAGCCAGAGCAAGTTGCCCTTACCAATGTAGATTATAAAAAATATTTTTCTATGATAGAGAAAATGCGTGAAAAATATAGAGAGAAAATTGCAATAAAAGCAGGATTAGAGTTTGGGGTGCAGACACATACTATTCCAGAGTATGAGAAGTTATTTCGCAGTTATCCATTTGACTTCATCATTTTGTCCATTCATCAGGCAGGAGACCAGGAATTTTGGACAAATGAATATCAAAGTGGACGCACACAGCAGGAGTACAACGAGGGCTACTATAAAGAATTACTTTCCGTTGTACAGAATTATCACAACTATAGTGTGTTAGGACATATGGATTTGATTGTGCGTTATGATAGTTACGGTGTGTATCCGTTTGAAAAATTAAAACCACTTCTCACAGAGATTTTAAAGACGGTTATTGCAGATGGAAAAGGAATTGAAGTAAATACTTCAAATCATAGATATGGCCTTTCGGATATGACACCATCAAGAGATATATTAAAGCTTTATAAAGAACTTGGCGGTACAATTATTACAATCGGAAGTGACAGTCATAAGAAGGAGCATCTTGGGGCGTATATTGATTGGGCGAAGGAGGAACTTCGCAAACTGGGGTATACACAGTTTTGTACATTTGAGAAGATGCAACCGATATTTCATGAGCTTTAAATAGGAATTTGCCAGTGAAATAATAATTGCCGTAGGCAAGAAGACGCACCCAAAGAGAGCAGGTAGCCTATATTTGTGACTCTATCACTGCGGGTTGAATGTTCGCCTCCGGGCTCGCATTCAATCCTCGTTCTAAGGCCACAAATATAGGCTACCTGCTCTCTTTGGGTGCTGTGTTTTTGCTGGAGATGGAATTACTATTTCATGTTGGAGTGATTTGGGG
>NZ_ACEP01000059.1 GCF_000173975.1 Anaerobutyricum hallii DSM 3353
TTTGACGACTTTGTGTTTTGTACAACTGAGTCAAAATCAATAACTTTTCATGTCGGCCTTTTCTTAGAAGATGACTTCTCGTAGTGACGAAAATCACAAATATAGATGATTTGATTCTCAGACTTCGTCTGTCTACTCACCCCGGCAAATTCCTATTTAATGTCTTCCTCCGGCTCCGCCATGTCCTCCAGTTCCTCCGACTTTTCCTCCGCCACCGCTGCTTTTACTCGGTCGTTTCGTTCTGGTCACATGGGAATGCAGGAAGATATCCTGCTTTTCATTCATTTGCACTCCACCTTTTGCGTAGGTAGACCTTAGAACAGTGTCTTTTCCTCCATGTCCGATTAACTGGACACCTACAAAAATGGCTCCGATTACTGCTGCTGCAAGAAAGACAATAATCGGGTTAATCTGCACATAAGAGGAACGGCCTGTCTGAATCATGGTTGCTGCATTATTTACAATAGATGTGTAAGCCTCATATGGATTATCATTTACGATTTCGTTGGCACTATCCACAATCTGTTCTGTGTCCGTATCATCGAGTCTCGTTTTTGCAAGACCAGTTGTACACATCCAGGTGTATCCCGTTTCCCAATCATCCACATAAATGATCCCGTCCCCATTGGCTTTATTCCAGCCAAATTTATTATCCTCATAATATGCCTGTGCATAGTCTCGGATTTCATCATAACTATCAAGCCCCGGCTCATTTATTGTAAGAATAACAATATCACAGCCAATTAGCTGTTCCTTTTCTGCAATCAAAGCTTCAAGATCTTTTTTCTGTTTATCCGTCATTTTGCCTGCTTCATCCAATACTCTCTGCGTGATTGTACATTCTGTATTTTGACGAGGTTTTGTATTGGTGTATTCTTCCGGCTCAAGCAACTTTGCCACGATGCCTATAATCGCAGCGAGTATAACGATTCCTATTAAAATTCGTCTCCAGATTTTCCCCATTTATGCCACCTCCAGAAAATACAGAATCATTTCCGCAAGAAAGAACAACGAAAATGTAACTGCTGCAAACCATGAGAACATTCTCGCCTTGCTGGTCGGCGGCGTTCCTATTGCTTTTCCCGTCTGACCATTAACAAAAAACTCATAATTTGTTCCCTGATAACGGTATACATAACGCCATACCGGTAAAAATGTATAGTAGGAGTTCATTTCTTTACTATCTACTTTTTTAATAGCAGTTTTCACACTGCTATAACTATTGTTATACTCATCAAGGTAACCTTCCGTATATTTCTTTGCTTTTTTCTGTGCCCTCGGCAAAAGTTCTTCTTTATTTTCATCATAAATTTCTGCCTGGAATCCAGACAAATATTTTGAGCGGAACTTCCCTAATGCAGTATATTTATAAGGTTCCACTAAATCCATTTTCTCATCTGGCATATTTTTCGATGCATCGACAGGAATCTTATCATAATTCACATTAAAATCTCTTACAAGACGATATATGCTCGTCTCCGTACAATCATAGTCTCCTTCTGTCCACGTTCTGATTTTTCTTCCTTCTCCTTCAAAATGCACATGGGTCTCCATATCATACATCCAAAATGGAACATATCTTCCCTGAAGGGATTCCAGACTTGAAGTCGAACAAAAATCTTTAGGAATGAACATTTTCTTCGCAAAATTCTTCCTTATAATCTCTATCGCTTCTTTTCTATCTATCACAAATGGCAATGCCAGATCAGGCTTGTACTCCTCTTTCATCCTGTCCTCAAAAATGACATAGGTCCCACAGTATGGACATTTCAGAGCAAGATCTGTCTTTTTGGATTCAATCTCCGCTCCACAGTTATTACATATATGAAGCTTCTCCTGTGGTATTTTTTCCTACGTTTCCTCATTACCGCAGCTTTCACATACCATTTTCTTTTTCTTTGGGTCGTAAACAGCATTACCACCACAATCTTTACAACGGTAAAACATGGGGGCCTCCTTTGTTTTTTATAGACGAAAATACAACATATCAAACACGCTTTAGTGAGAACCGCCACTGCCTCCAAAGCCATCGCTGCCGCCGCAGTCGCTACTGCTGCTTTCGGTTTCTCTCTTTGTCCTTGTAACATGGGAGTGTAAGAATACATCCTGTTTATCGTTTAACTGTACGCCATCTTTTTTCACATAGGTAGACTTCTTGACGGTATCCTTACCTACGGAATCAGAAAGCTGGAATACTACGAAAGCAATTGCTGCAACAAGACAGCCAAGTGCTACCCATAACGGACTGATATTTATATGGAAAAGATGACTCTTTTGTGTCTCATCTGCCAACAGATTTATCAACCGTGTGTAGGCTTTATATGGGTCTTTATTCACAATATCATTAGTTTCATCCACAATATAATCTGTATTGTCTTTGGATAACTTATCTTTGACAGTTCCTCGAGTGGCAAGCCAGGTGTGTCTTGTCTCCCAGTCATCTACATAGATAGCACCGCTTCCAATTGGCTTATCCCATCCGATTTTGTTCTCTTTATAGTAGTTCTGTGCATAATCCCGAAGCTTCTCCATCGTGTTAAGACTTGCATCATTTGTTGTCATGAGAACGATATCTCCACCGATAAGTTTTTCTTTCTCTGCTATCAATTTTTCCAGTTTTGCCTCTTCCTCATCAGTAAGCACATCTGCATCATCAAATACTCTCTGAGTCAATGTACATTCTGTATTGCTGCGAGGTTCCGTATTTGTGTATACATAGCCGTCAAACTTTTTGCCGGCCAGTCCCATCACAATTCCAAGTATAACAACAAATATTAATATTCCACGGTATGTCTTTGCCATTTATAACACCCCCAATAAATAAAGCAACATTTCCACAGTGAAGAAAAGGGAACCAAACACGGCGATAAACCATGCGATAATCTTTCCGGTACTTGTCGGTGCTTCTCCTACCGCCTTACCTGTCTGTCCATTGACATAAAATTCATAATTTTTCCCCTGATAGCGGTACACATAACGCCATACTGGTAAAAATGAATAAAAGGATTCTTTTTCCGTACTCTTCTTATCATTCACTGTCGGTCTTACTGCATCGTATTCTACATTATAACTGCTAAGATACTTCTGGCTGTACTTATCTGCTTTCTTTTTCGCTCTTGGCAAAAGAGTATTCTTGTCTTCGTCATACACTTCTGCCTGAAAACCTGACAAATACTTCGCATCAAAATCGCCCAGCTCTCCGTACTTATATGGCTCCATCAAATCCATCATCTTATCAGGCATTACTTTTGAGGCATCAACCGGAATCTTATCATAATCCACATCAAAATCTCTTAAAATGCGGTAAGTGCTTGTTTCCGTACACTCATAATCGTCTTCGTCCCATGTCCTTACCTTATCCGCTTCTCCTTCAAAATGCACATGAGTATGTAAATCATACATCCAAAATGGTACATAGAGACCCTGCATTGATTCTATTGTGGAGGCAGCACAAAAATTGCCTGGAAGAAACATCTGCTTAGCAAACTTTTCTTTCAAAAGATCCAATGCCTTATGCTTATCAAGTGCAAAAGGCAGTACCAGATTCGGTTCGTACTCATTCTCCATCCTGTCCTCAAAAATAACATAGGTTCCGCAATATGGGCATTTTAGCGATAAATCAATCTTATCTGCTTCAATCTCTGCACCACAGTTATTACAGACATGCTTCTTCTCCTGTGAAATCAGATCCGGTTCTCCTCCGTTTCCGCAGCTTTCACACACCATCGCTTTCTTCTTCGGATCATAGATTACATTACCACCACAGCTTTTACAACGATAAAACATAAGCTCGCCTCCTTCTCTTGTAAATCTGCAACTATTCAAAACAAAAAACTCACAAATATACCTGCGCGGATTTAATTCAGATAATTACAAAAATTTGATTCTTTTGTCATTCTTCTAACTCTACTATATGGGATTTTTCAACAAAATGCAACAGAAATTTACTATTTAATTCATTAAGCGAACTACAGACGAAGCCATTGCTCCCAATAAGGCATATTTGTGATTTTAGTCGCGGCGTGTTGAATGTTCGCTTTATGCGCTCGCATCCAACACTTGCTCCGAGGCCACAAATAT
>NZ_ACEP01000058.1 GCF_000173975.1 Anaerobutyricum hallii DSM 3353
GATCGACAGCCGTTCCGAAAGCCTGGGACATTCACAAGGCAGTGGTAATCTGCAGATGAGCAAGGCCGGAATGAAATTAATGACTCCGGGACAGATCAGCCGGATGCCGAAAAACGACTGCATCCTGTTCCTAAAGGGAGAACGTCCCATCTACGATAAGAAAAACTGGCCGTTTAATACAGAGGTATTTAAAGAAGCAGAGAAGATAGCCGGACAAAATGGCTATAAAAATCCAGTATATGTTTCCTATGATGAAAGAAAAAAAATATATATCACAACCCGTTTTGAGTCAAGATTGAATTACATTTCAAAAGAAGAGTTTACATTTTTTGAAGAAAAAGCAAAAGAAGATTCCAATATTCAGACGTTCCAGATAGACGAAGAAGCCTTCCTTTACCTTAACTTCAATGAAACTCCACAGCCAAGCCTGAGAGAACTGGAAAAGATGGTAAAAGAAATACAAGTTGCAGAGGTAAACGAAGAGGAAGAAAAAGAGACAGACCAGCAGCCAGATATGCTACAGGATAGAGAACAATGGGACTTATCAGGAGACATTATTGATTGCTTTAGACGATATTCCAGTGAGCTATCACCAGAAGAACAGGAAGAGATTATAAAAGGCATTGAAGAAGGTCTGACTGATCAGGATGTAAAACGATACTTTACACTGGTAGGTGCAGAAAAAATGCGGCAGTATCGGAGAGTGTTGATGGTCGCAAAAATAAGAGATGAGGATAATTAAATATTATTTTTGCATCAGGCATCTATACCTGTTAGGCATAATGCGTGGACTGAATTAAAAAAATATAGTATAATCTGTATTAGAAATGATGTCGTGAAATCGGAATTTGGAGGAACTTGTGATGAAAAAAATGATAATGGCATTATGTATATTTATTTGTGTGTTTACTTTAGTTGCATGTTCTGGACAACAAACAAACGAACCACTTACTTTAGGTGTCAATGCGATAATAACAGAAATTGATAAAGAAAATAGAATCATAACCACAAAAGATAGCGGAGAAGAAGGTGTTTTAGGGAATGATTGTCTTATTGATTGTTCCAAAATTCCTATGATTTATTGTAATTATGATACACAAGATGTTGTGGATATAACTTTTGATGATTTACAGGTTGGGGACGAAATCATTTTGACTATTCGGAGTTCGGAAATAGAAAATCTCCAAAAGGAAGATGACAATAAAGCAAAAATAGCAGTTGAACAATTACAATTAGGTACACAGAGAATTAAATAACTTCCAGTTTTCTTAACTGGATAAATCGGAAGTTGGAAAGGGGTGCACTGCTATGCTGAAAAAGTTGAATTCCTTTTTTAACATCGTTATTGGTTCATTCATAGGAGTTTTCATTGGGTTCGGAATTTATAAGTTCTGGCACTTTAAAACCTATCCAAATTTATATGCCATGCAGTCTGCACCGTGGTACACAGAGTTGCTATTGGGTGGTGCCTTGGTGGCTGTTGTGGTGGTCGTATGTATTATCCTAAAGCTGATTATTTGTAGGAAGTTAAAGCCATAACTTCCCGTTTATTGGGAAGTCACAGAGAACGAAAAATCGGAAGTTACGGAGGTAAAGAGCAATGAAAAAAGCTATTATTACGATGATTGTGGTATTCGCATTAGTTGTTTGGCCGTTCAGTGGTGTGTGGCAACTCTTGTCTGGTATCATTGGCGGTGGAGTCCAAGAATCTTTTATTTATCCGATTTACGGTGGAATTATTCTTCTTTCAGGTCTTTTAGTCGTTTGTACTGAACTCATTCTGGAAGAAATTAAATCGTTAAAAGACGATATAAAAGATAAAAAAGAAGGTTGCTGATAAAATTCCGGTTTATAGAGTTAAAAAATATAAGTTAAGGAGGCATGTATTATGAAAAAAGTAATCTATCTGCTTGTATTATGTATGGTGCTAGGAATGGCTGGATGTGGAACGAATCAAGAAAATAAAGAACCTGTGTCTGGAAATGTGTCCGTAGAAATAGAAAATAAAGAAAATGATGATGTAGTACAAAATGAGCAAACAGCAGATACTGGCTCATATCCTCCATGTGTTATGGTTGATGGTGTTATATATAAAGACACAGGATATGTAGCGTCAATGCCTGGTTGTGGAACAATGGATGGAGAAATTGTGTCAACAGTGGCAGGGACAGAGTTACCATCTGAAAATAATCAATCAAATTTCGGAAGCGGATATCATTATCAAAGGAGTTCTGAAGGTCAGCTCATAGTAGTCATTGATGACGAACGAATCATATTTAGAGATATTGAAAAAGATGATACGTCTATTCCAATAGAGGTTATCAATTTTAATGCAAAAGTAAAAGAAATTACCGATGATGGAGAACTTCTTGTAACGCATGTGAGTACAGCTGAAGGCTTTTGTCAGATGAATGATGGAGAGTATTATGTATCGGCAGAAAATTTAGCGGAAGATGTTCAGGTGGGAGATATCGTTACAATATGGTTTAATGGAATGATTCAAGAAACATACCCTGCTCAATTGGGGGTAGTTTATAGAATCATTAAAACACAATAATTAGTCAAATTCCAGTTTGCCGAAATATATTTCTAACTTTCCCTATTTTACAGGCTTTCCAGCCTGTGCATTAGCGAAACGATATGTATTTTCCCTTATTTTTGCCCTTATGAGATAATCGTAAGGGAAATAAGGGAAAGTTTTATTTAGTCATTGCCTGCCACTTTATCAAGTAACCTTGCAGATTCCCGCTTGGCTTTTCTTGTAGAGTGTGCATAGACATTCATGGTGGTACTGACATCTGAGTGCCCTAACAGTTCCTGCACATCCTTTGGTGCTGCTCCATTTGCCAGAAGGTTGCTTGTGTAGGTGTGTCGCAACTGGTGAAAATGAAATCCTTCAAATCCATCCAGTTTCTGAGCAATCTTCCTGCAAACAATTCCTAACGTGCTTGGCAGTTCCAAACTTCCATCCGGTCTTAAGCAGACAAAGGATATTTCCTTATAATCTTCTGGAACATTCTCTGTTCCGTCCAGATGATAGAACTCATAGTAAACTCTGTTTTTGTCTTTTACTTCTCTGTAGTAGTTTTTATGGTAAAGTTCTCCGTACTGCATTCGGTTTTTAAGTTGTTCCTTTCGGGCATTGCGAAGAATCTCTGCCAGTGTATCTCCAAAATCAACAATCCTTACCTTTTTTCGTTTGGTTGGTCCGATGATATTCTTGTGCCTTGAACCATCATATCGGATACTGCGTCTGATTGTAAGGCACTGTTCTTCAAGATTCACATCCTGCCATGCCAGACCACAGGCTTCACCGATACGAAGTCCTGCATAATAAGCTATCTGGATTGGAAGTATTGCCGGTGGATTGTAATTCTGTAGAAATTCAATCAGTCTTTCATAATCCTCTCGTGGAATTGGCTGTATATCGCCATCCATGTCATCATCGGAAAACAGGTCAACCTCATCCGTCTGGTATTTCAGCTTAATATACTGCATCGGATTGAAAGTGATATATTGCTTTGGTGATACTGCAAATCGGAATGACTGCTGTAATACTGCCGAGAAAGAACGAATGTAATCTTTGCTATAACCTTTTCTTTCTGAACCATCTGGATAAGTGCCACCAAAGGAAAGCAGATCGAAGAAGGCTTGTAAATGCTCAGATGTTACATTTTTCAACTTTCTCTCTGAAATTGGATGCTTCTTGATGTTGGTAATGGCACCGAGGTAATTCTGGACTGTCCCATTACTGAGCGTACCGGTCTTTAATTCTTCCTCTGCCCATATATCAAGTAATTCTCCAATTGTAATATTTTCCGACTTTGCAATGAATTTCTTGCTTTCGTAATCGTCCATTGCCTGACGGAGCAGTTTTTCCGTTTCACTTTTACTTTCTGTTCCAGCGTATTCTTTCTGAACCAGATTGCCGCTTGCATCTTCTACATAGAAGCGGTAGTACCATTTCTTTCCTTTTTTTCTTACAGATCCTTTTGCCATAATCGTGTGTCTCCTTTCGATATCAGACAATCGGAACTGATGAAATGCTTCTTGCGTGTAAGTATATCATAACTCCGGTTGTCGTTCTATACCGAATCGGAATCCTCATACAAAACTTCTGATAAAAGATTTTCAAGCCTTTGTTCTGCCATTTCCGGTTTCTTGGAATAAAGCCTTACGATATCTGCCATGTCGTTAAAGGCATTAACAGTGTGGGTGATCTCCCGGAGAAACATAATCTCATTATATTCATCATTCGATTCAAACCCCATTACTTTTGCAATATCAGCTTCATTCGTGTTGCCCTTGTAATTCTTGCAGGCAAACTGGAATGATTCCAGAAACAGGTTATATTGCTTTAACATCAACAACAGTAAATCTTTGGAAAAAGCATCTTCCTTTTTACTAAGGTCGAGAGGTAACTGTTTGAGAATATCGCCCATTGCATCACGAATCTGTAATTCTTTCTTATCCGTAATATCGGTTTCGTATTCATCGGTTTCCCCTCTGAGCCATTCAATAGATACATGAAGTGCTTCCGAAAGACCTTCCAGCACCATCTTTTTGGTATTGTCAATCGAACCATTCTCATAACGCAGGATTGTGGAAGCTGTAACTCCCATCTTCTCTGCAACATAAGGCTGTGTCAGATTTAATTCCAGACGACGCTGTTTTGCCCTGCTGCCTATCAGCTTGCGTAGTTCTTTATCTTTCATGCTGATTGCCTCCTTTTTCGGTATGTATGAATTATAGCATGTACCTCACATAATTGCAATATGCAATATAATAATTATTTTTAAAATTTCATAACGCTTGACAACACAATATAAAACCGCTATACTAACAGCACAACAAAAATTGCATAATGCAATTTATAAGGAGGTGACAAGATGACGGAAAGAAAGATTGCATTATCCATCGAGGAAGCAGCCGACTATACAGGAATTGGCAGAAACACTTTGAGAAAGCTGGTTGAATGGAAGAAGCTTCCGGTATTAAAGGTCGGAAGAAAAGTCCTTATTAAAACTGACATTCTGGAAAAGTTCATGGAAGCCAACGAGGGGCGTGATCTGAGGGATAAAGGAAATGTAAAAGCTGTCACAAGAAATGTGGCAACTTAAAAAGGCGGCTTCCTAAGAAACCGCCAAAGGTTCTATCAGACCGAAGCCATGATATACCTACACGCAAGAGGATTATACCATGTGCTTCTCCTGATATGCAACCGGGAACTGTTGTTTATCGGAAAAAGAAAGGATGAAGACGATATGGCGAAATCAACAAAGACTTATGAAGAAAGAATACGTGCATTAGAGAAAAAGGAACAGGAAAGCATTGAAGCTACAAAAAAGCTCATTGCACAGCGGAAGGAACTGGAAAAGCGAAAGAAAGCAGAGGAAAGTAAAAAACGAACCCACAGGCTCTGTCAGATTGGTGGCGCAGTGGAATCGGTTCTTGGCTGTCCGATTGAGGAGGAAGATTTACCAAAGTTGATAGGCTTCTTAAAAAGGCAGGAAACAAACGGAAAGTTTTTCTCAAAGGCGATGCAGAAAGAGCCACTTACAGATATGGAGGAAGTGTAATGGCGGAGGGAGTGGTTTTTCCATTCCCTTCATTGCCTTTGAATGAAGGGCGCACTTATGGACAACCAGAGGTCGTCCTTATAAGTTTGCCACAAGTGGCAACCGGTCTGCGCTTACGCTTGCCGGGCTCGTTCCGTCGGCGGGGCTTTCAGCCAGACCTGCTCATGCCGCAGGGGGCACTCTTGCGCAGAGGGCGTTCCGACAGCTTCACTTCTGCCAAACCAGAAGAAGATGCTGTCGGAAATCAATGCCGGATACGGCAGAAAGGGGGAATCGTATCATGGCGATATTTCACTTTACAGTAAAGATTGTCGGGCGCAGTAAAGGAAAATCTGTCATATCCGCATCGGCATATCTTAATGGAGATGTGATGAAGAATGAGGAAACAGGCAGAATCAGTTACTATACTTCCAAAAAGGAAGTCGTCTACACCAGTCTGATGATGTGCGAAAATGCACCTCCTGAATGGCTGCATGTACCGGAAGAAAATATAAAAAGGTTTCAACAGTCTATCCGTTATAAAAGAGCGGATGATAAAGATGCCGCACTGGAAAAGTTTAAAATCACATTTCAGAAACAGCGTCTATGGAATGAGGTATTGAAGATAGAAAAAAATGCAGATGCACAGCTTGGACGCTCATTTGAATTTTCCCTGCCGAAAGAATGGAGCAGACAGGAACAGATTGATTATACAACCGAATATATTCAAAAGACTTTCGTGGATAAGGGAATGTGTGTCGACTGGAGCATACACGATAAGGGCGATGGAAACCCACATGTGCATTTACTTGTAACCATGCGACCATTCAATCTGGATCATTCATGGGGCAGCAAAGAAGTCAAGGACTGGGATTTTGTCAGAGATACTGACGGAAATATCGTGGTTGATGAATCCCACCCGGACTGGTGGCAGGATAAGAAAAATCCTGACCGGCATGGAATCCGCATTCCGGTACTTGATGAAAACGGAGTACAGAAAGTCGGGGCAAGAAACCGAAAACAATGGAAACGGGTTCTGACCGATGCTACCGGCTGGAATAATCCAAAGAATTGTGAGTTATGGCGAAGCGAATGGGCTGGGATGTGTAACCGGCATTTATCCATAGACAATCAGATTGACCACCGCTCTTATGAAAGACAGGGCAAATTAAAAATCCCTACGATTCATGAGGGTGCGGATGCAAGAAAGATTGAGGAAAAATATCTCACCGGACAGATATGGAATGGTTCATGGAAGGTAGAGGAAAACCAGATGATTAAAAAACAAAATGCACTACTGCAAAAGGTAATCACAACCTTTGGTAAGGTATCCGGTGCATTGTCAATATGGAAGGAGTGGTTGAATGACATTAGAAGAAAGCAAAGAAGTAATTCCCATGATGGAAGCAATGATTACACAGATAGAGGAACAGCAGAATATCATGGCAGAGATGCTTCAGGAAATACAGGAAAAGGACGAGAAGCTGATGTGCTTTCAGGAGAAGGAAGAACGATTGCAGCAATTAGAGAGCGAATTATCAGAACTGCTTCAAATCTTGCCGGATACAGAAGAACTGTTGATACTTCTGGAAGAAAAGACAGACCAGATACAGAAGCTTACAGACGAAAATCAGCAATGGCAGGAATTGGCACAGAAATTAAACAGCGAGAACCGGCTATTGCAGAAACAGAACAGCGAATTACTGAACTTGAACAGCAATTAGAGAAAGGAAGGTCGATTGATGAACGAATTAAGAAACTCAAAGAGCGACGATCAACTGGAAGAGTTGCTTCTGCTGACAGAGCAGATGCAGGAAGAACTCGACCAGAAAGACAGGACTATCCGGGAACTGAAAATGCAGCTCGACGAATCGCTGACCTTGAACGAGAGGTTAAACAGCGAGAACAGAGCAGGGAACATTCAAGCCTTAAAGAACGACTTGAGGAAAACAAAAGAATTGTTGCAGAGAGAGAAAGAGAAAACGCACGCTGCCGAAATCATGACAGAGGAATGTCAAGATAAGCTAAGGCAGGCAGAACAGGAACGGGACTATGCACTCTCTCATCAGAAAAAAGTAGAGATACCGGTTGAAAAGCCAGTACTCTATCAAAAGTGTGGGAACTGTAACCTGACAGCTTATCTGAAAGCCAAGGAAAAGTATGATACGCAGAGAGAAAAACTGGCAGGCAGATATAAAACAAAAACAGCCATGTATGAAGCATTGATGTTTCTGCTGATATGGTATTCCGTATCAACTACTCTTTTTCAGATGATACGGTCAAAAATATTTATTTCTGATTGCGTGGTATTCTTTGATACAATCGCCACTTTTATACAGACCATTGCAGGGTGGATTATACTGACAGGAAAGAACATGGCACAGATTAGTAATGGAATATCCAATCCTGTCGTTGCCGGAATTGTATATTGGCTGATAAGAATACTGATCTGCGGTGGATGTTTGGTGGGTGCTGGAATACTTGTAGCATTTATAGAGATAAAGATTGCAGAGTTATATAAGAAGTGCTGTTGGGATATGATTACCATAATGGTAATACTTATAAGCATGGCAACAGCTATCTACTTTGGGAAGTGGATAAAGACAACATTGCCAATCAATCTGCTATTTCTCTTATTATTCGTGCAACTGGTATATGTTGGAATCAGGTGGTATGTAAAGGGATGGCGAGAAACAAGGGGATATCATTAAAACAAAAATACCGATACTTTATTGGTACTATATGTCTTTACTTTCGTGCTAATATATATTATCATATTAGCACGAAAGGAGAAAGCATATGACTCAGTTTGAAAAATTAGATTTGTTGTTGCGTGAATGTGGAGGGACAATTCAGACATTTCAAGTTCTAAATAATGGAATTAGTAAGTCTGTGTTTTATGCATATGTGAAGGAACGAGGATTAGAACAAGCTGCTCATGGTGTGTATGTATCGCCGGATACGTGGACAGATGCAATGTACCTTTTGCATTTACGTTGTGGTCAAGCTGTATTTTCTCATGAAACTGCATTGTTTTTTCATGATTTAACGGACAGAGAGCCTTTGAAATACACCATAACAGTAAGAACTGGATATAATCCAAGTCGTTTGCAGGAAGACGGTTTTCAAGTGTACACAGTAAAAAAGGATTTACATGAAATAGGAATCATAGCTATGCAGACATCATTCGGACATTCCGTTCCCGTTTATGACATGGAGAGAACAATTTGTGATCTGCTTCGTAGCAGAAAAAATGTTGAAATGCAGGTCTTTCAAGACGCATTGAAACAATATGCAAAACGTAAGGATAAAAACTTACGGATGCTTATGAAATACGCAGCTATGTTTCATGTTGAAAACATACTTAGACCATATTTGGAGGTGTTACTTTAGATGATAACAACGGCAAGACAATTAAAGGATTTAATTCGTAATATGTCAAAGAAAAAATCCGCAGATGCACAGATTTTGATGCGGAATTATATGATGGAACGTTTTTTAGAACGAATTTCTTTATCAGAGTATAAAAACCAGTTTATATTAAAAGGTGGAATGCTTGTGGCGGCAATGGTTGGTCTGGATGCCAGAGCTACTATGGATCTGGATGCTACCATAAAAGGCACTAATGTTAGTGTGGAGGATGTAGAAATGATTATATCCCAAATTATATCAATTCCACTGGACGATGGTGTTTCATTTCGGGTCAAACGGATATCGGAAATCATGGAAGAAGCAGATTATCCTGGTGTTCGTGTAAGCATGGAAACGAAATTTGATGGTGTAATCACACCATTAAAGATTGATATTTCTACAGGGGATGTAATTACACCAAGAGAAATCAAGTACAAATTTAATCTTATGCTTGAAGACCGCACTATTGAGGTATGGGCATATAATCTGGAAACGGTATTGGCTGAAAAATTGGAAACTGTTGTTAGTCGAAACGTTACAAATACACGAATGAGAGATTTTTATGATATTTATATTTTACAAAAGTTGTATGGAGAACAACTCCAAAAACAAGTTTTATGGACTGCACTTGTGGCTACAGCCAAAAAAAGGGGAACATTAGACCTGATAGAAGCTGAGGATATAAGAGAAATATTTGATGAAATTGAATCAAGTCCGGTTATGGAGACCTTATGGAAAACATATCAAAAAAATTATTCTTATGCTGCTGATATTTCATGGCATGCAATTGTGAAGTCAATCTGTGCATTATATGGAAGTATATTGGAGAATATGTATGACACATAAAAAACTGATATGTAAATTACGTTAGCATTTTGAGTTGCCTAAATTCGAAAGTTAGGAAAATCTTAATAATTTCTCAGGCAATCCATTGTGAATTTAGATGTTGTATTTGCTATACTTAATTGGAAATATGAGCAAAGGAGTTGAAAATATGTCTGAAAAGATATTGATTATAGATGACGAGCAAGATATAGCGGATCTGTTGGAGGTCTACTTGAAAAACGAAAATTACGTCGTTTATAAATTTTACTGCGCAACGGATGCCATGTCGTGTATTGAAAGCGGCGACATTGATCTTGCCATTCTGGATATTATGCTCCCGGATATGAACGGCTTTTCACTTTGCCAGCTTATCCGAAAGAAATACACTTATCCAATCATAATGCTAACGGCTAAAATTGAGGAAACGGATAAAATAACGGGGCTGACATTGGGAGCGGACGATTATGTGACAAAACCCTTTCGCCCACTTGAAGTAGTTGCCAGAGTGAAAGCGCAGTTAAGACGTTACAAGAAATATTCACCCGGTATCATCACAGAGAAAATTCCATCGGAACTTTCCTATAACAAATTGTGCTTGAATGTGCAGACCCATGAATGTCTGTTAGACGGGGAACCTGTTTCTCTAACCCCGACAGAATTTTCTATTCTCCACGTCCTTTTGTCAAGTGCTGGAAATGTTGTAAGCATTGAGGAACTGTTTCATGCGGTTTGGAAAGATGAATACTACTCTAAAAACAGCAGCACAATTACTGTGCATATCCGGCATCTGCGCGAGAAACTGAACGATACTTCCGATACTCCGCAGTATATTAAAACGATTTGGGGTGTCGGCTACAAAATTTAAGCGAAAGGAGAACGCTATGAAGAGAAAATCAAATTGTTTGGCAACTATTTTATTCTTAATTTATCTGGCACTTCTGGTTTGGATCATACTGTTCAAACTACAGTTTTCAATCAGTGATCTGGATAAAGTAAGGAGTATAAACCTTATTCCTTTTCACTATGACAAAGAAGTTGGCGCAGCATTTCACTTAACAGAGGTACTCGAAAATTTCTTGATTTTTGTTCCTATGGGCATTTATCTTCAAATGCTTCTGCCAAGAACAAAATTATATGTGAAGTTCATGCTGATTGCTGGAACAAGTTTTTTATTGGAAACTATGCAGTATATCTTAGCAGTCGGACGTTCTGATATTACTGATGTACTTACAAATACGGCAGGTGGTCTTTTGGGGCTTGCTGTATATTCGATGGCAGCCCGGTTAATCGGAAATAGAATAAAAGCAAACAGACTGTTTTCCATTCTGGCAGGCATAGTAAGTGTTGTCGTGATTGGTCTGTTTGGCTTTCTTCTGTTTGCTAATCGGTAGGAGGTGTATTCTCATGTCGAATAAAGAAATGACAACAGAAAAGCGCCTTAAAGTGCGCTTATACCTATCATTGCTGGTTTATACCGTTGTTGGATATGGTTTGACCCTTATCTTGGACTACATCTTTTCAAAATTTGACAACGGTATTTTTGCATGGCTCTACTGGCGGCTTGATCTGCTTTTTATTTTGTATCTGATGCTCGGCTTTATATGTATCTTCAATTACTATTGGAAAAAGCCTTGGGGCTATCTGGATGAAGTAATTGACGCAACCCAAACGGTCTATGAGCAGAACAATCATACAGTATCGTTGTCTGAGCCACTGAAAGAACTGGAGGAACAGCTCAATCAGATTAAAATGTCTGTTCTGTTGAGCAAGCAGGCTGCAAAGCAGGCAGAAGAAAAGAAAAATGAAATTATTATGTATCTGGCACATGATATACGCACCCCTCTCACAACAGTAATCGGCTATTTGAGCCTGCTACATGAAGCCCCTGACATGCCTGAACAGCAAAAGGAAAAGTATGTAAAAGTGGCGTTGAATAAGGCAGAGCGCCTTGAAAAGCTCATCAATGAACTTTTTGAAATTACCAAGTACAATGCACATACGGTTATTATCAAAAAAGAAACTGTGGATTTACATTGTCTGATTGCGCAGGTAATAGATGAAATATATCCGACACTCTCCGCAAATGGCAATACAGCGGTATTTACTGCGGAGGATAACTTATCCGTGAACGCTGACCCTGAAAAACTGGCGAGAGTTTTCAGTAATCTTTTACGAAATGCTGCGTCATATAGTTACCCGCAGACAGAAATCACTATATCCGCCAAACGGTTAGAGCATGATATTCAGATCACTTTTGAAAATCATGGAAAAACAATTCCACAGGAACAGCTTAACAGTATATTTGAAAAATTCAATCGCTTGGATGATGCTCGGCTTTCTAATACAGGTGGTGCGGGACTTGGTCTTTCTATTGCGGAAGAAATTATACATTTACATGGTGGAAAGATTACTGCATCCAGTCAAAACGAAACCATAGACTTTGTGATTACATTACCACTTTCCGCTTAGGAAAATAAGAATGTGATCTTAGGAATTACTTAGGAATTTAAGCGTGTGATTTTTGAGATTGAAAAGCCTTTGTTCGGTACAATGATTATCGAACAAGGGCTTTTTATTGTTCAGCTGAAGCAAAAGAAAGGAGTGTAAGCATGGAACTGAAAATAGAGCATTTAAGCAAGCAGTTCAAAGACAAAACAGCAGTAAATGATGTCAATCTGACATTGACTCCCGGCGTTTGGGGACTTTTGGGGGCGAATGGTGCAGGGAAAACCACGCTCATGCGCATGATTGCTGATATTATGACACCAACCAACGGAGCGGTTTACTATGACGGAAAAGACATTCGAGAGTTAGGTGAAGTCTACCGAAGCAAGTTTGGCTTTCTGCCGCAGGATTTTGGGTATCACCGGGATTTTACGGTCAAAGATTATTTGGAGTATATGGCTGCGCTGAAAGATATTCCTACAAGGGCAACCACCCAAAAGATCAATCATTTGTTGGACATTCTTTCGCTCTCCGATGTGAAAAAGAAAAAAATCTCCAATCTGTCAGGCGGCATGAAGCGTCGTGTTGGTATTGCGCAGGCTATGTTGAACGACCCGGAGATACTTGTCATGGACGAACCGACAGCAGGACTTGATCCCGGGGAGCGCGTGCGTCTGCGGAATTTCATTTCCGAGTTTTCGCATGATCGAATCGTGTTGATTTCCACCCATATCGTATCTGACATAGAATATATTTCTACGCGCAACGCAATTATGAAAGCCGGAGAAATTGTTGATGTCGGAACTACCGCAGAACTTGTCAAGCGGATTGAGGGCAAGGTTTGGAATTGCATAATTCCGACCTCAAAGCTGCCGGAATGTGAAATGCGGCTGCGCATTATCAATCAGCGAGGCGAAGATAACAATCAGGTTTCTATTCGTTATCTGTCCGAACATTCGGAAATTGATGGGGCTGTTACAACGGAGCCACGATTGGAAGATCTGTATCTGTGGTTGTTCCCGCAGACAGACTTGGAAAAGGAGGACAGATAATATGCGGCTCTTTAGACTTGAACTAAAACGTATTTTGAAGTCACGGCGCACCCTGATTTTACTTGCAATCGCACTTTTGCTTTCCGTAGCCATGGCATACCTGCCTATTTCATTTGAGGGTATTAACCGTCCAAACGAAGATGGCACGGTTACAGAATTAGATGGCTTGGCAGCTATCAAGTACAAACAAGATTTATATAAAACATCCGCTGGTGAAGTGACCCCGGATAGGATCAAATCGGCTTTGGAAACTTATCAAAGCTGCGTTCGAGAATATGGGCCAGTCGAGGAAGAGGGCTTTCCTCTGGCTGTATTTATTGAAAAAATCGTCCCGTTCCGTCACTTGCTGATGGGTCTGTCCGAAGCGTTTGCTGATCCAGTAACAGGCATTGGTGCTGATTTAATGGATATTGACCCGAATGACATTGACGGAGCCTATTATGAAAAGTGCGCAGAACATTTACAGGATGTCATGCGGAATGAGCAAAGAGAAAACGAAACCGCACAGCAGAAAGCTCTTGAAAAATATTCAGAACTTGATACGCCATTTTATCTTCATTCTGGAATTTCAAAAGATGCATTTGATTATATTGAGTTTTATATTTTGTTCCTTGCTATTTTGTGTGTGGCAATCGCAGCATCTACTTTCGCCGGAGAATATCAAACGGGCGGTGACAGCATCCTGCGAACCACCAAATACGGGCATAAACAATTAGCAATTACCAAAATTCTGGCGGCATTTACACTTTTCGTTGTTACTTTCCTTGTCGGGATCACGATACACATTCTGATTTTAGATGCAGCGTTCGGGACGGATTGCTTAAAAACATCGTTTCAGATGCGATACTCTATCATTAATCTGCCAAACATCAATCTGGGGCAGTTGCAGATAATTCTCGCAGCAGCGGGCTTACTTTCTGTATTAGCAACGGTTAGCTGTACGTTGTTCCTGTCTGCAAAATGTAAAGACACATTGACAGTTTTGCTGATCTCTATTGTAGTTCTTCTCATGCCGCTTTTTGCTTATGTAGCGATGGGAGCAACATGGCTCTCTACCATACTTCCATCTGCCGGAATTGGTATGCAGAACAATTTCCTTTCTCAGCTTGCAGATTTCAATTATCTGAATATCGGTGGAATGAGTTTCTGGACACCGCATGTTATTTTGATTTCGGCAGGAATTGAATTATTTGTGTTTACATTCTTGGCGATTCATTCCTATTGCAGACATCAGGTAGCATAAAAGAAGTTCAAAATAGAACGAATAGGTTATCTGCAGCGCGACGGCAAAAGAAAAAAAGCCGTCGCAGAGCAGACACATTTTCACGCGCCTATGAAACGGCGGCTTTGATTTTCAGAGCCGCCGTTTCTTTGCATTTGCACAAACCTATGATGAATTTTCCGGAAATATTGTGGTTAATAGCGATTTAAACTGTTGTATTTGTTTAAAAATTAAAAAATATCTAATGAGTCTTCCGCATCTACCCACATCTGCAAATTTCCATCAAGATATAATTTGGCATATTCAAGAGGTTCATCAATGGCGAGTGCGTTTAATGCACAGTCTGATCCTGGTGTGGTTTTTAAGTTCTTTTCAGCTTCCCAACAGTCAATGCGGAGCATATAGCCAACAGAGGTGTAAACATCAATACTGTTGCGCTTGGGATTGTATTCTGCAAATATTGTTCTCATCGTATCAAATCTCCTTATCGTTAAATCAATCATTTGTTGCAAAAATCAGAAGCATTTCAATCAGTTCACAATGTCACTTTTATTTTGTGTTATACTGTTTTATATAATTTTCTTGCCCTTGTTTTTGCCCTTATCAGAGTTCGTAAACACTGGTGGGACGATATAACGCAAGGGAAACAATAAGGGAAAGCTCACCTGCGATAAACTTTGTGTTTTCAAGGGATTGAGAGATATTTGATAATAAAATATAACAGTTATTAAATCCCTTGGAATATATGAAATC